>CAYOPW010000050.1:0-20197 GCA_964405975.1 uncultured Hyphomicrobium sp.
CCAACCTCGCTGCGGTAGGGTAGCTAGAGTTGGGACCCATGCAAGATATCGCGCGCGCTATGGTTGATTTGCGCGAAAACATTCCGTACTGGTTGCATTGAGGCGTTGGCCCCGCCTTGGAGCCGGCTGGTCCTAACCTGGGAGTTTCGTAGCTGGAGAGCCGGAGGCATACTTATTTGTCGGTGTTTGCTTTTGCGAGCTCATTCGCGCCGGCAGCAAGCTCTTTTGGAAGTGCTGATAGGTGCTGACGATCGAATTTCAGCCCCATGTATTGAATTGCGGCCGCAGCCGCAGCGTGAGCTTGCAACTCATCGCGCCGTTGCTTGATCGGCTCTCTATACTTGCGCTTTGACATCCAAAGTTTGTGGAGTGCGAAGGCGCGAGGATCAATACAGCTTAGTGAGAGCGGTCGACCATTCTCGCCAATGACAACTTCGTCAAACTTCGGCACATGCAAGAGCCAATTCAGTCCCTCGATAGCAGCGGGCTCAAGATCGCCTTCGGCCGCACTAATCTTAGGGTTAGGCTTGAAGACTTCGTTCTTGCGTTCTGGTCTAATCAGCTCGACAAGGTATGGGTCAGAGTTCGTAGCTTGGTAGGATCTCGTGCGCTTGAAGGTGGCGTCTACCTGCTGCAAGAGCCCGATTACGCCGCGCACATGGACATCTTGCATTAGGAACGTGAAACGCTGGCGTACATCCCATAAGAAGTCGATATCCGTGGTCGCGGTAAGTTCTCCGCCAAAAAAGATACCTGCACGGACTTCATAGGCGTAGAGCGCATGCGTTCCAGCAACAAATACATGGTTCCCCAGCAGGTCTCGCTCATCAAGCTTACGTAGAACACGCGCAGCAATGTCTGGAACTCGACCAAGGCCCATTGCCTTGTTGAGCCGATCCATACCTTCCAGACGCTTTTGAAGCCGCGTGAGGCGCGAGCGCAGCGCGGTTCTCTGAGCTGTATAGTCGCGCTTGATCTGCTCGGTCTCTGAGGATCGTGGACCAATTTGCTCCCAGACCTTATGGAATTTTCGGTATAGGTACTCGTGGCCGCCGACCTTGTGCCAGTGCATTTCCTTGCGGTAGCTGTGTCGAAATTCTTGGTCAGCTTGCCGCCACGCGTTGAAGGCTTGCTTGGCGTCAATCATCTGTCGACGCTGCTCGCCCGATAGTTCTTCAAATCGCATATGGCACCTAAAGCATTGATTTGACTAATATTGCTACACTTTACATGGCATTTCAATGTTACTGTAGCAATACAAGCGTTTTCAATAAGTTAGGCCATGTTTCTGCAATTGCCCCCGCTGTCGACACCAGATGAACAGGAGCCGATCCCGGCCCGCCACCTCATGCCGCCGGCTCGCCAGACTCCGCTGGTGGCTCAGCAGGCGCTTCGGCGGGGGCTTCCGCTTCCGCAGGCGCTGCCTTGGCCTCTTCGGCTTCCTTGGCCTTCTCAGCGGCGGCGGCCTCGCGCTCAAGGCGTTTCTTCCCCGGCTTGCCTTTGATCGGGTTGTTGGAGGGCGTGCGCTTGAAGAGACCTGCGGCGTCGAGGAAACGGGCGACGCGGTCTGTCGGAAGCGCGCCGACTGACAGCCAGTACTTGCAGCGCTCAATGTTGAGATTGACCCGGTTCTCGTCGTCCTTCTTGAGCATTGGATTGAAGGTGCCGACCTGCTCGATGTAGCGCCCATCGCGGGGTGACGTCGTGTGGGCCGCAACGACGTAGTAGTAGGGGCGCTTTTTGGCCCCGCCGCGTGCAAGGCGAATTCTTACGGACATTGCTGTTCTTCCTTCATTGCAAGTTGAGCTGAGTTACTTCTTCTTCTTTCCCGATGGCACGGGGAATTTCGGGAGACCGCCGCCGCCTAAGCCGGGCAAGCCACCGCCGAGGCCGGGCAGGCCTCCGGGCAGTGCGCCGCCGGAGCCCAGTCCAGGCAGTCCTTTGGGCAGAGCGTCTTTAAGATCCGTTGGAAGCTGATCAAGCGCCTTGGGATCGAGCTTTTGCAGCTCGTCCTGCATGGCCGCCATCTCCGTCTCGCTCGGCGCGCTGCTGACGCCCATCATGCGGTTCAGCATCCCCTTGTTGCGGCCAAGCGACTTCATCATGTCTGCCATCTGCCGGTGCATCTTAACGAGGCGGTTCACCTCCTCCACCTTGGTACCCGAACCGGCCGCAATGCGCCGCTTGCGCTTTGCGTTGAGCACCTTGGGGTTGCGGCGCTCGTGTGGCGTCATCGAACCGATGATGGCGTGCTGGCGCTTGAGAATGCTTTCGTCGACATTTGCATTGGCCATTTGCGACTTGATCTTGCCCATGCCGGGCATCATCCCCAGCACACCCGACATGCCGCCGATCTTTTGCATCTGCTGAAGCTGTTCAGCCATGTCTTCCAGATCGAACGCGCCCTTCTTCATCTTTTGGGCGATCTTCTGGGCCTTTTCGACGTCGATTGTCTCGGCGGCTTTCTCAACCAGCGAGACAACGTCACCCATGCCGAGGATGCGCGAGGCAACACGAGATGGGTGGAAATCTTCTAGAGCATCCCATTTCTCGCCGACACCGAGCAGCTTGATCGGCTTACCGGTGACTGCGCGCATAGACAGCGCCGCGCCACCGCGCGCATCGCCATCAGCGCGCGTCAGCACGATGCCGGAGAGGCCAATGCGTTCGTCGAACGACTTGGCGACGTTGACGGCATCCTGACCCGTGAGGCTATCGGCCACGAGCAAGGTCTCATGTGGATGCGCAATGTCGCGGATTTCCGTTGTCTCCGCCATCAGGGCTTCATCGATGTGGATGCGGCCCGCAGTATCGAGCATGACGACGTCGTAGCCGCCCAGACGCCCGGCATCGAGGGCGCGTGCAGCGATCTGCTGCGGGGTTTGTCCTTTGATGATGGGAAGCGTCTCGATGCCCGTCTGCTCGCCCAGCACGCGGAGCTGCTCTTGGGCCGCTGGCCGGCGCGTGTCGAGCGAGGCCATCAGCACTTTCTTCTTTTCTTTATCCGAGAGCCGCTTGGCGATCTTGGCGGTCGTTGTCGTTTTGCCCGAGCCCTGCAAACCGACGAGCATGATGGCAACCGGTGGGCTCGCATTGAGATCGATGGGCTGCGCGTCCGAGCCGAGCATGGTCACCAGCTCGTCGTGCACGATCTTGACGACCATCTGCCCGGGGGTCACGGAGCGCACGACATCCTGGCCAATCGCCTTCGCCTTCACCTTCTCGGTAAAGTCCTTGACGACGCTAAGGGCGACGTCGGCTTCCAGCAGTGCCCGGCGCACCTCGCGCATAGCTTCGATGACGTCGCTCTCAGCAAGCGCGCCACGCCGCGTCAGCTTTTCGAAAACGCCAGAGAGGCGATCTGACAGCGATTGAAACATTCACCTTATCCCTTGCGCCGGCAAACTCGCGTTTGAGAAGCGCAATACACAAACGCACCCGCGGGCGAAACTCGCTGGCGGGTGTTGACCCCCCTGCCTCACGGGCGTTCCGAAGACAGGGCGGCGGCTCTGGAATTCAGGGCCGTCTTGAGTGGCGTGGACAATGCCCCGGGGACGGCTGGGGTGTCAACCTTGCGGGGCTTTAGTGCGGGCCTGGCACTGGGATTGCCTTTTCCATTTGCCCACAATCCGCGAGACGCGGCGCAATGATTCCCGCTCTTCGACGGTCAGACAGATGCATCCTGGGCACCGGCACGGCTGCGGTCTCAACAGCGAGAGTTTAAGGAAGTCACGGCTGGCGCTCGAGATCGTCATGGGAGTGGGGCCGGTTAAGAGGAAGGGCTAGTTAGTATGCCACCCAGCACCGCTCGCCGTCACTCTCCTGGCGCCACTCGCAGCACCTCACCGTTCTTGTGATCCGTCAAAAGCCACAGCGCACCATCGGGCCCTTGCCGAACATCGCGAATGCGGTCGCCGCGGCCGTCTAGCAGGATTTCTGCTGCCACGACCTTGTCGCCCTCGAGTACGAGCCGCTCAAGATGTTCGCCGCCCAAGCCGCCGACAAATACATTGCCTTTCCACTCAGGAAAGAGGTCGCCGTCGTAAAAGGCGAGGCCCGATGTCGCAATCGACGGCACCCAATAATAGACCGGTTGCTCCAGCCCCTCTTTTTCGGTGATGTCGGTGATGATCGAGCCGTCGTAGTTTATGCCGTAGGTGATGACAGGCCAGCCGTAGTTCTTGCCCTTCAGCGTTAGGTTCAACTCATCGCCGCCGCGTGGCCCATGCTCAACCGTGAAGAGCTGCCCAGTATTAGGGTGCAGGGCGGCGCCTTGGATATTGCGGTGGCCGATGGACCAAACCTCGGGCGCCCATCCTTCAAGTTTGGGATTGTCATCGGGGATAGAGCCGTCCGGGTTAATGCGGACAACCTTGCCAATGGTATTGGCCGGATTCTGCGCTTCGTCGCGCATATGATTGCGCTCGCCTGTCGTGATGAAGAGGGTTCCATCACGCGCCCAAACGAGACGCGAGCCGAAGTGATACTTACTCTTCATAGCGGGTTGCTGGCGGAAGATGACCTTTACATCCTCCAAGTGGCCGCCGTCGCCATCGAGCACCAATTTTGCGCGGGCGACCGAGGTTGCATTCTTGTCGCCTTCGCGCGGTTCGCCGTAGGAAAAGTAGATGATGCCGGTCTCATCGAAGTCGGGTGCCAGCAACACGTCGAGCAGACCGCCCTGACCATAAGCGGCCACCTCGGGCAGGCCGGCAATCGGCTTTGAGAGCGTGCCGTCCTTGGCGACGATGCGCATGCGGCCCGGCCGCTCGGTGACCAGGAGACGGCCATCGGGGAGGAATTGCATACCCCAAGGATTTTCAAGCCCTTTGGCAACGGTCTCGACGCTGACATTGCTCGGCATGGCAGGCGGCACCGACTTGGCGTTCTCGGTCGCATCGCATGCCGATGTGAACGCAAATACAAGCGCTAGAATGGGCCAATTAACGCGGTGGCCTTGCATCATCATGAACAGCGAACCTCTGTCGAATTGTCTTTTCATGCGCCGGAGCCATATATGGGGGCCATGAACAGCGCCGCCACCATACCCTTTCGTAAAATGAACGGACTTGGCAACGATTTCGTGATCTTGGACGCGCGCGCGCAGTCCATTGAGATGACGACAGAGATTGCCCGCCGTATAGCTGATCGCTCGCTAGGGATTGGTTGCGATCAGGTGATTTTGCTTGAGGCATCCGAAAAGGCCGACGCGTTCATGCGCATCTACAATTCAGATGGATCGGAGGTCGGTGCGTGCGGAAACGCTGCGCGCTGCGTCGCTCTGCTTTTGTCACAAGAGACTGGAAGGGCCGAAGCCACGATTGAAACGCAGGAAGCCGTTTTGCGCGCCAAGGCCGCCAGCGCGGACCGTGTCACCATTGACATTGGTGAGCCCCGGCTTTCATGGGAGGAAATCCCGCTTGCTGAACCCTTTCACGACACGACCGGCATTGAGTTGCAGATTGGCCCCATTGATGAACCGATCTTGCATTCACCCTCGGTGGTGAATGTTGGCAATCCGCACGCAATCTTCTGGGTCGACGATGTCGAGGCGTATGACTTGGGCCGATTTGGCCCGCTGTTGGAAAACCACCCGCTCTTTCCCGAACGCGCCAACATCTCTCTGGCGCAGATAATATCGCGTTCAGGTCTCAAGTTGCGAACCTGGGAGCGAGGGGCAGGCCTCACCAAGGCCTGCGGGACGGCGGCCTGTGCAGCGGCTGTCTCGGCCGCACGAAAGAGCTTTACGGACCGTAAGGTTACCGTCGAACTTCCTGGCGGTACCCTCGCCATCGAATGGACCGGCGACAACCGCGTTTTGATGACCGGGCCGGCCGAGCTTGAGTTTGAAGGGACTCTGGCGGCGGATACTCTGTCGCGCGCCCAAGTCTAGCCGACGACAAAGTTGTCGAGTATGACCGGAGGAGAGAATAACCGCCCGGCTTGGGATAGCGAATGCGCATTCCATCACTGCCGTGGCCCAAATTTGGAACGTTTCCACGCAATCGGCCGGACGGCCGCTCTCTACACTTAAGGAAAGATGGCGCAGCCTTTGATCATAACACTCGGCTGCCGGCTCAATGCGTATGAGTCGGAGGTCATGCGCAAGCACGCAGACGACGTGGGGCTAACGGACGCCATTATCGTCAACACGTGTGCGGTGACAGGGGAGGCCGTGCGCCAGGCGACGCAGACCATCCGCAAACTGCGCCGGAAGAATCCCGACGCACGTATCATTGTCACGGGCTGCGCGGCTCAAGTTGATCCAGAGCGGTTCTCAGCGCTGGCCGAAGTGGACCATGTCATCGGCAATGATGAAAAGGTGAAGGCGGAAACGTTCCGCGGTATGTCGACCGGCGGTTTTGAGCGAGTGCAGGTCAATGACATCATGAGCGTGCGCGAGACTGCCGGCCACATGATCGACGGCTTTGGATGCCGGACGCGCGCCTATGTTCAAATTCAGAACGGCTGCGATCACCGCTGCACGTTCTGCATTATTCCCTACGGACGCGGGCCATCTCGATCGGTGCCGGCTGGTGAGGTGGTTGCGCAGATCCGCCGCCTGGTTGAAAGCGGTTACGGTGAAATTGTTCTGACCGGCGTCGACATCACCGCTTATGGAGAGGATCTTCCCGGTTCGACAACGCTCGGTATTTTGGTGCGTCAAATCTTGAAGCTTGTGCCCGAGGTTAAGCGGCTGCGCCTGTCTTCGATCGATCAGGTCGAAGCTGATAAGGCGCTGATGGATGCCATTGCCGAAGAGGAACGCCTGATGCCGCACCTGCATCTGTCCATGCAGGCGGGCGACAATATGGTGTTGAAGCGCATGAAGCGGCGACATAGCCGTGCCGACGCAATCTCTTTCTGTGCGCAAGTGCGCCGGCTGCGACCCGATATGGTCTTTGGCGCCGATCTCATCGCAGGCTTCCCGACTGAAACCGAGGACATGTTCGCCAACTCACTGAGTGTCGTCGACGCGTGTGAACTCACGTATTTGCATGTCTTCCCGTTCTCTCCGCGCGAAGGCACGCCGGCTGCGCGTATGCCGCAAGTACCGCGCAGCGTCGTCAAGGAGAGAGCGGCAAGGCTAAGAGACAAAGGCGCGGGCATTCTATTTCATTTTCTCACCACGCAGACTGGTTCGGAGGTTGAGGTTTTGATGGAGCACGAGGGTATTGGGCGCACGCGGCAGTTTGCGGAAATTCACTTGCCTGCGTCCGGTAGGGCTGGCGACATTGCGCGTGCACGCGTCAATGGGCACGACGGGCGGCGTCTTTCGGGCGAGGTCTTGGCGTGAGTGAAAGCGATCCGAAGACTCAAAGCACGCTCGGCCAAGTGTGGGGATCGAAATCTACCAGCTATGGTGATCCCGTGACAGAAGGCAGCGCACCGCAGGCCAAGCAAGGTTGGTTCGGTCGTCTCAAGGCGGGGCTGGGCAAGACCTCATCGCGGCTGTCTGATGGCATTACAGGCCTGTTTACAAAAGCTGCGCTTAGCCAGGACACGCTGGAGGATCTTGAAAATGTGCTGATTGAGGCGGACCTAGGCCTCGATACGGCTGAGCGTATCGTAGAGACATTGGGCAAAGGGCGGTACGAGAAAGGAATACAAGCCGACGATGTGCGCGCGGTTCTAAGAGAGGAAGTGGAGCGTGTTCTGACCCCCGTTGCGCAGGCTTTGAAGTTCGACGAACGCTATAGGCCGCACGTTATCCTCGTCGTCGGTGTCAACGGGACGGGCAAGACGACGACGATCGGCAAGCTTGCTGCGAAGTTTCGCAGTGAAGGCAAAAAGGTGATGCTTGCCGCAGGCGATACGTTTCGTGCAGCCGCCATCGATCAATTGAAAATCTGGGGTGAGCGAACGGGCTCAAATGTGGTGGCACGCGACGTTGGCTCTGATGCAGCGGGCCTCGTCTATGACGCGCTTGCTCAAGCACGAGAAGAAGGGGCTGATGTTCTGCTGATCGACACGGCAGGACGGCTCCAGAATAAGGAAGGGCTGATGGAGGAGCTGGCCAAAGTGAACCGTGTTTTGCGCAAACTTGACCCCTCAGCCCCCCATGACGTCCTCCTCGTGCTGGATGCGACGACGGGCCAGAACGCCCTTTCACAAGTGGACGTATTTCGTGAGCGCGCGGGCGTCAGCGGCCTCGTAATGACCAAGCTCGATGGCACGGCGCGTGGCGGCATTCTTGTCGCAATTTCCTCCAAACATGGTTTGCCTGTGCATGCTATTGGTGTCGGCGAGGGGATAGACGACCTTCAGCCATTTGACGCAGGAGAGTTTGCGCAAGCGATTGCCGCAGGCTAGCTAGCGCAGGGCAACACGCGCGAAATTACGACAACTAGAAACCGAAGCAAAGGTGATCTTGGGCACATGAGCGCATTGAAGCGGTTGATGCCGTTCAACCTCGAGCAGTCGGTGAACATCCTAAGCGAGTTCGGCCCGCTCGTATTGATGTTTGTCGTCAACGCCATCTACGGCATCACTGCAGGTACGTGGGCGCTCATTATATCGACTGTGGTCGCCATTGTGGCGATGCTGATCGTCCTACGCCGTTTGCCGGTCTTTCCGCTTATCGCCTCGACGGTGACGATCGTGTTCGGCGCCTTGACGATCGTCACCAAGGACGCGATGTGGGTGCAGATCAAGGTGACCATCTTCAACGCAATGTTCGCGGCGTTTTTGTTTGGCGGACTGTGGCTTAACAAAAACTTCTTCAAGTACGTTTTCGAGAAGACGTTCCACTACACCAAAAGAGGCTGGGACATGTTTACCTGGAGCTTTGCGTGGTTCTTCGTTGCAACCGCAGTTGCCAACGAATTCGTGCGCGTGGGGTTCGAGGATGAAAAGATCTATAATATTCTCGGTTTTGAGACGAATGGCGTTGGCATCTGGATAGCGTTCAAGGTGGCGCTGATCATGCCGTTGTCGGCGCTCTATGCCTGGTTTCTCACGCGCATTATGCAGAGATACAGGATTCCGGACGGCGATCAGGAGAAAGAGTCGGCGTCGGTGATCGAGGCAGCCGTGACAGTGCATCCCTCCACAGCTGATGCAAAAGGTGCGCGGAGGGAGTGCAAATCTGCTGGCGCTGGGTCGAGAGGCATCTAGAGTCGCTATGATGGTTGCGGCGGCGACCACGGCGTTCACTGTTAGCTCCGGTCTAATGGCCGGTCACCGGAGAAGCCGGTAGGGGGATAACGAGTGCAATGACAGACGAGACCAACAAGAATCATAGTCAGCCGCAGGACTTGCGAGGTCAGCTGCTGAAGCTCCTTGTCGAGGTGGGGCCGCTTGTCGTCTTTTTCGTCATGAATGCGCGTGCCGGCATATTCTGGGGGACGGGCGGCTTTATGGTAGCGACTGTAATTTCGCTTGTCGCGTCGCGAATCTTGTTCGGGCGGGTGCCTGTGATGCCGCTCGTAACAGGTGTTTTTGTCTTGGTGTTCGGCGGTCTAACCCTCTGGCTACAGGATGATCATTTCATCAAGATCAAGCCGACAATTGTGAATGCACTTTTTGCCGGGGCCCTTTTTGCAGGTCTCTTGGCCGGGCACTCTCTGCTAAAAATTGTATTTGGCGAGGTGTTTCGCTTAACAGATGAGGGGTGGCGCAAACTGACAATTCGATGGGCCTGCTTTTTCACCTTCCTTGCACTGTTGAACGAGGTCGTGTGGCGCTCGTTCTCCACGGATGTCTGGGTGAGCTTCAAAGTCTTTGGAATCATGCCGTTGACGATGATTTTCGCCATCGCCCAGATGGGTTTGCTCAAGCAATACGAGCCACGCCCCGACTAATTTAATCGGAATACGGATTCTCCCATTCGAGCTGGTCAGCCCTCCCAAATAGGGGGGCTATAACGTGCGCATTGCTCACGTTATGCGATGCTTTTTTGCTCTAGACGAAATGACAATTCTGGTATTTCCTTCAAATCAGACTTAGACCTATTCCGATCTGGCAAAAATAAAGCCGGGGGTTTTGAAGCGATGGGGGTTAATCAAATGTCTGAGACGATGGTTCCCGCTGCTCCTTCTGCAGCCGGAAAGACGATCATGTCACGGTTTAGGGAGAGCGACGTCGACGCGGGAAAACTGGAGACGTCCCCTATTCATCTGCTTCATCGGGCCTGCCAGTGCGCAGGCGATATCTTCCAACGGGAGATCGATGAGCGTGAACTTACGCCGAGGCAATACGCTATTCTGCTGACGGTTTCTCAGAACGAGGGCCTAAGCCAAACGCAACTCGTCGAAAAGACGGGAATCGACCGCTCGACGCTGGCAGACGTTGTTCGCCGTATGTTGAAGAAGGGGCTACTGCAGCGTCGGCGCACGCGTGAAGATGCACGCGCCTATGCCGTTAAGCTCACCGAGGAGGGCTGGCGCGTTCTCGAAGCCGCCGACCCGCTTGCCAAGCGCGTTGACGAACGGGTACTTGCGGTGCTGCCCGGCCCGGAGCGCGAACGATTCGTCCGGGATCTGAACGCGATTGTCGTCGCACTCGGAAAGCTGGAAGCGGCTGAACTGGAGGGCAAGGACTAAAATCTCACGCGAGTTGATCTGCCGCCCGGCAACTAGGCCGCGTTTGGTAATAGCTTTCGGTTGACGATCGTTTCGGCGATCTGGACCGTGTTGAGCGCCGCACCCTTCAGGAGGTTGTCGGAGACGACCCACAGGGCTAGCCCGTTCTCCACTGTTGCGTCCTCGCGAATGCGCGACACGTATGTTGCAAACTCGCCGGCGGCCTCAATAGGCGTGACGTAACCGTCATCCTCCGGCCTGTCGACGACCATGATGCCTGGCGCTTGGCGCAAGATTTCACGTGCCGCGTCTGCTGAGAGCGGCCGCTCGAGCTCGATGTTGACGGCTTCGGAGTGCCCAACAAAGACAGGCACGCGCACACAGGTGGCCGTCAGCTTGATGCGCGGGTCGAGAATCTTCTTGGTCTCGGCCAGCATTTTCCATTCCTCTTTTGTGTAGCCGTCCTCCATGAAGACGTCGATGTGAGGAATGCAGTTGAAGGCTATTTCCTTGGTGAACTTCTTTGGCTGGTAGTCCTCGCCCGGCACGTACTTACTCTTGGTCTGATGCCAAAGCTCATCCATTGCGTCTTTGCCGGCGCCCGAAACGGATTGGTAAGTTGAGACGATGACCCGCTTGATGCCGGCTGCATCATGTAGCGGCTTCAAGACGACAACGAGCTGTGCTGTGGAGCAATTGGGGTTGGCGATAATGTTCTTCTTGGTGTAGCCGGCAACGGCGTCGGCATTAACCTCGGGCACGATCAACGGCACGTCTCGGTCGTAACGCCAGGCAGACGAGTTATCTATGACGATGCAGCCGGTGGCGGCAATGCGTGGAGACCATTCCTTCGAGATCGTCGAGCCTGCCGACATGAGACAAAAGTCGGCTTTTGAGAAGTCGAACTGCTCGAGGTCCTGACACTTGAGGGTATTGTCACCGTATGCGACGCCGGAACCGAGCGAGCGGCGCGAGGCAATGGCATAGACCTCGTTGGCGGGGAACTCGCGTTCGGCGATCACATTCAGCATTTCGCGGCCCACGTTACCCGTGGCGCCCACAACGGCAATATTGTAGCCCATCGTTAGGTCCTGATATCTCAAGTAAAAATGGCACTGCACCTAAGCCAGTGCGTTGGCTGATTTCTAGGGGCGATCACTAGCGTGTGGCGAGGCAACCTTGCAAGACCCTTCCCACATGCTGATAGCGAACGATTGATGCGGCTGCCCTTCACACGCCAAGTTTGCCCAATTTCTCAACGATAGCAGCGCCCATCTCAGATGTGCTTACCTGACGCATACCCGGCTGCATGATATCGGCGGTTCTGAGGCCTGCGGCAAGGGCGCCGGAGATTGCCTCGTCGAGCAGATCGGCTTGAGCGCCCATATCGAAAGAGTAGCGCAGTGCCATGCCGAACGATGCAATCGTTGCAATGGGATTGGCCAAACCCTGCCCGGCGATATCAGGTGCCGAACCGTGCACGGGCTCGTAGAGCGCCTTGCGCGTGCCGCTCTTGGAGTCGGGTGCGCCCAGAGAAGCCGAAGGCAACATGCCCAGCGAGCCCGTCGTCATGGCAGCTTCGTCGGACAGGATATCGCCGAATAGATTGTCCGTAACAATCACGTCGAACTGTTTCGGGCTGCGCACGAGTTGCATGGCGCAGTTGTCGGCAAGGATGTGCTCCAATTCGATGTCCGGCGCATAAGCCTTATGCGTGGCTGTCACCACCTCGTTCCAAAGAACACCGGTGCGCATCACATTGCGCTTTTCTGCCGAGTGCACCTTCTTGCCGCGGCGGCGCGCAAGATCGAAGGCGACACGCGCGATGCGCTCGATTTCTTCCTCCGTATAGATTTGGGTATCGACGGCGCGCTTCTTGCCGTGCTCGAGCGTGACGATTTCCTTCGGCTCGCCGAAATAGACACCCCCCGTCAGCTCTCGCACGATCATGATGTCGAGGCCCTCAACAAGCTCGCGCTTCAAAGAGGACGCCTCGGCAAGGGCTGGGTAGCAGATAGCAGGACGTAAGTTGGCAAAGAGCCCAAGGTCTTTTCTCAAACGCAGCAGACCCGCCTCGGGACGTACCGCGTAAGGCACGCCATCCCATTTAGGGCCGCCGACGGCGCCAAAGATGACCGCGTCGGCAGTGGCCGCCTTCGCCATTGCGTCGTCGGTGAGCGGCACGCCGTGTTTGTCGATTGCGGCACCGCCCACAAGGTCGGTTTCGGTCTCGAACGCTGCGCCCTTTGCTTTCTCATTGAAGAAGGCGATGACGCGCTCAACCTCGGCAATGGTTTCCACCCCGATCCCATCGCCGGGCAGGAGGAGCAATCGGTGTGTTGTCATCTTGTGTCGTATTCCGTGCAGCGGTGTGGTCGAAGCGCGGTAGTGCTACCTTTTGGGGCCCCAGCCGGCAAGGGTTAGGGTGGTCAGCCGATAAACGGGACAGTGTAGGCGAGGGTGAAGCCGTTCAGAGTCGAGACGATTCCGATAGCCGAGACGAGGACGCTGAGGACCAGCAGGCTCGTTCCCCCGGTAATGATAGAGACCGATGCCAGGACAATGGCGATCTGCAACAGGGCCATGCCGTAGTCGAAGTAGCGATCCCTCCGCATGGCCACATTGCGCTGCGCCTCGAGCGACTTGCCCTTGACGAAGAGCTCATCGAGGCCTTCGCCGGTTTCCGGCTCCGATCTCAGGTGTGCTTCCTTATCTCGATACTTTTTGATTTTGCCGGAAATCGCTGATCGTGCGCTCTCGGGCAGTTCGGGATCTGCGGCCTCTAATACCTCCAACTCGTCAATTTGAAGCCGCAATATGTGGCGGCGAATGTTTTTGGCTTGAAAGAAAGCCCAGGTATTTGCGGACTCGATATTGCTCGTCATCGCGTCCTTCGTCGCATTGCCGGCGCCCATGCTGCAGATGGCCAGTGCGACGGCAAGGATGCCAATGTAGACGGCGATTAATCGATCGCGGCGTCTCTTGGCGCCCTTATCGACGCCTTCGACGAGATCTTCGAGTGCCATTGAGATCCCTTATCACAGGTTGTCCTCGGGCGGAGCGTCGAGGCTCCGCGCCGGCAACAAGTCTCGCCGTTCTGTCACCGACCCATCTGGTGCAAGCCGGTAGACGATCGGAGCTCCGGTTGCCAGTTCGCGGGCCAAGATCTCTTCGCCGCTCAAGCCTTCCAGATTCATGATAAGGGCTCTCAGCGAGTTGCCATGCGCCGTGACGAGAACCGTCTTACCTGCTTCAAGCTCGGGCCAGATCTTGTCTCGATAATAGGGCATGACCCGCTGTTCTGTATCCTTGAGGCTTTCACCGCCTGGCGGGCGAATATCATAGCTGCGTCGCCACTCAAGAACCTTTTCTTCCCCCCACCGCTCGCGCGCTTCGTCCTTGTTGAGACCTGAGAGATCGCCGTAATTGCGTTCGTTTAGTGCCGCGTCGCCGCGGACTTCAAGATCGGGTTGATTGATTTCAGCGAGCATGATTTCGAGGGTGTGTATGGCTCGCTTCAATTTGCTGGTGAATGCAAGGTCGAAGGTTAGGCCCTCATACTTTAAGAGGCGGCCAGCGACGCGCGCTTCGATCAGCCCTTTCTCGGTTAGATCAGGATCGTATTGTCCGGTGAACAAGTTGCGCCGGTTCCACTCGCTCTCGCCATGGCGCACCAGCACCAGCGTGTGAAGCCGAGCGTTTGATTGCACCGTGCGAACTGCTTCCACGATCTATAGCCCCAGCACGTCGGACATCGTGTATAGCCCGGGAGGTTTGCCGCGGCCCCACATGGCCGCTTTGATTGCGCCACGGGCGAAGATCGATCGATCCCCCGCCAGATGTGTCAGCTCAATCCGCTCGCCTGGCCCGGCGAATACGACCGTATGGTCGCCCACGACACTGCCCCCACGCAGACTCGCAAAGCCGATATTGCCGCGCGCACGTGCGCCGGTGATACCGTCGCGGCCACGGATCGCGTGTTCCTTTAGGTCGATGCCGCGGCCTTCGGCTGCTGCTGCGCCCAACATGAGGGCGGTGCCTGAGGGAGCATCGACCTTGTCCCGGTGATGCATCTCGACGATTTCGATGTCGAAATCGTCGTCCAAGGCTTCGGCGACACGCCGCGCGATGGCGGTAAGAAGGTTGACGCCAAGGCTCATGTTCCCTGCTTTGATGATCGGAGCATGTCGGGCCGCGGCGGCAATGTGCGCCTCGTCCTCTTCCGATAGACCGGTCGTGCCGACCACATGAACGATCCTGGCATTCGCGGCAAGCCCAGCAATCTCTTTGGTTGCTTGGGGTGTGGTGAAATCGACAACGGCTTCGGCTTCGGCAATCAACTCTATGGGGTCCGGCGAAACCGTAATTCCAAGTGGACCTATCCCGGCCAGGACGCCGACATCTGCGCCAACTGCGGGGGAACTGGAATGCTCCGCCCCGCCAGCAATCGTACAACCTTCTGTCTCATGGAGCGCGCGAATGAGGTGTTGGCCCATGCGGCCGGCGACGCCCATGACAGCGATCTTCATCTCGCGTACCTCGGCTTGCATCGACGGGAGCGCGCTGCGGTATAGCAATGAGCCAAGCAGGGGGGAAGAGCAGCGCCTTCTGTTAGGGTTTTTCCCTACATATTCTTGCCAGCAGGCTCTTAAATTACCGCGTTGGGTGACAAGTTTGTTGCAACCTGGTTTCAGTCCCAGGCAAAGGCGACCTTTTGGAGCCTTCTTTCGCCGAAGCACTCAAAGCCAAGGCCAATTGGCCGGCCGCCGCGGCGCCAGTAAAAATCCGCCGCTCCAGCATTGTCGCTGAGTGCCCAAACGATCAATCCCGAAAGCTGTCGCGTATCCAGGTGATGACGGCACGCTTCAAACAAATGTTCGCCGAAACCAAGTCCTTGGTGGGTCGGCGTTACATACAGCTCGTAAATCTCGCCTTCATGTTCTCCGCGCATCCGTGCCGTGCCTAGAGTCGCGTAACCGGCCACGTTGCTTGCGACTTGCAGAACCAAGAGTCCGTTGTCGGATCTGATAGTGGAATTCCACCAGTCAAGGCTCCGCCGACGGATCATGCTCTCTAGATGAAAGTGCGGGATAATGCCCTGGTATGCGTGACTCCAGGAGTTACGAAATACCTCGCAAAGCGCCGGCGCGTCCGACACGTTGCCGCGACGAATTTCGAAATGTGAACTCGCACCAAGCATCGGATCACAATATCCCCGGGCCCGCAGCATCGCATATTGCCCTAACGTCGCGACGTAACAGTTCGCCGACAACTGGGCCATAAAATAGCAAAGGCGCCCGGGAATTCCCCCTCCGGGCGCCTTTTTGCGACTCGTAGCCGGTTTTTTTGTGGCAGATGCCGAACGCTTCGAAAAACGTGTGCTTTTAGCCGACCTTTTTCATTTGATCGAAGGTCTTCGTGGCGATGGCATTCATGCCTTCCAGCGTCTGTCGTGAGATCTTGCTAGACAGCTCGAAGAATTCCTTAGACTGAGAGCTTGCTGCGGCGAGCTGCTGCTGAATAAACGTCGCCTGAAGCCGGGCGATTTCTGGCACCGTCTTGGCGCGAGCCATGGCCTCGGCCGCATCGAAAATGGCTTCCGCATTCACGCTAGCGTTTTGCAAAATTTTCTCACCGAAGGACTTGGCACCAGCCTGAGCGGTCAAAATTATTTCCTCCGCAGCCTGAGCGCTCTCCTTGGCTGCGGCGCTCATTTTCGAATAGGCGTCGCGGGTCTTGGCGACACTGTCCTCAGCAAATGCCTGCACATTCTCTGGAATGCGTGCATCCTTCGCCGCGCTCAGCATTTCCTGAGTCTGACGCGTGAATTCCTCGTTCATGGTTCTCTCCATAATCCTGTAGCCGCGAAATTGTGGCGGGGCGGCAGAGCGCTGCGCGTGCTGCCACGGGCACCAAAGCAGCGCCACAATGATCTTGATGAAGGCTTTTATAGCCTATTATTTGTTGCAATGCAACAAGACAATGTTGCGGCGCAACATTCAACGTATGTGGCAGTGTGCCGCACTTTTGAGTCGTGCCAGTGACGGTGCCGTTTTCTGAGCGCCCGCTCAGTGCCTATAGCGCTGGAAACCTATCGCGATAGTCCATGGCAGAGCGGTCGAAGAGGATGTCGGCGGGCCGTAGAGGGCGCGCTAGCGCCAGTCCTTCTAGCGATCGGCAACGCGATAAAGCGACGTACGTTTGGCCGTGCGCAAACGTGCCCCTGCCTAGGTCGATGTAGACGCGGTCGAGCGTTAGGCCTTGCGATTTATGGATGGTGAGCGCCCAGGCAAGGCGCAATGGAAATTGCCGGAACGTGCCCGTCACGTTCTCGACGATCTTCTCGGCGGCTTGATCATAGGCGTAACGGCGCGCCTCCCACGACACAGGTTCAATCTCGTGCACCTTGCCGCCGATCTCGATCCAGACTCGTTTCTCTTCGAGCTGCGCAACGCGCGCGATCGTACCGTTGACCCAGCGCTTGTCAGGATCATTGCGAAGCAGCATCACTTTCGCGCCAGGCTTCAGAAGCAATGTCGCATCGGTCGGGTGTGCGGTTTCGCCAAACTCGCCGGTAATACCGGCCTCGAAGCTTTTGGCCTCTGCAGGCAACGCTTCGAGGTATGCCATGTTGATTCGATGCGCCGCGGCGTTCGTCGGCGTTAGGATCACGAACGATTCACCCTCGCTCAATGTGCGAATGGGATGCGTGCGCTCGTTCAACACGGTGAGGTCTGTTTCCGTCGCTTCTCCGTCGCGGATACGATTAAGTACAGTGAGAAATGCTTCATCGCTTTGGCGGAAGACCTGATCAAGCTCGATCAACGACATGCCAGCGCCCTCCCGAAGCGCGTCCACGCTGAAAAAGAACGGACCGCCATGCGCGCTTTCCAGGTGCTCGGCAACCTCGCCCCCTTGGACGACTGGCGGCAGTTGCTGGAGATCGCCAAACACCAATAGCCTTACACCGCCGAACGCTTCGCGCGGACGGCCCCGATTCAAGCGCAGTGACTGATCGATGGCAGACATGAGGTCAGAGCGAACCATCGACACCTCGTCGATGATCATGAGTTTGAGGCGACGCATGATGCGGCCATTTCGGCTGCGCCTGATATCGTCGGGGCGAATGAGGCGCGGGGGAAAGCCGAAAAATGAGTGGATGGTCTGGCCGCCCACATTGATGGCTGCCAGACCTGTGGGCGCCAGCACGACGGCTTCTTGGGGGACCATGTCGCTTATGCAGCGTAACAATGTCGATTTACCGGTGCCGGCGCGGCCGGTGACAAACAAATGACCTTCGTCGCGCCGCGCAAAGTCCAGTGCAGTCTGGAACTTGTCAGGCGGCGTCACGCCGGCAGGCCAACGCTCTTGATCGGCCCTTCTGGGTTGCTGATCGCTTGGGATTGAAGATGACACGCCTGTCCCCGCAATGCTTCTGCGTGCTTAGCAGGAGCGTAGCCGCGCTAAAAAGGTCGCGCCGGCGGGCATCATGCACGCCGGCGCAATTCTATTCCTGCAATTGGGCCGTTTGAGCGCGTGTGCTCAGTCGCGGCTCATTGAGATGATCTTGAAGTTCTTGTCGAGCTTAAAGTCGTACTGACCGTCTTTACACTTGGCATCGTCGACTTCAAAGACACCAGTACTTTCCGATTCTTTCTCCATCTCGCCGCCGGAGCAACCCCAAGCGCCAAGAGCGGCTTGGATGCTCTTCGCCTCGGCATCGGATGGTTTCTCGTCCGCCCAGGCTGCGGTGCCACAAAATACGATAGCAAAAGCAGTGATTGCGATCTTTCTCATGGTTCAAGCTCCTCTCGAGAGTGCCGCGCTAACGTAAACGATATAACACAACAATCGCATCGCACAATAGAACCTCAAATAGGATTCACTCCTTACGCGACATCACGTTCACGGGACCGCTCCATTTTCTTGCGCATGTTAGGGTCGAGCCAGCGCTTTCTGAGCCGAATCGATTGCGGCGTCACTTCAACGAGTTCGTCGTCGGCAATGTAGGCCATTGCCTTTTCCAAGGTCAGCTTCATGGGTGGGGTGAGCTGCACGGCCTCGTCCTTACCTGACGCGCGAACGTTCGTTAGCTTCTTGCCTTTGATGACGTTGACCTCAAGGTCGTTTTCACGGGCGTGCTCACCGACGATCATGCCAATGTAAACCCGTGTCTGCGGGCCAATCATAAAGGGCCCGCGGTCCTGCAAATTGAAGATCGCATATGCGGCCGCTTCACCGTCCCCATTCGAGATGAGCACGCCGGTGCGCCGTCCCGAGATTTCGCCGCGGTATGGTGCATAGGCGTGAAACAGGCGATTCATCACCGCCGTTCCGCGCGTGTCGGTCAAGAGTTCACCCTGGTAGCCCAAGAGCCCGCGGGTGGGCACGTGGAACACGAGGCGCTGCCGCCCGCCGCCCGAGGGACGCATTTCGAGCAGCTCGCCCTTTCGCCCCGATAGCTTCTGCACGACCACGCCGGAGAATTCTTCATCGACGTCGATGATCGTTTCCTCGATTGGCTCTTGGCGCTCGCCTGTCGCCTCGTCCGTCTTGAATAAGACGTGCGGGCGCGAGACCGTCAGTTCAAACCCTTCGCGCCGCATGTTCTCGATCAGGATGGCAAGCTGCAATTCGCCGCGCCCTGCCACGGTGAAGCTGTCTTTGTCATCATTCTCACTGACACGGATCGCGATGTTGCGCTCCGTTTCCTTCAAGAGGCGCTCGCGAATGACGCGGCTTTGCACCTTGTCGCCCTCTTGGCCGGCGAGTGGTCCGTCATTGATGCGAAACGTCATAGAAAGTGTGGGCGGATCGACAGGCTGGGCGGGGAGTGCAACTTCCACGTCGGGGTCACAAAGCGTGTCCGCAACGGTCGCCTCGCCCATGCCCGCGATTGCAATGATTTCTCCGGCCTCGCCAACGTCTACTGCCGTGCGTTCTAGACCGCGAAATGCCAGAACCTTCTGGACGCGAAACGACTCGACAACCTCGCCATTGTGGCGCAACGCCTTGAGCTGTTGGTTAGGCATGACCGTGCCAGATGTAATGCGGCCGGTAAGGATGCGGCCGAGGTAGGGATCAGCCTCAAGCGTCGTCGCCAATAACCGAAATGGCCCGGCCTCAACTTGCGGCTGTGGCACGTGTTCGAGCACCAAGTCGAACAATGGCGCCAAGCTTTTCTTCGGGCCCTCCGGTGCGGTTGCCATCCAGCCGCCACGTCCCGAACCATAAAGAATAGGAAAGTCGAGCTGCGCTTCGGTCGCGTCGAGGTTGGCGATGAGGTCGAAAACCTCATTCAGCACGTCGAGGTGTCGCTCGTCTGGCCGGTCGATCTTGTTGATGGCCACGATTGGTCGAATACCACGCTTCAAAGCCTTAGAGAGCACGAACTTCGTTTGCGGCAGGGGACCTTCAGAGGCATCAACGAGAACGATCGCCCCGTCGACCATGTTGAGGATGCGCTCCACCTCTCCCCCAAAGTCGGCGTGGCCCGGCGTGTCAACGATGTTGATGCGCGTGTCCTTCCAAACGACGGAGGTGCACTTGGCGAGGATCGTAATCCCGCGCTCGCGCTCCAGATCGTTGGAATCCATGGCGCGTTCGACGACCCGCTCGTTCTCGCGGAAGATGCCGGATTGCTTCAGGAGTTCGTCGACGAGCGTCGTCTTGCC
>CAYOPW010000051.1:0-19714 GCA_964405975.1 uncultured Hyphomicrobium sp.
CCTGGACCAGGTTCTCCAGCAGGTTAAGGAAATGAAGACGTCCAGTCACGCGGGCCATTAGAGCCTTGCACCTGTCGACTGAGTGGGCGGCCTGATGGTCGCCCACTTTCGTCTGGATGAACCCTTAGATTGGGAGACCTGTTATGATCGCGCCCTGGATGAAGTCCCTGGCCTGCGCGGGAGTATGGCTGGCGCTGATGCCTCCCCAGCCATCGCTTGGTCAAGACTCTGTTGCGAAACCCAACATCCTCGTCATCATGGCCGATGACATCGGCTACTGGAACATCTCCGCCTACAACCGCGGCCAGATGGGCTACCGCACACCCAACATCGACCGCCTCGCGGAAGAAGGCGGAATCTTCACTGACTACTACGGTCAACAGTCTTGCACCGCCGGGCGAGCGGCATTCATCACCGGCCAGAGCCCCATGCGCACGGGACTACTGAAAGTCGGCCTTCCGGGCGCGAAAGAGGGGCTATCGGACAAAGATCCAACGATTGGGGACTTGCTTAAGCCGCTCGGCTACATGACGGGGCAGTTCGGCAAGAATCATCTCGGAGATCGCAACGAATTTCTGCCGACGGTACACGGCTTCGACGAGTTCTTCGGCAATCTGTATCATCTCAATGCCGAGGACGAGCCGGAACATCCCGACTACCCAAAGGGTACGGAGTTCCGCGAGATGTTTGGACCGCGCGGCGTAATGCGCTGCACTGCGACAAGCGCCGACACGCCCGGTGTCGACCCGCGTTTCGGAGCCTGGGGCAAGCAGAATTGCGAGGACACTGGCCCGCTCGACAAGAAGCGCATGGAGACGGTGGATGTGGAGTTCCTTGCCGCAACCCTCGACTTTATCGACCGGGCGCACAAGGCTGACAAGCCGTTCTTCGCCTGGTTCAATCCTAGCCGCATGCACATCTGGACGCGGCTGAAACCCGAATCGCAAGGCGTAACTGGGCTCGGTATCTATCCCGATGGCATGGTCGAGCACGACGGACATGTCGGGACACTGCTGAAAAAGCTGGACGAATTGGGCATCTCCGACAACACGATTGTTATCTACACCACCGACAACGGAGCGGAGACATTCAGCTGGCCGGATGGCGGCACGACTCCGTACCGCGGCGAGAAGAACACGAACTGGGAGGGTGGCTACCGGGTGCCGGCGCTAATCCGCTGGCCCGGCCATGTGCGGCCGCGGGCCGAGATCAACGCGATCTTCTCCGCCGAGGACTGGTTGCCGACATTGGTCGCGGCGGCCGGTCTCCCGGATATCAAGGAGAAACTGCTGGACGGTTATAAAGCTGGCGATGCGACCTACAAGGTTTACATCGACGGCTACGACCAGCGTCGATTGCTGGCTGATCCGGAGTCCGATGATCCACGGCGGGAGTTCTTCTACTGGACAGACGATGGCGACCTCGCTAGCCTCCGGTACGACCAGTACAAGGCGGTGTTCATGGAGCAGCAGGCGCATGGGCTGGAGGTTTGGATGCAGCCGCTGGTGCCGCTGCGCGCGCCCAAGTTGTTCAACTTGCGATCAGATCCGTTCGAACGCGCCGAACACGAGGCCGGCGACTACGTCAAATGGTTCGTAGAGCATATGTTCGCGTTCGTGCCCGCCCAAAAGATCGTTGGTGAGCATCTGGAGACCTTCAAGGAATTCCCGCCGCGCCAGAAGCCCGGAAGCTTCTCCGTCGAGCAGGCTATGGATCTGCTCACGAAACCTTCGGGAAGCAAATGACCGATGACCGCAATGTTGCGATGGCGTCACCACAGTAAGGTGAACCGACGTGGCTTCATCCTCAGCGGCGTAGCATTGTTCGGCCTGCTTGCAGCGGCGCTGCCGCTGGCAGCACAGGACGATTCCCTTCCATCGTGGAAAGACGGGCCGGCCAAACAGGCGATTATCGAGTTCGTGCAAACGACCACCGATCAGTCGAGTCCGAAGTTCGTGCCACCTGCAGAGCGCATCGCCACCTTCGACCAGGACGGGACCTTGTGGGTCGAACACCCCATGTACTCGCAGGTGGTCTACTGCTTGGACCGTGTACCGGCCATCGTGAAGGAAAAGCCGGAACTTGCCAAAGTCGAACCGTTCAAGACGGTGCTGTCGGGCGACCGCGAAGCAATGGCGAAACTCCCAATGGACGACCTCCTCAAGATCCTCAAAGCCACGCTCACGGGCATGAGTGTTGAGACGTTCCAAGCGGAGGCGAAAAAGTGGACCGAGACCGCCAAGGACACCCGTTGGAAGCGGCTCTACACCAAACTCACATACTTACCCATGCAGGAGTTGCTGATGTACCTGCGCGCCAACGGCTATAAGACTTACATTGTGACCGGCGGCGGCCAGGACTTTGTGCGGGTGTATTCCCAGGGGACATATGGCATTCCACCTGAGCAGGTGGTCGGTTCTGCCGCGGGCACGAAGTACGGCTACGAAAAGAACGGCAAACCGTTTCTCACCAAGGAGCCAAAACTGCTTTTAAACGACAACGATGCCGGCAAGCCTGAGGGCATCCACCTGATGATCGGACGCCGTCCGCACGCGGCGTTCGGCAACTCGACCGGTGACCGGCAGATGCTGGAGTACACGAAGGCGGGCGATGGCGCGCGGTTAGCAATGCTGGTGCTGCATGACGATGCCAAACGCGAGTATGCCTATGGACCGGCCGAGGGACTGCCGGACACAAAGGTCGGTACCTTCACCCAGGCGCTCTACGACGAGGCGCAGAAGAAGGGCTGGGTCGTCATCAGCATGAAGAACGACTGGAAGCGCATCTTCGCGTTCGAGGAGTAGTTCCTGCTCCCATCATGCATGGCATCGCATAAGTCTGCCTTGCGGCGTGCGCGCAGTAGTAGGTCGAACGGACCGTCAATGACCGCTTTGCGTCGATACCGTTGAGAAAAACCGCCAATCCCGAGCTTTTATCACTGACCCTCCATCTGAGCTGACCCTAAGCGCTCACGGGTCACTTCTTTCGCCAGGTGATTTGAGGTGCTGATGGCAGAGCATACGGTCAGCGCGCAAGCAGCTTTATGGACGACGTGACACAATTCTTCGATGTGGCGCGGAATGATCGCCAGACGTTGACCTCCGCAACCAGCAAAGAGGTGCTGGGCAGGGGCGGTTGGACGCGCATGACGATTGCTCGCATAGAGAACCTAAGCGCCGCTGATTTTGGCGCGGGGCTCCCGGCCAAGCCGATGGTCCGGATTTAGTGCCGCGATGTGGCTCGCCAGAGGCGCCCAAAGATGCACGTTAGTCACGGAAAAACGTGACTACAAGGGTAATGCAATCTTGACCAACCATCGCGGCCGATCGAAGTGCACCGGCGGCCGCGTGCGGTTTATTCCTTTATTCGCGCGGCGCTTGATTTATATCAATCCGCTTGCCTCACACATGAAGCTAAGGTGTAGTTGGGAATCTTCACATGTTGTGCGGCTCAAAATCCACCGAATGCAGATATCTCGCCTTCGAGGTCAGAGAAAGCACGAGCTATGCGAACTATTAAGGTGATTGCAGCATTTGCCTGGATAGTGACGCCGACGGCCGCGGGAACCGTTGAGCTTGGTGATCCGCAGCAGGGCCTTGCCTATGCGAAGCAGATTTGCGCCGAGTGCCATGCAGTTGAGGCAGGCGACGAACTATCGCCGTCTCCCGACGCGCCGAGTTTTAGTGAGGTGGCCAACACGCCGGGCATGAACGCCCGGGCGCTCGTTGTTTGGCTTCAAAGCCCACATCCGACGATGCCCCACTTCATGATCCCTCCTGGAGACACCGATAATATCGTCGCGTATATAACGAGCTTGCGCACAAAATAGCGACGGCCCTCTAGGCAGTCTCCATACACGCTTCCGCCTTGAGAAGTGAGCAAGCGATAGAAATATGTGTGCAGGAAAAACATGTTGCCGCGTGCCGATGTTTCCAAGGAATACATTAGTCGTTCGAACGCAGTTTAGAAGTCAAATTGAGATGTCATCAGCGGTTGGTCGCAAAGAGCCGTGTCTCCGCTGAGAAGGAGGCATCATGACCAACAGAATGGCCGCAGAAATAATCGGTGATCAAAAGCCGCTTGTGCTCGCCGCGCACGAGACGGTCCAGAATGCGTGTAGTTGCATGTGGGAACGCCGTGTGGGCTCGGTCCTCGTGATTGACGACCAGCAGTGCCTACGCGGCATATTCACCGGTCGCGATGCAGTGCGTATACTTGCCGAAGGAAAGGATGCTTCGGTGACGGCACTGGCGCAAGCGATGACCGAGAGGCCCACCACGATCTCTCCGGACAGCCGCGCAATCGACGCTCTGCGGATGATGAACGATGGCGGCTTCCGCCATCTGCCCGTCGTTGAGAGTGGGAGAATTCGGGGCATCGTCTCTCGCAATGATTTTAGAGGAACTGAGATCGATCGATTAGACGACGAAATCCACATTTGGGAATGCCTGCGCTGACGCGTGACTGAGATACACTCAACCTTGGCATCGCCGACGAAGCACTCTACGTACCCGCGCCGCCACTACGAACCCTTCGGTCCGGCCCTGACGTCAACAAGGTCGAACAACCGGCCGAGACACAGCAGCGACGCGCCTCCTCCAGTAAGATCAGGATTTTGTGACCGTTCGGCGTGATCCAATAGTAGAGATCGATCAATTGCTCCTCGGTTTCGGTGTCGGGACAGGTGTGGTGGCCCCGGCAGCCTAGATAAGCGCCACCAAACAATCCCTCGTCTGGTGACTTTGATCAATGACACGCGTGGTTTGCCCGTGCGCATTCTCCGATGAGTTCGTTAGCTCAGCGACCTGGGGGAAGCGCAATCACACAGCGCTAGCCTCTGTACGAGACCGAAACATAGGGAGCTTTCAATGATAGACGATCATTTCTGGCCATCCATGTATCCCGGCATCGTGGCCGGACTGCTTGTTGGCCTTGCGGGCGGCAATCTCTTATCAACGGTCCTCGGGGCAGCTGGGGGACTCGCTGGCGCAATGTTGCTCTTTTTTGCCTTCGCGTGGCTTGGCTTAGAAGACAGCGTCCTATCTCTTATCGGACTGATAGGCGGAGCGGTGCTAGGTGCCTATCTATTGATGTGTGCTGGCCGGTGGATGCTTCGGAAGCGATCGGGTGAAGCGAAGTAATAAACCGTTTGCTCTGCGCCAGTTCCAGTGAAGAGCAGATGATCGCTGTGCCGATGCAAATTCGGCTTTCAAAGGTGGGGTCGGAGAGGATGGTAATGGCAAGCCAGCGGACATGGTGAAGGCTAAACAGCCGAGCGATACACCAATTTCTTGAATCTCTTGTCCTTTGGTCGCACATTGATCTACGTCAAAGCTTTGAACCGTCGCCGAAGCGAGAAAGGCGGCTGTTCGAGAACCGCAGATTCAATGGGAAGAGGGGGCGAACACTATGCCGCCAAGGGAAGAGGTGAGTGCCCTTTCGCATGGAATGACGCTGCTGACGGCCGTTTTCGGAGCCCTCTTAAGCGTCACGCTCGCACTGTTTGCGGTCGACGAGGTGATGAGATTCCACGCTCTTCTATTTGCGCTCGCCTTTGTGGCCGGCGGATATTACGTCGCAACCCACCCGCGCAAGGGCGGAACCCATGAGCAGCAAAGCTACATGGACGGGCCCATAAAGGTCGCAACGATTGCCGCGGTCTTTTGGGGTGTTGTCGGGTTTCTTGCCGGTGACGTGATTGCGTGGCAGCTCGCCTATCCAATCCTAAACTTCGATCTGCCCTGGACTAACTTTGGCCGTTTGCGCCCCGTCCACACCTCCGCCGTGATTTTTGCTTTCGGCGGCAATGTGTTGCTTGCTACCTCTCTCTATGTCGTACAGCGCACCTGCCGTGCGCGTGTGGCCGGTTATTGGACGCCGTGGTTCGTCGTGTGGGGATACCAGCTCTTCATCGTGTTAGCGGCCACGGGATATGTGCTGGGGGTCACGCAAGGCAAGGAGTACGCCGAGCCTGAGTGGTACGTCGATATTTGGCTCACGATCGTCTGGGTCGCCTACCTACTCGTCTTCCTCGGCACGCTTTGGAAGCGCAAGGAGCCGCATATTTACGTGGCTAACTGGTTCTTCCTGGCCTTCATCGTCACCGTGGCGATGCTGCATGTCATCAACAACCTCACGGTGCCAGTGTCGCTCACCGGAACAAAAAGCTACTCCCTATTTGCCGGTGTGCAGGATGCAATGACGCAGTGGTGGTATGGACACAATGCGGTCGGCTTCTTCCTCACAGCCGGGTTCCTCGGCATCATGTACTACTTCATTCCGAAGCGGGTAGAGCGGCCGATCTATTCCTACCGGCTCTCGATCGTTCATTTCTGGTCACTGATATTTCTCTACATCTGGGCTGGTCCGCACCACCTTCACTACACCGCACTGCCCGACTGGGCGCAGACGCTCGGCATGACGTTTTCCATCATGCTCTGGATGCCGTCGTGGGGCGGCATGATTAACGGCCTGATGACACTTTCGGGCGCATGGGATCGCTTGCGGACGGACCCCGTCGTGCGCCTTCTCGTCGTTTCTGTGGCCTTCTACGGCATGTCGACGTTTGAAGGACCGCTTATGTCCATCAAGTCGGTCAACTCGTTGTCCCACTACACGGACTGGACCATTGGACACGTGCATTCGGGCGCGCTCGGCTGGGTAGGGATGGTTTCCTTCGGTGCCATCTATTGCCTCGTTCCTTGGCTTTGGAAGCGGCGCGGGCTGTATTCGTTGCGACTGGTCGAATGGCACTTCTGGATAGCGACCATCGGCATCGTTCTCTACATCTCGTCCATGTGGGTGTCCGGCATTATGCAGGGCCTGATGTGGCGCGCCTACGACAAGCTGGGCTTCCTGAAATACTCATTCGTGGAGACGGTGGAAGCCATGCACTGGCCCTACGTGATCCGCGCCACGGGAGGTACGCTGTTCGTCATTGGCGGACTGCTGATGGCCTACAACGTCTGGCGCACCATTCGTGGGGACGAACCGGTTGACGTCGCCGATCAGCCAAGCGTGGCGGCGGCACCCGAGCTACGCGGCGGCGCGCTCGCGGCACCGGCAGAGTGAGGGGGCGGACATGAACCACGGTATCTTCGAGAAGAATTCGATCATCTTGCTCATCGCTATCCTGATCGTCGTCGCAATCGGTGGCATCATCGAAATAGCGCCGCTGTTCATGCTCAAGTCGACGATTGAAAAAGTGCAAGGAATGCGCCCCTACACACCGTTAGAGCTTGCCGGACGTGACATCTACCTCCGTGAAGGTTGCTACAATTGCCACAGCCAAATGATCCGGTCGCTGCGCGACGAGGTGGAGCGCTACGGCCACTACTCGCTCGCAGCTGAGAGCATGTACGATCATCCCTTCCAGTGGGGCTCAAAGCGCACCGGTCCCGACGTGGCGCGCGTCGGCGGTAAGTACTCCGATGAGTGGCATGTCGTACACATGGTCAGCCCCCGCAAGGTTGTGCCCTCGTCCATCATGCCAGGCTATCCCTTTCTCGCTGAGCGCAAGCTCGAACACGGTGACATCAAAGCGCGCATGACGGCGCTGCAGCTCGCGGGAGTTCCCTACACGCAAGAGATGATCGAGAAGGCGGAGATCGATCTAATAGCGCAGATCACGCCGGACTCGGAGAACGCAAAAGCGCTAGCGAAGCGTTATCCCAAGGCGCAGATTCGCAAGTTCGATGGGAGCGAAAGCACGGAACCAACCGAGCTTGATGCCATGATCGCCTATCTGCAGGTCCTCGGCACACTCGTCGACTTTGCAACTTTCGATGCCGCCGGCCCCAACCTTAGGTGAGGCAAACGCGATGACTTACGAGTCCGTATCCACATTCTCGCAAATCGCGGCGATGATCATTTTCATCGCGCTCTTCCTCGGGGTCATCATCTACGTGTTCTGGCCCGGCAATAAGAAGAAGTTCGATGAGACCGCCAACCTTCCGCTCGAGGATGAGGACAATGAGCCCAAGAAGGACGGAGATCGGCAATGAGTGACAAAGAGATCGATCACGTCACGGGCGTCGAAACCACCGGGCATACTTGGGATGGCGACCTCAAAGAACTGAACAAGCCACTTCCAAAGTGGTGGGTCTATATACTCTACGCGACGATCATCTGGTCAATTGGCTACTGGGTTCTCTATCCGGCCTGGCCGACGCTGCACGGCTACACCAAAGGTATCCTTGACTATAGCCCGCGCGCCGAAGTCGCAGAGGAGGTGGCCGCTGCTAAGGCGAAGCAAGCCAAGTACGTCGAAGAGATTGCCGCGAAGTCATTGGATGAGATCGAGAACAACCAGCAGCTATTGCCATTTGTGATGGCAGGTGGCGCAGCGGTATTTGGCGATAACTGCGGCCCATGTCACGGCAGAGGCGGCGGCGGCGCGGTCGGCTATCCTAACCTCAATGACGACGATTGGTTGTGGGGCGGCAAGCTGGAGGACATACAAAAAACCATCCTCTATGGCATTCGCTCCGGCCACCCGGAAGCGCGAGATATGGCCATGCCGCGGTTCGGCATCGACGAGATGTTAAAGCCCGCCGAGATCGCCGATACGGTGCAATACGTTCTCTCTTTCTCTGACAAAGCAACCGACGCGGCCGCAGCGGAACGTGGCAAGACGCTCTTCGCGGATAACTGCGCTGCGTGCCACGGCGAAGATGGCAAAGGCAACATCGAGCTTGGCGCACCCAATTTGACAGACGGGATTTGGCTTTACGGCGGCACGCCCGCCGCAATTGCTGAGACCATACGTACGGGCCGCGGCGGTGTGATGCCGCATTGGACGGGGCGGCTCGATCCTGCAACAATAAAGATGCTGACGGTCTATGTTTACTCCCTAGGTGGTGGAAAGTAGTCGGGCCACCGGGTCAAGCTTTGCGCCGTAGGTGAGAGACAAAGGATCTGACGGCTTCGGAGTCGATCATGACTACGATGAAGCGTGCCGCCGACTTTGTTCATGAAACTTCGGCGGAAGAGGCAGCCCCAGGGATAGAGCGCATCGACGTTAAAGCCGTGGCGTCGAAAGCCGCGCGTGAAGCCTATGCTGTCCGGCAGAGAATCTACCCCAAGCTCGCGCACGGAACCTTCCGCAAGATCAAGTGGGCTGTGATGGCCGTGACGCTCGGGATCTACTACCTGTTGCCGTGGATACGATGGGATCGTGGACCCACTCTACCGAACCAAGCTTTTTTGCTCGATTTTGCTAACCAGCGGCTGTTCTTCGGCCCCATCGAGATTTGGGCGCAGGAACTCTACTTCATCACGGGAATCTTGATTGTCTCCGCGCTTGGCCTGTTCCTCGTGACTTCTCTCGCAGGCCGAATGTGGTGTGGTTACACGTGCCCGCAAACGGTCTGGACAGATCTGATGATCGTCGCCGAGCGGTTTTGGCAAGGCGACCGCAACGAACATATTCGCCTCGATAAAAGCCCATGGACGTTCGAGAAGATCTGGAAGAAGACAGCGACACATATTACTTGGCTGTTGATCGGTCTTGTGACGGGAGGCGCGCTTGTATTCTACTTCCGCGACGCACCAACGCTTGCCACCGAGCTGGTCATGGGAGACGCACCAATCGTCGCCTACGTCTTTCTCGGCATTTTCACCGGGACGACGTATCTGCTCGGCGGCATCGCCCGCGAGCAGGTCTGCATCTACATGTGCCCCTGGCCGCGAATTCAAGGTGCTATGTTCGATCGGGACTCACTGTTGATCTCGTATCGTGGTTACCGGGGTGAGCCGCGCGGGCCCCACAAGAAAGGGCAAAGCTGGGAGGGCCGCGGCGACTGCATCGACTGCAAGGCGTGCGTGGCCGTCTGTCCGATGGGCATCGACATTCGCGATGGCGTACAACTCGAATGCATCCAATGCGCCCTTTGCATCGATGCTTGCGACGAGATCATGATCAAGGTCGAGCGCCCCACAGGCCTCATCGCTTACGACAGCTTCCGCAATCTCGATGCGGTTGCGCACCACGAGCGCGCGCCGCTTCGCTTCATTCGGCCACGCACTCTCCTATACTCTGGGCTCATGGCCCTCGTGGCTGCGCTCATGTTGTGGGCGTGGCTCAACCGCACCATTCTTGAGGTCAGCGTTCTCCATGACCGCAACCCGGTCTATGTCGAGCTGACTGACGGCTCGTTGCGAAACCGTTTCACCGTCAAAATTCTCAACAAGCTGCATGAAGAGCGAACATTCGAACTATCAACCGAAGGGCTCCCAGCGTCGAAGTTCACCATTCTTGGCTTCCACGAAGAGAACCCGAAGATCAATGTCGTGCCCGATAATCTGCGCGCGCTCAACGTGCTGGTCACGGTGCCCAAGGCGGCGCGCGACAAGCTTGATGGGTCAGCGACGCCGTTCCGCTTCGTGGTGACGGACACGACGAATGGGAGCCGAGTGGAACGTCAAGAAACGTTCCGGGGGCCAAATCATGAGTAGGGGCAGCGCACCTTTACCTATTCGGGCCGACGATGGCCGCACATTAAGCGGTCGCCACGTTCTTTTCGGCCTCATCGCGTTCTTCGCGATCGTGTTTATCGCTGACGCCTACATGATCTACAAAGCAGTCTCCACGTTCGGCGGACTGGAGATCGAAGACGCCTATCGCAAGGGGCTTGCCTATAACGATCGTATCGCAGCAGCCGACATGCAGGCCAAAACGGGATGGCGCGACCGAGTCGAATACCTCCCGCAGACCGAACGACTGCGTGTCTCGCTGCTCGACCGTGATGGCACAGGCGTCTCTGGCCTAACCATCACCGCTTCCATCGGACGCCCGGCAACAAACCGTTTCGACCGCGAACTTTCGTTTGTGCCGACCGGACCTGGAACTTATGAGACGGCGGTGCCCGCCATTGAGTCAGGATGGTGGACGGTCGCAATGCTAGCAACGCGCAGTACGCGTGATCACCGGAATGAAACGGTTTACGAGGCGAAGCGGCGGCTATGGATAAAGCCTTGAGATCCAACCTGAGCCTTGCCGGTGAGCGGGAGTTGGCGTCCGCTACATCGTTTAACGCGCCCAATCTCAAGACAGTAACACTAATCGTGGAGAACATGCGCTGCGGTGGCTGTATGTCCGCCGTCGAGAAAGCGCTGCTGGCAGCGCCGGGCGTTCAAAGCGCGCGTGCCAACTTGTCCGCCAAGCGCGTCACCGCCCAATACGACGACGACGCCACCGACCCGGAGCATTTGGCCTTTGTACTGAAGGACGCAGGCTTCAATGCGGCCGAAGCCATAGGCAAGAGCGAGGAGACGCAAGCTAACGAGGTCTCCGATCTGTTGCGCCGGCTCGGCGTCGCCGGCTTTGCAGCCGCTAACGTGATGCTCCTCTCAGTGTCGGTGTGGGCCGGTCTCGCTAGCGACATGGATACTTCGGCCCAGGCTTTGTTCCACTGGCTTTCCGCACTCATCGCACTCCCTGCCATTGCCTATGCGGGTCAACCGTTCTTCCGCTCCGCGGTTGGTGCGATCCGGACTTCGCGTCTCAATATGGACGTACCGATCTCGTTGGGGATCATCCTGGCGTCAGGCATGAGTCTGTTCCAAACCATGAGAGGGGGCGACCAAGTCTATTTCGATGCCGCCATCATGCTGACCTTCTTCCTGCTGGTCGGCCGCTACCTTGATGAGAGCGTTCGCGTGCGTGCCAAGGGTGCGGCCGAAAACCTGCTGGGACTCAAGGCGCTGTCGGCCACAGTGATCGGGCCCGATGGGCGGACACGTCGAGTACCAGCGCGCGCTCTTTCCCCAGGCATGCGCGTGCTTGTGGCGGCCGGCGAGCGCGTTCCCGTAGACGGCCGCATAAAGAAAGGCACAAGTGAGATCGAAGAAAGTCTGATCACGGGTGAGCTCCTGCCACGGATTGTGCACGATGGCGCCAACGTGCACGCAGGTACTGTGAATATCACCTCACCAATCGAAGTCACCGCGACCGCAACCGACGAAAACACACTAATTGCCGAGATTGCACGCCTTATGCAGGCGGCCGAACAGGGCCGTGGGCGCTACGTGCGCCTTGCCGACCGTGCGGCGCGGATCTATGCGCCCGCCGTGCATCTTTTGGGCGGAGTCACATTCGTCGGATGGATGATCGCTGGCGCCGGTTGGGAAACCGCGCTCACTTATGCCATTGCGGTTTTGATCATCACGTGTCCCTGTGCCCTGGCATTAGCGGTGCCCGCCGTGCAGGTCGCTGCAACGGGACGCCTGTTTGCCAAGGGGGTTATCGTCAAGGCGCCTGACGCGCTAGAGCGAATTGCCGAAACCGATACTGTTGTGTTCGACAAGACCGGCACGTTGACTATCGGTGAACCTAAGCTGGTCGCAGATAGACAGATTGATACTTCTGCCCTTGCGCAAGCAGCAGCGCTCGCCGCGCACAGCCGTCATCCTTATGCCAAGGCCATCGTCAGGGCTGCCGACGCAAGAAGTCTGGCGCCTATGTCGCGCGGTTCGGTGCGCGAAGTGGCCGGGGCCGGGCTCATCGCCGAGACGCCGCAGGGCGAAGAGCGCCTCGGTTCGGCGTCTTGGGCCGGTGCCGATACGGAGGCAGGCGATCAAAACGCAACGCTATGGTATCGCAAGAGAACGGCCGCCCCGATCCCGTTCCATTTCGAGGACACTTTGAAGTTGGATGCTCGCTACGTCGTCAATGACCTGCGAGAGGCCGGCTATGCGGTGGAACTGCTGTCGGGCGATCGCCCTCATGCAGTTTCTTTGGCTGCGGCAGCCTCAGACATTCAGGAATGGCGCGCAGGCGTCCGTCCCGACGGTAAGATTCGCCGGCTCAAGGAATTGAGCGCGTCAGGACGCAAACCCCTGATGGTGGGAGACGGGCTCAACGACGCCCCAGCACTTGCCGCAGGTCACGCCTCGCTCTCACCAGCGAGCGCCATCGATATATGCCAGACTGCCGCCGACGCGATATTCCAGGGCGAGCGGCTTTTTCCCGTTCTGGAAACAGTCAAGGTGGCTCGCGCGGCGCGTCACATGTCATTGCAGAATTTCGCCATTGCGCTTGGCTACAATGCGGTGTGCGTACCGCTGGCAATGGCCGGATTCGTCACGCCGCTGATTGCCGCGCTCGCCATGTCTGCCTCGTCGATCGTGGTGACGGGTAACGCGTTGCGTCTGCGAACAATGCGGCTGGCACTGCAGTCGCTAGGGACGAGAGAGAAGCACGAATGACGGCGCTCGCCTGGCTCATACCCGCTGCCCTGGTACTTGGCCTGCTCGGGCTTGCAGCATTCTTGTGGGCGCTAAACTCGGGTCAGTTTGAGGATTTGGATGGCGCGAGTTGGCGCGCCATCCAAGATAGCGACGCGCCCGATGCTTCGCCCGCCGCTGACAGCGATGTTACTCCGCACGACGCGAAGCGATAACTCAGGCGCTGTCCACGCTTTAACACACAGTGGGCTCGCATTGCCTGATTTCGAACTTCATGTGGTTTTTCTGTTGCGAGAAATCGAACTCGCGGCCATCAAGGCAGCGGGCCTTGCCCATCATGACGACATCATCTCCAAGCGGAAATTCCTTCACATTGTAAGTGCCCGACATATCGCACATTTGCTCAGATGCGAGTTGCTGCGATAGCACCTGCTCCCAGGGCTCGGCGGCAGCTATGGCAATCGTTGCAGTACTAGCAATAATCGCCGCGGAGGCGAGCCCCATCAGCTGCGTCGTTGATCCTCGTATTGGCCCGCTTTGCATTCACGCATTCCTCTCATCTGAAGTCGTTTTGCAAATGGTTGTCTATTTAGCCCCAAGCGCGTTGATCCGGGTCAATCGTTCAATGCGACCCCGCCTGCCCTGCAAAGATAAGTGTGAGATTGCAACTGGAGAACTTACGATCCACGCGCCGTGATCTCGTGCATCAACACACACTCGCAGTTGCCCCGCAGCAAGACGCGCGCGCCCCGCAGCTGCTGCTCTGGACCGGCAGCACTCGCAATCAAGACAATTGCGCCGGCTGCGACATCCTCAAGCAACTGGGAATAGACTGGAGATGGTACCTGTCCATCGTCCGATACTGGATGTGACTGCCCGCTCAGAGCATCCTGCTCCATCGCATGTAGCAGAGTGGAGAGACTGTTCGGAAGCGCGCCAACGACCTCGCCTACAAAGTCCCCGTCCCCGCCCGGCACGAAAACATTTAAGGAACCGCCATTTCGCCCTTGGATCGCCCTGCGCAAATCCCCAGCGCGATGGTTTGCGAGCACGAGCAACTCGCCGCTGGAATAATTTCTGGCATGCAAGTCTCCGATCGTTGTCGCAAGATCAGAGGGCTCGCGAAGTACGGCGACGACAAACCAATAGCGCTTCACATCGTCCGTCATCTCGTATGAACTTTTGCTGTCCCCTGTCGGCTGAGACCTGACAGCAATCTTGTGCCGGGCCTGGCGCCTCCTTGTCTTTTGTGACCGATCGAACGATATGCTGGTAGGATTGCTGTCCGCGGCCACATCAATTCGCATTACTTCGTCCCCTCCGCCTCGCCTGCGGCCAGACGTGCCAATGCCCACTTATTTCGGATCACCACGAGTGAACTGTGAGCAAGATCGATAAGACCGGCCTGGCGCAACTTGGTGAACGTACGGCTCACCGTCTCGATGGTTAGGCTGAGAAAGTCGGCCATATCCGCGCGCGTCATCGGCAAAGCAATTCGAATTGCATCGGCTCCGCTGCGCTCATTGCGGCGTGAAAGCGCCATCAGCAATGCTGCGAGACGCTCGGTGGCGTTGCGCTGTCCAACAGTCAGCAACAAATCGTGTGCGGAAAGCAATTGGTCAGACAGCACCTGAAAGAGCTTCACTCCTACCCTCGGGTCCTTCCTCGCTATCTCCTCGAGCAACGCGGCAGGCAAGCAGCGCAGCCGCGTCAATGCAATCGCCTGGGCGCTAAAGACATGGGACTTTAGCGTGCTCAGACCGATAAGGTCTCCTGGATACGCAAAATCGACGATCTGACGGCGCCCGTCCGGCAACGTCTTGTAAAGGCAAACGGCCCCCTTCTCGACCTGGTAAACATGGTCTTTGGGGTCACCATCAAAGAAGATGTGCTCGCGCGCCTGCAAAAGGCGTGATGCAGCTGTTTTGATCCGCCTGTCCAACAGGCTTTCGCTCGCCAAACTGCCAACCGGCAAGCCGAAAACAGCTCCATTCCGATCCAGTTCCGGCGAGAGTGTCATTGCCAACATGTCGATTTTCCTATTGTGAGAGCTTTGGGCGGAGCAAAGCAGCCTCTCGCACGCCCAGTGTGTTGGCCTTGTGAGAATTTGTGACGGACTGTATCGGGGAGGCTCATGGGCGGGACACCCCCGCCGAGCTCGGAAATTGCCCACTTGGAACAACTACCTTAAATTGAAAAATGACCCTTCATGGCGGTATCAGCTTCTATTCACATCCTGGTTGTCGACGACGAGGCGGAAGTACGCGCGCTGCTGCGCTCCGGACTCGAACTAGAGGGCTATGCGGTTTCGGAGGCCAAGGACGGCGCTGAACTGATAGCCGCTTTGGAGAAGCGCCCCGTCGATCTCATTACGCTCGACCTGCGGCTTGGAGATCAGGACGGGTTTGCGTTTGCTCGTCAGGTTCGCAGCAAGCACAATGTCCCGATCGTTATGATCAGCGGCAAGAGCGACATGATTGACCGGGTGGTCGGGCTAGAGCTCGGTGCCGACGATTACATCACCAAGCCGTTTCACATGCGCGAGGTGGTCGCGCGCATTCGTGCTGTGTTGCGCCGCTATGCGCCAGTTGCCAAGAGCGAAACGCGTTCGGCCAAGCCCGAAAGGCAACCGGTCTATGAGTTCGACGGCTGGACGCTTAATTCGAGCCGTCGCGAGCTGAGAGACCCTGAAGGTGCACTATGCGAATTGACGACGGCGGAGTTCAACCTGCTTAGCATTCTGGTCGAGCGTCCCGGGCGCGTTCTGTCGCGCGACGAATTGATGGACGTGCTCAAAGGACAAGATTGGACCCCGCTCGACCGCTCGATCGACGGTCTCGTTGCGCGGCTGCGCAAGAAGATTGAGCGCGGCAACGAAAGCCCGCAGCTGGTCAAGACGGTGCGCGGCGTCGGCTACGCGTTTGCCGGACAAGTGACGTACCGCTAGCTGGCCTTAGTATCTAGCGCGGCTTTGAGGGCTAGGGCGAGCTGTAGGCGACTATAGGGTTTGCGCAAGACAGGGAACACTTTAGCGATCTTCTCGCCACCAGACGCGTCGGAGGCGTATCCCGTCGTTAGCAGCACCTTCTGGTCGGGCTTATTGGCGCGCACCCAAAGCCCTAGTTGGTAGCCCGACATTCCGCGGCCGAGTACGACGTCGCTGAAAACGAGCTCAATGCCGGGCTCGCCTTCGAGGATTCGGATGGCGGACTTCGCGTCCTCCGCCTCCAAAGCCACGTATCCCAACCCTTCAAGGCGCTGTAACGTGACCTCGCGTAAGTCCGGGTCATCCTCCACAACGAGAACCGTCTCACAATTCTCCGATAGCGGCGCCTCCTGCATCTCATGGCCAGGGATTCCTGCTTCCACGTCGGGCGCGCGCGGCAGAAAAAGGTTAACCGTCGTCCCGGACCCAAGTTCACTCTTGATAGTGACGTGACCGCCTGATTGCTGAGCGAAGCCGTATACGGTGCTAAGACCGAGCCCAGTTCCACGACCCTGTTTGGTGGTGAAAAACGGCTCAAATGCATGCTCGAGGACTTCCGGGCTCATCCCTGCCCCTGAATCCGTCACAGAAATGCGTACACAGTCCCCTGCATCATCAGCGATCACATTGCGCGTCTCAATGACAAGCTTGCCGCCGTCGGGCATGGCATCACGTGCATTGATCGCGAGATTGAGTATGGCGTTCTCCACCTCGCTGGGATCAACCCGCGTGGGCCACAGGGCGCCGGCCAGCACGGTGGTGAGCGTAACGCGCTCACCGAGCGAACGCTTCAAAAGTTCAGCAATACCAAGCATCAGGTCGTTGATGTTAACGACTACAGCTTCGAGCCGCTGGCGGCGCGCAAAGGTCAAGAGCCGCGAAGTTAGTCTTGCGCCCATCTGGGCAGCGTCGGAGGCGCGGTTCAAAAGCTCCCGGTTCTTCTCTTGAGTCAATTGAGGCTCGAGAAGTTCCAGATTCCCCAGCACGATAGTAAGAAGATTATTGAAATCATGTGCAATACCTCCGGTCAGCTGACCAAAGGCCTCCATTCGCTGCGCTTGAATGAGGGCTGCCTGCGCTTCTTCGCGGCGCTGGATCTCTTCCTCTAACGCCTTTGTGCGCTGTTCAACGCGTGCTTCAAGTTCCGCATTGCTACGAGCAAGCATGTCCTCAGCCTGTTTGCGCTCAGTAATGTCACGCACTACGGCCATGTAGATTTGCTCGTCGCCGGACTCGAGTTTGGCGATGGAGGCTTCAGCGGGAAACTCCGTTCCATCCTTATGCCGCGCATAGATCACCTGGCGCTCTCCCATGCGCCGCGCCGCGATGGGCGAAGCAGCAAAGTCGCGTACGTCCTTACGATGGCGCGATCGAAATCGCTCTGGAATGAGCGTATCAAGCGACTGACCCAGGATTTCGCTTGGCCTATAGCCAAAAAGACGTTCCGCACCCTCGTTGAAGAGAGTGACACGCATCTCATCGTCGAGCGAAATGATGGCATCCGCCGCTATCGCAAGAATTGCCGCGATGCGAGATTCTGACCGGTTCAGCTCTTCCTCGACACGCTTGGCACGAGGATTAGCCTCCTGTTCGCCGTCTGCCGGAATTCGACTTTTCATACTCATACGAGTTTGACTTGGCGCCTTGGGGTCATCCTGACAAGCCCACGTAGAATCGACACATTGACACACGATGCAACGGTCAACAGGTATGACCCTACCGGCGGCGTGCGTTCTGCGCTCTTCATAGCGCAGCTAGGAGGCCAACGAGCCCAACTAGGATGAGACTCAGGGCCCAGACCGCATCAAGGTTAAACCAACTCTTGGTCACGAGTTTCGAGCCGGCGTAGCGGTAAGCAACCCATGCCATGATGCCACCAGAGAAAATCATCGCCAGTGTGTGAGCGGTCGAAACAACGCCGGCCACAGCGATGTTATTGGTCATCAGCGCGCCCATCGCCCCATGACCCATGGCGCGCAGTTCCTCAGTCGTGCACAGCCCGAGATAGATCGGTACCAGCATCAGTCCAGCGCCGTGAGCAATGGCGATGGCAAACGACCAAAGGGCAAGTCGTGCCGGCCGTATTCGCGCAAATGCTCGTGGATGGCGGCCGCTTAGGAGAAGAAATATGCCGAATGCGATGACGATGAGGGCGGCCGCCACCTCAATCTCTCGGGTCCAAGCCACCAGGACCGTCAACAGCATAAAGGGCAGCAACACAACGGCGATTGCCGCAAAGTGGCCAATTGCAAGCGGCCCCATGGCAAGTAGCACACCCGTCGCCCGCCGCTGCTCCAGACCAGCCGACATCGCCAACGGCCAGCCCATTCCCGGATTGACCCCGTGATAGAGGCCGCTGGCAATCACTGCCAGCCAAAGTTCAAGGTTCCAAGTCTCGCTAGGCAAGATCAAGAGGCGGGGGAATGTTTGTGCATATTGTCGTCACCGGCACTCATGGGGGACTCCTTCTCTCACATCCGGACGATTGGTATCACATATCAAAACAGGCCGAAGCAGGGCAGACCGGACGCGCGGGGCGTCTTGCTCACACCGGCGGCTTGTGGCAGTGGTCCCGGCGCCACTGGAAGTCAGCTTCGTAAACATTGAGGTAGTGGGCGTCGGCGAGGCGTCGCAGGAGGCCCGGCGTTAACGGCGTAACAGCCGCCTTAGTTTCCCATCCTGAGTTGTTGGTAAACCTATTAAAGGTCGCGCTGTCCTTGCGGCGCCACTGATCGAAGAGCAGTTCGATCTTTGCGTGCTGATCGGCATAGGTCCTTTCGGCTTCTTTCCAGTCCGATGTCCTTAAGGACCGCCAGATTTGCTCCGGCCGACCTTCGCAGCGCAACTCAAGTGGCACCAGGCGTTTGTAATAGAGATTGCTGCTACCTCTACGGCTGGTCAGGTAGGGGAATTTCGCCATCTCGCCCATACCCTCTGCAGGTAGCAGTCGAGCTAGCGAAACCCTTACAAACCAAGGATTTACGGAAAATCAATAGCTTAGGGGAGAATTGGCGCCCCGTAGGGGACGGGTGAACTAACCGTTACAACCTATTGATTTCGAATGCTTTTATGTTGCTGCTACTGCTACGCACACTAGCAGTTTCCAGTTGGTTATCTGGCGAGCACCAAGTCGAGACTCTCAAGAACATCCCGCACCGATGTGCATGCCGATCGCTTGGCCCAACGCAGCATCGCGACCTTCATTTCACGGAATTGATTTGTGCGAGAGCGACAGCAGACCGCCACGTTTTTTTGGCACGAGAGTCGCCTCGTCACACTCCGTCGGCATGAGCGTCGTCACAGAGCATGTCTGCTTTCGGGGGGTAAAGCCGACATCGTTGGCGCGACCTGAAATGTCTGCTTATGACCCAAAGCGGCCATCGCTGGCAAAGCGCACGCAAGCATTGAGCTAACTGGGCACGATCTATCGGGTGAGCCATTTGGCAACAGAAACCGAACTGGACTCCACTGCCTCTACCCGGTTCAGGGCTCGTGTAAGCCAACGTCAGCTAAGGCGCAAAAGCAGCCCGGTGGCATCATCGC
>CAYOPW010000052.1:0-19091 GCA_964405975.1 uncultured Hyphomicrobium sp.
TCTTGTCAGAGATCCGCGCCGCCACTCTCAACGTCGCCGACTTCACCAAGATCGCAGGGTAAGCGCTGCAATTACTCCAACACCGCCGGCCAATTGACATCGCCCTTCTTAACATTGCCGGGAATGTCTTTCGCCCAAGTGGCGCGCACCTTCTTGTTGTAGTTTAGATAGAGCTTGCCGTTGTGAATGGTCCAAGCCCGCGGGTCGCCTTTGGCGGTGTAGCCCTGGGACACGGCCCACGCACAATAGCCACCATATCGAGGCGCATACTTTAACGGGTCCGCTTGAAATACGTCGCGGTTGGCCGCATTCGCAAAGCGCCACGTAGCACCCTCGTAGTCTGCGGTAAAATCCTTGGAGCCCTTTACCGGTTTGCCTTCGGTGAAATACGCAACCGGATCATAGCCACCGACGGCCACACCCTTAACGATACCCGTGTAGACAGTAGGCGCAGCAGCCGTAGCTGGAGCAATGTGCCACAGTGCGATCGCGGCGAACACCATGGCGACACCGGCGGCGACAGAACCCAAGATCTTTCGATTGCGGGGCATGAGGCGTTCTCCTTCAGGCTTGTTTGAGAGTACGCGGTGCCGATAGGAGATGTTACGATGCCTGCCGGGGCCACAATCGCACCATGACCAGAATGAACACGAGCGTCCGCCACCTCTTCGTCTATGGCACGCTGCTGTCGCAGGCCAGAGGGGCGATGGGAAAGGCGCAACGTGACCGGCTGCAGCGCGAAGGTCGTAGCCTCGGTGCCGCCACCATGAGCGGCGCGCAACTTTTCGACCTCGGACGCTATCCCGGACTCATCGAGAGCAGTGATCCTACCCACATCGTTCACGGTGAGCTGATCGCACTCACCAATCCGCAAGTGACATTGCGTTGGCTCGATGACTATGAAGGCCTAGTGACCGGAGACCACCACCAGAACGAGTATGCGCGGCTTGAACGCCGCGTCGAACTTGCAAACAAGAGCGAACTCTTCGCCTGGGTGTATGTGTTCTTACGCAACATAGAGCGCCACCGCCTGATCGCAGACGGCTGTTGGACGCCGGTGCTTCTACGTGAGCGGTAAGAAGAAGGAAAAGGTGAGAGCTGGCTTGCTAAACCCGAACAACCCTCTGGCATTCAGGCACGGTCCCCGCTCGACCGGGCCGCCAGCTCCCGCCAAAATGGTGATACACCAAGTGAGCGCCGACCATTTATCTCGATCTGTGAAATCACTTTAGGTGTGTATAAGCCTAAGAGTCCTATAGCTCTTACGCGTTGGAGGACTCATGAGTGGCCTGCTCGAAGGCCTCGCAGGCTGAAAGCCACGCCTCTTCCGCTTCTGCCAACCGCTTAGCAAGTTGCCCGCGTTCGATATTTGCTGCCTGCGCTGCTGCCGCGTCACGCTCATAAAGCGTGGGATCCGCTAGCAACTTGTCGAGTTTGGCAATCTCGTCCGCGATGCGCTCGACGGCCTTCTCGGCCGTCTGCATCTCCTTCTTCAGCGGGGCAATACTGGCGCGGCGGTCGGCGGCCGCGCGGCGCTGATGCGCGCGGCCTTTGTGCGCCGGGGTCTCAAGATCGTGCGCTTTCGTTCTCTGACGCGTACCCCCGCCGCGTTCCGCTAGGATTTCCGCCCGGTAGGAGCCGATGTCGCCGTCATAGGCGCTTACTGTTCCTTCGCGCACGACCCACAGCCGGTCGGCACATGCTTCAACGAGGTGGCGATCGTGACTGATCAGAATGACGGCGCCCTCGTACTCGGTCAGTGCATGCACCAGAGCCTCCCGGCTGTCGACGTCGAGATGGTTGGATGGTTCATCGAGGATCAAGATGTGAGGGCCGTGAAGGGTTGCGAGTGCCAATAAGAGCCGCGCCTTCTCGCCGCCTGACAGGTTGGCGCACTTGGTATCCGCCTTGTCTGCGCCGAAACCATAGGTCCCCAGCCGCGTGCGGCGCTGCGCTTCCGTTGCATCAGGCATCAGCTTTAAGATGTAGTCGTAGGGCGTCGCTTGCGGGTTCAGCTCGTCAAGCTGGTGCTGGGCGAAGTAGCCGACGTCGACGCGCTTGGCACCATAGACGTTCCCCGATAGCACCTTGAGCTTGCCGGCAATCAGCTTGGCAAATGTCGATTTTCCGTTGCCATTCTGGCCCAGAAGGGCAATGCGATCGTCCTGGTCGATGCGCAAGTTTAGCCCCTGCAATACAGGGCTGTTCGGCACGTAGCCGGCAGCCGCCTCTTCCAACCGCAATAGTGGGCTTGCCAGTGGCTTTGCCGGTTGCGGCAGGTGGAAGGGTGCGACGCGCTCTTCGAGCTGTGCGGCGATCGGCTGCATTTTGGCAAGTGCTTTGATACGGCTCTGTGCTTGCGCGGCCTTTGTCGCCTTGGCCTTGAAGCGGTCAATGAAAGCCTGGATACGACGGCGCTCATCATCCTGCTTTTTCTTTAGCTTCAATTCTAGGCGTTGCTTTTCGCGCCGTGTTTCCTCGAAGTTATCATAGCCCCCAGAATAGAGCGTAAGCTTGCCGCGCTCCAGGTGGAGGATGGAGTTGACAGCACCGTTCAGCAGATCGCGGTCATGGCTGACGATAAGTACCGTGTGGGGATAGCTGCGCAGATAGTTTTCCAGCCACAGCGTGCCTTCAAGATCGAGATAGTTTGTCGGCTCGTCGAGGAGCAGTACATCCGGTTCGAGAAAGAGTATGGCCGCAAGCGCAACGCGCATACGCCACCCGCCGGAAAGGGCTCCGCATGGACGCTGCTGCGCGGCCTCATTGAAACCCAGACCTGCAAGAATCTGCGCGGCGCGGGCAGGGGCTGCGTGGGCGCCGATATCGTTTAGGCGTTCGTGGATCTCGGCGATGCGATGGGCGTCGTTTGCGTGCTCAGCCTCGTCTAAGAGCCGCGCGCGCTCGCTGTCTGCCGCCAGCACCCAATCGATAAGACTTTCCTCGCCGCCTGGCGCCTCTTGCGCGACGTAGCCAATGCGCGCCGAGCGTGGCACGGTGATGGAGCCGGCATCCGCCGCCAAGTCACCGTAAATGATCTTGAGCAACGTGGTCTTGCCGGCCCCATTGCGTCCGACAAGGCCAACCTTATGGCCGGCCGGAATCCCCACCGTCGCGGCTTCGATCAAGACTCGCCCCTCGATGCGGTACGTCAGATCATTGATATGCAGCATGGCCTGAGGGGATAGCGGGTCGCGCTTGCAGTGTCACGCGCGGCGACCGTTTCAGAACGCAATGTCGAACCGCTTTAAAAGCGCGATCATTGCGAAGTAGCAGCCGACAGTCAGCACACTGGAGACAAGAAGGCTAGGGGCGAACGGCCAGCCTGCACGCAGTAATAACGGTAGCGCAATGAACAGCGCCAGCGATGGGAGAACGAGCCAGAAGATGCCGCCGGCCAAAGTGGCAACCTTCTCCGCATCGCCGGTGTCGATATAGAGCCAAATCATTGCCAGCACCGACGTCAACGGGATCGACGCCAATACCGCGGCGAACAAAGAGCTGCGCTTGGCGACTTCGGCGATAACGACGACGAGAACACTCGTGATGATGACCTTGGCGGCAGCCTCGAGCATGGCAGTAGTTCAGCCTGAGACGACGGGCTTAAGCGTCTCAACGAGCAGGCGCTCTTGCGTTGGCTGGTCCTCAACCGCCAGGTGCGCAACGAACCAGTCCTGCACCATCTGGCACACGCGGCGTGGTGGCTGGTTGGCAAGTGCCTTCGGGTTGGAGAAAACTTGGAGGTCGGCTTCCTTCCACCCCAGCTTGGCCAACTGTTTCACGAGGACTTCGTAGTCACTCTTACCGGCGGGCTGGTGTGTCGTGGGAGCCTTGCGGCCTTCCGCGATGGCTTCGAAAATGGCGGCCGCTTGGGCATGAACTGTTGCGCCCTTTTCTGGCGATGACCAAAGCTCGAGCACGACCGGGGCCGTCTCGCCCTTGGAGATAAAGCCATAGCAAGCCCGTGGGCTTTTCGCGCTCAGGTTTTTCAGGTTTGCAAGGAAGGCCGCGGCGACGTTTTTCAGCTTCTCGGTGCTGGCGGCAAGCGCCTCGTCGGCGTGCTTGCGCCGCAGCGCTACGATCGCCTGAGTCATGTGCTTGGTGATGGCCCCTTGGGGCTGTTTTTCCGCAGAAAGTTTCGCGGCTTCGTTAAGGCGCTGCCCATACCAGTCGGGGAACTCGCGCTTCACGAGGCTCCACAATCCAATCTGCTGAAACTGCGCATCCAGTTGTTGGGCGTTTTGCGCGATGACTTCGGGAGGAATCGTGCTTGCCCCGTTGTCCGGCGCGCTGACCTGCGGCGTTTCAACCGGTGCAATGGCGGCCGTGGTGGTTTCGCTGGCACTTGTGTCGGCCTCGCTGTTCCCATCAGCGACTTCAGTCGTGCCCGTGCCCGTGCCTATGCCGGGGATACTGCCCTGTTGAACGGCGTACCATGTGCCGGCTCCAGCGATCAGCAAAACGACCGCTGCCACGCCAAGTACACGTCCAAGCCGCCGGGACTCGCGCTCCGGCGACGCTTTTGCGACACGAATGCGATCAGGTTCAAAAGAACGCTCAGTGCCCTGAGGCGGCACATGGGCAGGCTCGCGCGGCTCAGGCTGCCCGGTTGGGGCAGGCGGCTTTGGCGCCCCCTCCGGCGAATTGAACGGGAAGACAGCTGGCGCGGGGCGCCAGTCGGCAAAGCCAGGACGCCAAATAAGGTCGGTCGGCTTCAGATGTCCCTGCGCGACGAATGTGCGCATCTCCGCATCTGATAACGGCCCATGCTGCTTGCCTTCACGGGCGATGTACCATTGGATATCGGGCTGTTGGGCAGTCATGGAGGTCCCATATAACGAATAGGAGGCCGAAATTCGAACATCGCGCGCCAGCGCGTTGGTCACTCAGATTTCTCAGAATTGCCTCAATGTGGTTCCGGATACCCCGCCTCGTCAATCGCCCCTGCGGGGCAAAGTGCTTTGGTCCACCGCCTGTTTGATCAAGGCGCGGCACTGCGCTCCTTGTTGGCCCCTCGGGCCACCCTTATAACCCGCCGCACCAAATGGTAAAATCCTAGCCTCAGAGGGACTGAGATGGCTATCGAGCGGACGCTGTCGATCATTAAGCCGGATGCCACGAAACGCAACATTACAGGGGTCATAAACCGCGTTATCGAAGATGCGGGGCTGCGAATCATTGCCCAAAAGCGGGTTCACTGGACCTTCGAGCAGGCCCAAGAATTCTACGAGCAGCATTTGGGAGCACCTTTCTACCCCGATCTTTGTAAATTCATGTCGTCCGGGCCGATCGTTGTCCAAGTGTTGGAGAGCGATGACGCCATAGCCAAGTACCGGAAGGTTATGGGAGCGACCAATCCGGTCGACGCCGAGCCTGGGACGCTGCGCAGGCGTTTTGCGATCTCAATGCAGCAAAACTCGGTCCACGGTTCGGATAGTCCGGCGTCTGCGGATCGCGAGATTGCATTGAACTTCGCCCCAGACGAAATTGTTGGGTGAAGCTGCGGGCCGTCCGCCGTACTCAGCCAGGGAGTATCCATGGGACGCGTCAGGTTCTACGTTGCCACTAGTCTCGATGGCTTCATCGCGGATCGTGATGGCGGCGTTGATTGGATGGCGCCCTACGATGCGAGACTCTACGGCTATGATGCATTCCTTGACGAGATCGGGGCACTCGTCATGGGGCGGCGCACCTATGAGATAATACGCGCGGTTGGTGATTGGCCGTACGCAGGTAAGCGCGTTTATGTCATCTCCTCGCATAAATTGGAGCATCCGCCGCAGGGTGCCCTACAGGCTTCAAACGGAATTTCAGGCGCACTCAAGGCTGCGTGCGAGAAGACAATGGAGGATATTTGGATCGTTGGCGGGGCTATGACAATGCAGTCAGCGCTCGACGAGAATCTCGTTGACGTCGTGGAGATCTTCTTGGTGCCGGTCTTGCTAGGCGCCGGACTTTCTCTGTTCAACGAGCTAAAAAGCCTTCAGACGCTCACGTTCGACGGCATAGAGGCATACCCAGATGGCGTGGTGAAGCTGCGCTACTTCGCAGCACGCTACCGGGCGAGCGGCGGGTACCAGACCTAGGCGCGTCCACTATCGGCGTGAGGGTCTTGCGCTCAGCTCAGTTCGTGGATCTTGAACTTGAGCCCGCCTTTGGGCGTCAGTGTCACCGTTGCATTGAGACCAGCGGGATCCTTGCCGACGTACTCGGGCCTGAAGCGGCGAAGTAGTAGCGACAGCGCCAACGTGTTCTCAACCTGGCTCATAGCGCCGCCGATGCACGAGCGCTTGCCGCCGCCGAACGGCAGATAGCTGTATTTCACCTGCTTCTTGGCTGCGCCCGCCATCCAGCGCTCTGGGCGGAACTCTTCGGGCTCGTCCCAGAAATCGGGATTGTGGTGGGCACCATAGGCAAAAAGCATGATGCGATCGCCGCGCTGGATCTTGGTACCACCGATCTCGTCGTCTTCCGACGCAACGCGGATGAGTCCCCAGATCGGCGGATATAGTCGCATCGTTTCTTGGATCACAGCACGCGTATAGGCGAGCGCTGAGTAGTCGGCCGCCGTCGGGTCGCGATCGCCGTAGACTTGCTCACCTTCCCTGCGAATGCGCTCGGCCGTTTCGGGGTGTCGCGACGCTTCATAGAGCGCCCAAGCAAGCGTCAAGGCCGTCGTCTCTGTTCCGGCCCACAGATACTGCTTCAGCTCGTCGATGGCTTGCTGTTGATCGAACTCGGGCGTTTCGGGATCAGCAACTGCCGCCTCGATCATCTTGAGCAACGTGCGCTCGCGCGCTTCGCGCGGGTGCGAAGCGATCACTTCAGGTGGCACGCTTGCCCAGACTTGCATGGCCTTGGCTGCGTCCTCTTCGGTCATCTCAAACACTTCGCCCGACTGCTTTTTGAGGCGGATTTCCTTGTGGTTCATCACATCCGTATACGTCTTCACGCACTTGAAAACGAAATGCGGATTGAACGGCATGTCACGGTCGAACAGCGCCTTGCAGATCATGTCAGCGGCGAGCGTCCAAGTCTGCTCGACCATCTCGACCGTGCCTCCCGACTTGGCCAGTTGCGCCCAAATATCCATTTTGGTTCGGATCGCTGCCAAGAAGTAAGGGATGTACTCGGCAAACATGTCAGGGTGGAACGCCGGTTGCTGCGGCATGCGAATCTTCTGCCAGAGCGCGCCGTCGTTCGTGATCATGGACTTGCCAAAAATCGGCTTCAGCCCATCGAAATATTTGACGTAGGTGTCGGCCTTGGTGACCAGCACGTATTTGAAGTGCTCAGGCTGGGTTAGGATTACCACGCGCTGATTGGCCATGTTGATAGGAATGACAGGGCCATAGCGCTCCGCCATCTGCATGAGGATTTGCATCGGATTGTCGATCCCTGCCCTCAGGAGCGGGGTCAACTTGAACCAGATACTGCTTTCCTCGCCCAAGCCCTGCGTGTGGGCAGGGGCGGGCTCTGCGGCATGTTTTGCCGTTGAGGTCATGATGTGGTCTCCCGGCGATGAGGCCGTTCAAACGCACTTTCTATGCCAAATTCAGCCACTGAATTGTAAACTTGGGGACACTCTCAAGACTCTGCGGGGCTGTGCCTAGAACCAGCGCGCCCTTGCGCCCGCAACCTATTGAAAAATCAGTACCCCCTGCAGCGGCTAGTGTCCATGCGACCTACAGTTTCCGCTTCATTTTGGCGCGCAAAAGGCAAGCTTGATTGAAGTGTTGGTTACTTATGTCGTTGGTGGCCACATCAGAGGAAACGGCGCCTTGGCCGCAGCAGGTGCCCCATGCACCTGTTGGCCGTCGATGCGGACCCTGCCGGACGCCATTAAGGCTAGCGCGTGAGGGTACAATTCATGCTCGGCTTGGAGGACACGAGCTGCCAGCGTGTCCGCCGTATCAGCCTCCAGAACCGGCACGGCCGCTTGGGCGATGATGGGACCCTCGTCCATCTGAGGCCGGACGATGTGCACGGTGCAGCCGGTGAGCTTAACGCCGGCGGCAAGCGCGCGTCCGTGCGTATCCAGCCCTTTGAAGGCCGGCAGCAACGAGGGGTGAATGTTGAGCATTTTGTCGCGCCAGCGCTCCACGAAGTCCGCCGTCATAAGACGCATGAAGCCCGCGCATGCGACAAGTTCGACGCCAAATGACTTCAGCGCGGCATCGAGCTCCGCTTCGAAAGCTTCGCGTCCGGAGAAGGCCTTGTGGTCGATGGCGCGCGTGGGCACGCCTTGAGCTTCGGCTTTCTTGAGCCCTTCGGCTTCGGGGCAATTGGAAAGGACGCAGACAATTTTGGCCGGGTAGTCGCGGGTTTGGGCGGCCGCGATGAGAGACACCATGTTGGAGCCCCGGCCAGATATCAAAATGCCGACGCGTTTTTTCATTACCGCCATCTAACAGTTATTGTCTGGAGTGCCGGCCTCATCCAATGTCCACCGCTTTTTAATAACTGCGCAGCGCATGTGTGATGACATCCTGTCCAACATGGTCACGAGCCGTATCTCAGCGCCCCCGAATAGCTCACCGCCCACGCCTCGCCTTTGCCCTTGGCTTCGCTCCTCTTTCCGCCGGCTTTCACGATCTCGCCGATCATGAAGGCCGACTCACCAGCTTCGCGCAACGTCGATAGCACGGCGTCGGTCTCGCCCTTCGAGGCGACAGCCACCATGCCAATGCCGCAGTTGAACGTTCGCAACATTTCCGTTTCGTCGAGATGCCCGGCCTTAGCGAGCCATCCGAAAACGGCAGGCGCGGCGAACGACGAAAGGTCGACGTGCGCTGCGACCGTTTCAGGCAATACGCGGGGGAGGTTTTCCGAAAGACCGCCGCCGGTGATGTGCGATAGTGCCTTGATGGCACCTTTGGTACCGCTCGCGGAATTGATGGCGGCCAGCACGGGCTTCACATAAATCCGCGTCGGCTCAAGAAGCGCTTCAGCGAGTGTCTTGCTGGCATCGAAGGGTGCGCTCGCGTCCCAGGCGAGTTGCGCATCGGCGGCGAGCCGGCGCACCAACGAGTAACCGTTCGAGTGCACGCCAGACGAGGCCAGCCCAATTAGCACGTCGCCAATAACCACATCGCTGCGCGGCAAAATCTCGCCGCGCTCCACGGCCCCCACGGCGAACCCGGCAAGGTCGTAGTCCTTTGCGGCATACATGCCAGGCATCTCAGCCGTTTCACCGCCAATCAGTGCACACCCCGCCCGCCGGCAGCCGTCGGCGATTCCGGCGATGACGGAGCGCGCGTCGTCAACGTTGAGGGACCCGCAGGCGAAATAGTCGAGGAAGAACAACGGTTCTGCGCCTTGGACGACGAGGTCGTTCACGCACATGGCCACGAGATCGATGCCGATGGTGTCGTGGCGCCCCGCTTCAATGGCAATCTTGAGTTTGGTGCCGACACCGTCGGTCGCCGACACCAGGATGGGGTCACGAAAGCCCGCCCCCTTGAGATCGAAAAGCCCGCCAAAACCGCCAAGATCGGTGATCGCGCCAGATCGCCGCGTCGCCTTGGCAAGCGGCTTTATGGCCTCAACGAGCTGATTACCGGCATCGATATCAACACCGGCGTCCCGGTAGGAGATCGTCGGGTTGCCTTTGGGACCAGGCTCTGTCATTTGACCTTAGAACCCAACTTTTGCCCCCTTTGGCTGCGGGAAATGACGCTCCTAGCAGTTTCGATGCTTGTTCGGCAACTCAGGGGCGCAATGCGGAGCGCTGCCATGCGGTTAGAGCTTAAGACGATTTTTGCCAAGGTATTTGCCGGCGCGGCCGCTTTAGCGCTCCTCGGCGCAGCCTCCGCTGCGCTTGGCGAAGGCATTTACACGGTCGGCAACTATCCCGTCGATGCTGAGGCCAAGAACGCCGTGGATGCCAAGAAAAAGGCGTTGGCCGAGGGCCAGCAAGCCGCATTCCGTTCGCTGTTGAAGCGCGTTGTGCCTGTCACAGCGTACGATCGGCTGAAGCGTCTATCGTCGATCAACTCATCGAGCTTTTTTGAGGGCGTCTCCGTGCGCTCGGAGCGCAACTCGCCCACGCGCTATATCGCCAGCCTCGATTTTTCGTTCCGTCCAGATTCGGTGCGCTATGTGCTGCAGCGTGAAGGCATTCCCTTCGTCGAGGAGCAGGCGCCGGAATTGATCGTGGTCCCGGTTGTGCGCGACGCTCAAGGGGCATTTGAGACCGGCCGTGCGTCGCGCGTGTGGACTGGTATCTGGAAAGATCTTGATCTAGAGCACACGCTAACGCCCATCGACTTGCAACGATTGAAGCCACAGATCCAACCTGACTCTTTGAAGATGCTTGTTGAGGGGCAGGGCGGGGCAGAGCGCATACTTGCCGGTGAGTACAAGTCCCCGCGCGTGATCGTTGCGATCGCTGACCTTGAGCCCTCCACCCAACGCGTCATCGTAACGTTCGTTGGGATGGACGCTGTCGGTCCCATCAATCTCAAGCGCCGATACCGCGTCTTCGACGAAGATACCTCCTACACAATGGAGCTGGCCGCGGTCGTCGGGCTCGGAGTGTTGGAAGGCCGATGGAAGGCGGTTAAATCGGGTTCGGGAGGCGGGTTCAGCGGCCAGCTTGTAGCCCTTCAAGCGCGCTACACCAGCCTTGCGGAATGGAATGAAATGCGCCGGCAATTGTTGGAAATGGCCGGCGTCGAGGGCCTCAGGATCGATGCGCAGTCGGCCCGGAGCGCCGACTTGTCTTTGCGCTATCCTGGCGGCGCGGAGGGGCTCGCCTCAGCGCTCTATAGCCGCGGCCTAGCATTGAAGAGAGCTGGCGGAGGCCTCATCCTGCAATCCCGCTATTGAAAAACTTGCAATCGCTGGTTTACTTCACTCACCTTCCTGAAGGAAAGCAGGGCGCTAACGGGCTGCTCTGAGTGAATTGTTGCTCGCTGCGGCAGTGAAAAACCAGTTAACGACGCGCTCGTAAAGAGGCAGCACGCCAGGATCGAGACTTGAATATCCCCAACTTCATCTCGCTGGGTCGCATCATCCTGGTACCCGTCGTTTTCTGGCTGTTGGTAACAGGTGAGACACAAGCCGCCTTTTTCGCCTTCATTTTTGCCGGCGTTTCCGACGCGGTGGATGGCTATCTCGCCAAAACATTCGGCTGGGAGACCGAGCTTGGCGCCTATCTCGACCCCCTCGCAGACAAACTCTTGATCGTCAGTATCTTTCTGGCCCTTGGCGTTGGTGGAAAGCTGCCGCTATGGCTCGTTATTGCGGTGGTTTCGCGCGACATTCTCATCGTCATGGCGATCGTCCTATCGTGGTTACTGAGCAATCCCGTCCGTATCCGCCCGCTTGCCGTCAGCAAGGCCAATACGGTTTCGCAGATTGTGCTTGCGGGCGTGGTTCTGGCGGACGAGGCTTTCGGACTGGGTCTGGAATGGGTTCGTGTTGCGTTGGTCTGGGTGACGGGCGCCCTGACGCTTGCCTCACTTGCCGCCTATCTACATTCCTGGTTGCTACATATGTCCGGCTATGAGTCTTCAGGGGCTGGTGGCTGATAGCCTTTCTGGCCAACCGGCGGCCAGAACAAGATAGCCCAGTCAATCGAACCTGCATTAGAAGATCCGCACGTCCCATGACCGCAGCGCCCCGCCAGCTTGTTCTCGATCTTGCGCACCGCCAAGCGCTCGGTGCGGAAGATTTTCTCGTGAGCCGCTCCAATGCGGCAGCGGTGGAACTCGTCGACCGTTGGCCTGACTGGCCGCACCCAGCCGCCGTCGTCATTGGAACGCAGGGCTCCGGCAAGACCCACTTGGCGCACGTGTGGCAGCTTCGCTCCTCGGCTGGCCTGGTGGCGGCGAGCGATCTGAGGGATGCGGGAGTGGCCTCGCTCGCCGATGGCGGCGCCTTGGTCGTAGAGGATCTCGATCGAGGGATTGCGGAGGAACAGGCGCTCTTTCACTTGCTCAATCGTGCGCGTGAGAGCAAGCTCGCCGTCTTGTTGACCTCGCGCGTGGCACCTGGAGACCTCAGCTTCGCGGTCCCGGACTTGCGCTCGCGTATGCGAGCACTTCCCGTCGTTGAGGTCCAGCCGCCCGACGAGGCGCTTCTCAAATCGGTGCTCGTGAAGCTCTTCGCCGACCGGCAACTCACTGTAGAGCCGCCCGTGATCGAATATTTGAGCTTGCGCATGGAGCGGTCCATGGAGGCTGCAAACCGCTTGGTGGCCACCATCGATCGGCTGGCGCTCGCCATGCATCGCAAGGTAACAAAGCCGCTGGCGGCAGAAGCATTAGCAATCGCAGGCCCCAAGGACGAGCACGAGTGACCAAAAACTAAAGTCGCCGGACAAAGGATGCCGGGTCTATGTCATGATGTTGTTGTACTCTGCCTCCTCATAGCGCCTAGGGACAGAGATTTGGGAGCGAGTGATGGCAACCGCAAAGAGCAGGGTCCGCGAAAAGCCACAGCCGAAAGCGCCACCGGCACAGGAAGGCGTTCCCGAAGGTCCGGCTCGCTTCTACAACCGTGAGCTTTCGTGGCTTCAGTTTAACAGGCGCGTGCTTGAAGAAGCCCAGAACGAGCACCATCCGCTGCTTGAGCGCCTGCGCTTCCTATCGATATCTGCCTCAAACCTCGACGAGTTCTACATGGTCCGCGTAGCGGGCGTGTACGGCCAAGTCTCAGCCGGCGTGCAGACGCATTCGCAGGATGGGCTTACTCCGGCTCAGCAGCTTCGCGCCATTAACCGCTTTGCGGCCGGGCTCGTAGCTGACAAGCAGGCCTGCTGGCGCGAGCTACGCAAAGAGTTGGCGCAGGCAGGGATTCTCATCCTTGAACCCAAAGACTTGCGTGCCGAAGAGCGCAGCTGGCTCCGGCGCATGTTCCTCACCCACATCTTTCCCATCCTGACGCCGATCGCAGTCGACCCGGCACACCCGTTTCCCTTTATTCTAAATAGGGGCCTTGTCGTCGCGGTCGAGTTGCAGCGCGAGAATGACGGCAAGATCATGAACGGCCTGATACCGATTCCAGGCCAGCTTGAGCGCTTCATTCGGTTAGGCGGGCCTGACGGCGAGGGGCCGGAGCTGCGCTTCATTCGCGTTGAAACGCTAATCGGTCTCTTCATCGAGGAGCTGTTCTCCGGCTTCCAAATTAAGAGCCAAGGTGCATTCCGGGTGCTGCGAGACAGCGACATCGAGATGCAGGAAGAAGCAGAAGATCTCGTCCTGTCCTATGAGACGGCACTCAAGCGCAGGCGTCGCGGCCACGTGATCCGCCTCGAGCTTGAATCGGCAATGCCCAACCGCTTGAAGCGGTTCGTCGTGGAGGAGTTGGAGGTTGGCGAGGAAGCGCTCTTCATCAAAGATGGCCTCCTGGCGCTCGCCGACACGGCGCAGCTCATCGTGTCTGAACGTCCCGATCTCCTATTCAAACCGTTCAGCAGTCGGTTCCCTGAGCGCATCCGCGAGTTCAATGGCGATTGCTTCGCTGCCGTGCGCAACAAGGACATCATCGTTCACCACCCATACGAATCATTCGACGTCGTCGTTCAATATCTGCGCCAAGCCGTGGCTGATCCCAATGTCATGGCAATCAAGTGGACCCTCTATCGAACTTCGCGCGACAGCCCCATTGTGCAAGCGCTCAAGGAGGCGGTTGAGGCGGGCAAGTCCGTGACCGCAGTGGTCGAACTCAAGGCCCGCTTCGACGAGGCAGCCAATATTCGTTGGGCACGCGATCTGGAAAACGCGGGCGTGCACGTTGTTTACGGATTCATCGAACTCAAGACTCACGCTAAGCTTGGCATCGTCGTACGGCGTGAAGGCACGGAGTTGACGACCTACTGCCACATCGGTACCGGCAATTACCACCCGCAGACGGCGCGCGTTTACACCGACCTTTCTTTGTTCACGACGGACCCGGATATTGGGCGCGACGTTACGCGCATCATGAATTTCGTGACGGGTTATGGAGAACCGGCCGAATTGCAAGTAATGGCGGCGAGCCCGCGTGGCATCCGCGATCGAATCATCGCACATGTTCTCGAGGAGATTGAGCACGCCAAGGCTGGCCGGCCCGCCGCCATCTGGATGAAAATGAACGCATTGGTTGATAGCGAGATTATCACCACACTTTACGAGGCAAGCCAGGCAGGCGTGACGATCGACCTTGTCGTGCGTGGTGTATGCTGTCTACGTCCGGAAGTGCCAGGACTCTCAGACAATATTCACGTCAAGAGTATCGTCGGACGCTTTCTGGAACACGCGAGAATTTATTGTTTCGGCCGTGGTGAGGGGTTGCCTTCATCGAAGGCCGCCGTCTACATCAGCTCCGCGGACATGATGCCGCGCAATCTCGACCGGCGCGTCGAAGCGATGGTGCCAATTAAGAATGCTACCGTGCACGAGCAAGTTCTTGACCAGATCATGGTTGCGAACTTGAAGGACAACCAGCAGAGCTGGCGGATAAAGGCAGATGGCTCTTCGGAGCGGATCTTGCCGGCTAAGGGAGAGGATGCCTTCAACGCGCACAAGTATTTCCTCACCAATCCGAGTCTCTCGGGTCGAGGTCAAGCGCTGAAGGAGAATTTCCCGCCCCGCTTCAAGCTACTCGCAAAGGACTGATCAGGGGCCTGTCTTGACGAGCTTGGAGCGGTTGTTCGGCGAACGAGGCCGCGGAAAATTGGAGCTAGAGCCCCTCGGCGTCATCGACATCGGCTCAAACTCTGTTCGCCTCGTCGTTTACGAAGGTGCAGTTCGGTCTCCCGCGCCGCTGTTCAACGAGAAAGTATTGTGCGGCCTGGGCCGCTCTGTTGCCTCGACTGGCAAACTTGGCGAGGAGAGCAAGCAGCGTGCGCTTGCCGCGCTTGTCCGCTTCCGTTCAATTGCGCGAATCCTACAGGTTAAGAATGTTCGCGCCATAGCCACGGCCGCCGTGCGCGATGCCTCTGATGGTGCGGAATTTATCAAGCGCGCAGAGAAAGCATGCGGGACCCGGATTGAGGTACTCTCCGGCGAGAAGGAAGCACAGCTCGCCGCGCAAGGCATCATGATGGGATTCATCCATGCCGACGGGATCGCCGGTGATCTTGGCGGCGGGAGCTTGGAGATTATCGATCTCTCAGCAGAAAAGCTTCAAGAGGCAGTGACGCTGCCGCTTGGCGGCTTGCGGCTCATAGATACCACTGGCGCCAAGGTCGAGAAGTCCGTCCCTGTTGTTGAGGAGGGCATTGCGCGCGTGCCGTGGCTCTCAGGAGGAAAGGAACGCCCCTTCTACGCGGTGGGGGGGAGCTGGCGAGCACTGGCCCGGCTGCACATGGAGCAAACGAGCTATCCGCTGCACGTCACGCAGAACTATACAATTCCCGCTGCTGAGGCGATTGCGTTTTGCGAGCACGTTCGCAAGTCGAAAAAGCTCAGCAACTTACTGGGCGCCGATGAGCTTGCTAAAGCGCGGCGTGAGGTGTTGCCCTATAGCGCGGTGGTTCTTGAAGGGCTTCTAAAGAGAACCCAGCCTAGCCAAGTCATCTTCTCCGTTTTTGGAATCCGCGAGGGATTGCTTTTCAGTCTTTTGCCCGCGCACGAGCGTCGCAAAGATCCCCTCATCAGTTATTGCGTCGAGCTGTCGAGCCTGCGGTCCCGTTCCATGGAGCACGCCTGGGAGTTGTGCAGTTGGACGGATGCTATTTTCGAACGGCCCGGCCCCAGGGAAACACCTGAGGAACGGCGTCTGCGCCATGCCGCATGCCTAATCTCTGACATTAGCTGGCGTGCACATCCCGACTATCGCGGGGAGCAGGGCCTCAACTTACTGGCGTATGCCGCGCTTGGCGGAATCGACCATCCTGGCCGGGTGTTTCTTGCGCTTTCAATATTCTATCGTCACGTCGGCGCTGGAGAGGGTCGCGGCAAGGATCTTTCCGATCAGCTGAAATCCATTCTTTCCAAGCGTTTGCAAAAGCGTGCGCGTATCGTTGGCGCGGCAGTACGTACAGCGCATATGCTCTCTATCGGAGTTGCCGGTGTCATAGACGAGACCCCCATAAGCTACGATGGCGACAAACTCGTCCTCACTATCCCCAGGTCCTACGCGGGAATGGACGGGGAGCGCCTGCGGCGCCGCCTTGACGCGCTCGCCCAACTATTAGGGCGCCAGGCGGAGGTGCGCATAGGGCGTTGAGAACCCTCAATTCCCAGGCCTGCCGTCGCCACAATTTTTGTTAGAATAGGATTTTACTCCGCAATGATCGGAATATTTCCGCAATGACCGACGATCCCTATGCGACCCTAGGCGTTGCGAAAGGCGCTTCGGTTGAGGATATCCGCAGGGCGTTTCGCCGGCTCGCCAAGGAGCTGCATCCCGACCTCAACCCGGCAAACCGGACGGGGACCGAGGAGCGCTTCAAAAAGGTTTCGTCGGCATATGAACTCTTAAGCGATCCTCAAAAGCGCCGCGCCTTCGATCGCGGCGAGATCGACGCAAGCGGTGAGCCGCGCCGGGATGGGTTTCGCCGGTATGCAAGCAGCTCCGCGCGCGGCACAAATAGGGCCGGCGCCCGGGCGGGTTTCGAAGACTTCGACGTGGGTGACATCTTCTCTGATATTTTTGGCGGCTCACGTTACGGCCGGTCAGGTCCGCGCGGGGGCTTCAACGTGAAAGGGCCTGATGTTCGCTACACGCTGGAGTTAGACTTTCTAGAGGCGGTGTCAGGCACCAAAAAGCGTGTCACGATGCCTGAGGGCGGCGTGCTCGATCTTAACATTCCTGCCGGTGTAACCGACGGCCAGGTTCTGCGGCTAAAGGGAAAGGGAGCGGCTGGCGTCGGAATCGCTGAGCGCGGCGATGCGCTGGTGGAGGTGCGTGTGCGACCGCACGCCCAGTTCCAGCGAGCCGACAACGACATTCTTTTGGAAGTGCCGATTACGATCGACGAAGCCGTGCTTGGCGCCAAGATCGAAGTGCCGACTATCGCTGGGCGCGTGCAGCTGACAATTCCTAAGGGTACGAACTCGGGCCGCGTCTTCCGCTTGAAGGGTAAGGGGATCAGGTGTGCCGGGCAGTCTGAGGCCGGCGACCAGCTTGTTACAGTACGAATCGTGCTGCCCGACACGATTGACGACAGTCTCGCTTACTTCTTTTCTGAATGGCGTCAAAAGAACGGTTACGACCCCGGGCGCCGCTAAGACTTCGAGACTTCTGTGGCCACGACCTCGCCGCTGTCGAGCGTCAGCGCGATCTCGCCGCGTTTCAAACGCAGCGCATCCTCTCCAAACAGGCGCCGCCGCCAACCCTTGAGGGCCGGGATATCAGGCTCGGCTTCCAAAGCGATGCGTTCCAGATCGCTGGACCCAGCAATAAGTCGCGGCGCAACCTTATGGCGTGCGGCTGAAGCTTTAAGTAGCACGCGCAACAAATCGATTAGCGCTGCGGCTCCGGCTGAGAGTTGCTGGCCATGATTTATGGGTGGCAACGTTTTGACGTCGCGCGCCAAGCCGAGCTTTACTGCCTCGATGATCTCCTTGGCCCTTGCAGAGCGCGAGAAGCCTTGGCTAAGCGTTCTCAATTCGCTCAGCTTGTCGGTTGTGGTGGGCGCCTGGTTGGCGATGTCGTAGAGTGCTTCATCGCGCAGAATTCGCGAGCGCGGCACGTTCTGCGCCTGCGCCTGCCGTTCTCGCCAAGCCGCAAGTTCTATCAATACCGCAAGCGACTTACGGTTTCTGACGCGCAGCTTTAGGCGCTGCCAGGCATTCTCAGGGTGGGACTCGTAAGTCGCAGGATCAGTCAAAACCCCCATCTCCTCCTTGAGCCAGGCGGATCGGCTGGAGACCTCCAGCTCCCGTTTTAGATGGTCATAGATGTCACGTAGGTGCGTCACATCTGCCAACGCGTATTTGAGCTGCTTTTCCGACAGCGGCCGCCGGCTCCAATCGGTGAAGCGCGATGACTTATCGAGGTCGGCGCCCGTTACCTTTTTCACTAGATTGACGTAGCTGATCGACTCTCCAAAACCGCAGACCATGGCCGCGATTTGCGTATCAAACACGGGATGGGGCACGAGCCCGGTTTTGGCAAAGACGATTTCGATGTCCTGGCGGGCGGCGTGAAACACCTTCACCACGTCCTCATTCCCCATCAAGTCCCAGAAAGGGGCAAGGTCGATCCCCTTGGCGAGCGGGTCGATTATTAAGGCGTCGCCGGGCACCGCCAATTGTATGAGGCAGAGCTGCGGCCAAAAGGTCTGCTCGCGCATGAACTCGGTATCGACGGCGACAAAGTCATTCGTCGATAAGCGCTGGCAGGCTGAGGTGAGGTCGCCGGAGGACGTTATGATTCGCATGCGGTGGGGGATATAGCGCATCGTGAAAGCGTTGTCGCGCCCTACGATAACTTTGTGTTCACAGTTGCACGCCCCAATTGTCGGCCATTCGCGAAGGTAACCGCTGGCGATGGTGCGGTGTGCGTTCATTTTGTGCACCGGGAAGAAACAATTGAAAGGATTTTTTTTATTTGTAGCAGCGGCAATTGTTTCTAAAAAATTTTTGTAATTACGCACCGAATTTTAAATAAATTATCTTCATATTTAAATTGTTTTTCGCGCCGCAGGGGCGCTGCAATTCGAATAGCTGAGGTCAATTAGTCATGTCGCGCATGCGTATCCCAATCGCGCTCATCGTGTCGGGGCTCGCGCTCCCTGCGCTGGGCAAGACGAACATTAGTACGGCCGGGTTATCCGCCGAACTAATTGCCAACATCACGTGCCAACCCCTCTTGGCGCAAAAGCTCAACACAAACTCCAACATCGCACTTTCGCCCATCGAGGCCCAACAGTTGAAGGCATTCGAGAAGACGCGTAACGCCGAAATCGATTCCTCGATTGCTCGTGTCGAAGCTCAGCGTGCAAAAGAGTTTGAGGCCGCCCGTAACGCGGAAATTGATGCCTCCATCGCCCGTGTGAAGGCTCTACGCTTGAAAGCGTTCGAGCAGGCGCGCAACGCAGAAATTGATGCCTCAATTGCTCGCGTTGCTTTCTATCGTGCCCGTAATGCGGAGATCAATGCGTCGATCGCTCGCGTTGAGGCGCAACGACTGAAAGCATTTGAGGCCGCCCGCAA
>CAYOPW010000053.1:0-17889 GCA_964405975.1 uncultured Hyphomicrobium sp.
AAGGTGATGAGCCAGAATACCGATGCCGTAACAGCATCCAAGAAAGGGGAAATCAGCTGCATCAATCGCAGGAATCAGATTCAAGATGGAGTCCTCGATCCGTCGTTCGACTTCTGTTTTTTGATCGACAGGATCGCTTACGCATCCAGGGCCACCACCGACAATGATCCCAGAGTAGTCGTACAAATCGAACTCGGCGGGCAGCGGCTCGCAGTCAAGCCGGATCCGCACGGCCTGTGACCAAGCGAGCCCGCCTTTTTGCAGGATGGCATCGAACTCGTTGTCCGCAGCGGCCGGTTCAGGTCTCAACTGCAAGATAAGAAAAGGCTTCATTTTCCTTGGGCCACTGGCTGGACACCGATGCGTTCTGGGCAGCCGCTCCAGCCTAACTTTGCTCCGGTGTTGACACTCGCGTCAATTTCTGAAGTGCCGCACGAAGTTTGTGGCCTTTGCGTCATGCAGCCGCGTACCTGAAGAGGTCGTGCAACGCCTCGCCGATGACGCAAGGCTCGCGATCAGGCGATGAGCCAGCTGCTAGGCGGCAAGTGGCAGGTCAGCTTCTTCGCTCGTTTCCTGTGTGCTTTCCGTATCTGTGTTCAAAGATGCCGCCAGCGGCTCAATGTAAATCTCGCCATCGCGCCAAACGCATACGTAGTCGTCGGGCTGTTTAAGAAGATCAATAAGACTGCAAAGCATTGGTCATTGCTCCGTTGTTTGGGGACAGCTCACTAATCGCCGTCTGGGATAGACGCTACTAAGCTAAGGTTAGCGCGTCATCGGGTCTGTTCCGAAGGGCACAACGCACATCAGTTGTTCGCCGTGGCCAAACACTGTCCGAGAGTGCTCAGAGTTAGAATCTTGCCGCCACCGGGGTAAGAGAGATGTGAGGCAATGCAAGCAATGACAGGGCCTCTTAGATGTCGGATCTATCTCTGAGAATGTCCGCTTTCTCCCGAAAGCGGACATTTCTAGAGGCGACGCGGCGTCTGCAAGGAACCATCCAGGCAAGGACAGATGTATTTTACATTCGCCCTCGATGGTTCGGGATGCATCGGGATGCATCGGGATCCATCGGCCGCACCAGGTAAAACAATATTTCAATTGATTTCAGATCATGGGTGAATGTCGACCCCCTGGGGAACTGGGGGTCGGGAGTTCAAATCTCCCCGCTCCGGCCATTTCATCTCGGATCTTCACATGCCCATTTTTTAACGGCATTGCTGGGCGCTTCGGCGGGTGCGCATTGATTCTTGCACTGCTGTGAACAATCCGCGCGCGCCAGCGCGTAGCATCTTGACGATTCAACTGTCGGAGTCGTTGCCGCTCGGGGTCGTTTGCCCTCATTCACATTCAATCAGACATCGGCGTTAACTTTGATCAGTGAAGCGCTCTCCACGCGTGAAGCGAGTACGCGTAAGGATTGCGTTCTTGTGAGGTTCCCCTTGGGGGCGCTGTGGCTTCGGCCCGCGCCAGCTGGCGGGGGCAGGTTGAGGTCTATTCCCAGCACTTGGGGCAATTTTCCGTTGCTGGCCAGCCGTTTGAACGGAGTTTCGTTCAGCAGCCGGATCGTTTGGCTCGGTCGAACGGAGCGGACCTTCTGCCAGATGCCGGGGCCGCGGTGATGGGGCTTATGCGACAATGCGGTTGCAAGAAGAGGCAAAAAAGGGCCTATGATGTTTTCTGAACGGGTTAAACCAGGGCATTGAAAACATTGTTCTTTCGTTAGGTAGCATTGTGCGAATGATCGGGATAAGAACAAGGCCTCAGCCTCGGTCTGGCTGGTTTCGCCGCTGCTCATGCGAGATCGCAGAAGGCGTCGGTTCCAGACGGGTATGTGGAGACGTGATGTGACGGTGGGCGCGTTTGTGAACATGTCTGTCGCAGCAGGCAGATGCGCTTCATCGCGTCGGGTTGCTTTGCGCCCTATGACCAGTTTTCTCACCCCTTCAAATTCTACCTCGGCGTTGCATCACGCGCGGAGGCCACAGTTGGGCCACGGAGCAAGGCGGCATGATTGAAGCGAGTATCAGAAGTGTTCGGCGTAACCTGAGGAGTCAGGACAATGTTACCCGCTAAAAAGAGCGCCTGCTGCGCCGACGATGATGTGTTCTCCCGGCACGAGTCCAACGTGCAGTCATACGCACGCGTGTTTCCGCAAACCTTCGCGCAGGCGTTGGGTAGCGAGATGTGGGACGTGCACGGGCGGCGCTATTTGGACTTTCTTTCGGGTGCCGGATCGCTGAACTACGGGCATAATAATCCCGTGCTCAAGCAAGCACTGATCAACTATATCCTCCAGGACGGCATCACCCATAGCCTCGATCTGCACACAAGCGCCAAGGCGCGCTTCCTAGAGGCCATACAGGAGATCGTGCTGAGGCCACGCGGTCTCGACTATGTCGTCCAGTTTACCGGCCCAACCGGCACTAATTCGGTCGAAGCCGCCCTAAAGATTGCGCGCAAGGCGACGGGGCGCACCAACATCATCTATTTCACAAATGGCTTCCATGGCGTGTCGCTGGGTGCCTTGTCGGTCACCGGCAACGAATTTTATCGGTGCGCGGCCGGTGTCCCGCTGCCAAACGCGATATCGATGCCGTACGAGGGGCACCTTGGAGAGGGCGTTGACACCATTCATCATCTCGAGCGCGCGCTGTCCGACCCGTCGAGTGGTGTTGAGCTACCCGCCGCGGTGATCCTTGAAGTGGTTCAAGGCGAGGGCGGCCTCAATGCCGTGAGCATTGAATGGCTAAAGCGCCTCGAAGCGTTATGCAATAGGAAGAGCATCGTTCTAATCGTTGACGATATTCAGGCGGGATGTGGACGCACCGGCTCCTTCTTCAGCTTTGAGCCTGCCGGCATAAACCCCGATATCGTTACGTTGTCGAAGTCGCTTTCGGGATATGGGCTGCCTTGCGCGATCGTCTTGCTAAAGCGCCCACTGGATTTGTGGGAGCCCGGTCAGCACAACGGCACCTTCCGCGGCAACAACCACGCGTTTGTCACGGCCACCGCAATGCTGAACCACTACTGGCGAACGACGGAGTTCGCCGAGAGTGTGATTGAGAAGGGCAGACATCTTGGCAATCGTCTGCAAAAGCTGGTGGATTGCTTTTCCCCTCATCTTATCGAGGTGCGCGGACGGGGCATGATGATTGGTGTGGCTTGCGCTGATCCAAAACGGGCCGCCGCCATAACGTCGCGCGCTTTCGAGAACGGCCTCGTTATTGAGCGCAGTGGGGCTGAGGACGAAGTGATCAAATGCATGATGCCGCTTACCACCTCCTATCCCGAATTGGATGAGGGTATCGACATACTGTCGCGTGCTATTGCTGAAGAGTTGGGCGTGCGCACGCTCAGGAACCGCAAGGCTGTAAGCACGCGGCCGGAGCATGATTTCGAGCTCCAGGTCTAATCCAAGGCGTGAAAGCGGGGCCTAGATGCTCGTCTGCGACACTGCGGACAACGCTATTCGTTGGAAGGAGGGCGAGAGGCTCGACCATCTTTTCGAACGCCGTTGCGATCAGTTTGAGGCCGAAGGCGAGCAGGATCATTTAGCGGTCGACACCGACGAGCTCACCTTGACCTTTCGCGATCTCGATGATCGCGCAAACCAGACAGCCCGCTATCTTGCTGAGCGCGGTATCGGGTCCGGCGATCGCGTCGCACTGTTGTTCGACAAGTCCGTCGAATCCTACGTGGCGCTGCTTGCGGTGTTGAAGGTCAATGCCGTCTATATTCCGCTTGACGCAAGTTTTCCAAAAGAGCGCATTGGCTTCATCCTGCGGGACGCGGGCGTGCGGGCTATTGTTTCGATGTCGGCGTTTCAAACAACGCTCGATGTATTCGACCTTCCGCTCATCCTGCTCGATACATCCAAGGCCGAGGTCGATGCCAAAACAGCGGGGCGCTTGTCGGAGCTTGAGCGAGGCCTGCCGCTAAACCAACTTTGTTACATCACCTATACGTCCGGGACGACGGGCAATCCAAAGGGTGTTCCCATTGGGCACCCGAGCATCTGCAACTTCGTCAAAGTCGCCGCCGAGACCTACGGGATCGAGCCTGCCGATCGCGTATACCAGGGCATGACCATCGCCTTCGATTTTTCGGTTGAGGAGCTGTGGGTGCCGCTCATCGCCGGTGCGACGCTGGTGCCCGGAAAGCTAGGAACAAGTCTCGTTGGCGAGGACTTGGAGGCATATCTCCGGGCGCACAAGGTCACGGTCCTGTGCTGCGTCCCAACCTTGCTCGCGACAATTGAGCAGGACCTGCCAGACTTACGCATATTGCTCGCCTCGGGCGAGGCGTGTCCGCAGAGTCTGGTTAAGCGGTGGCATCGTCCCGGACGGACAATTCTCAACGCCTATGGTCCCACCGAAGCCACGGTTACGGCAACACTGGCAACCCTGCACCCGGACAAACCCGTCACGATCGGGGCGCCGTTGCCCACCTACACCATCATCATTCTTGATGAGCACGAGGACGAAGCACTTGAAAAGGGTGCGCTCGGCGAAATAGGCATCGCCGGTATCGGCGTTGCCGACGGTTATCTCAACAGAGAGGATCTGACGGCAACGAAGTTCATCCCCGACTTCCTCAATATTCCAAACAACCCCTCAAAGCGCATTTACAGAACGGGCGACGTCGGCCGCATCAATGACGAGGACGAGGTTGAGTTTCACGGGCGTATCGACACGCAAGTAAAGGTGCGCGGCTATCGTATCGAGCTTGGTGAGATCGAAGCAATCGTCTCGCAGTTTCCGCAAGTGGCTCAAGCGGTCGTGCACACTTACGTACCCGAACCTGGAACTGTGGAGTTGGTCGCCTACTACACGCGGCATCAGGGCGCTTCGGAGTTGTTGCCCGGTGAGGTATCTCAGGCGCTGCGTGCGCGCCTGCCTGGCTACATGATCCCTGCCTATTTCGAAGAGTTGCCGGCGATTCCCTTGACGGGAAGCAACAAAGCCGACCGCAAGAGCCTGCCTGTACCAAAGGGACCGCGCCTGGCCACGGGCAGTGGTCACTTCCTTGCACCAAGATCGCAATTGGAAGAGGCACTCGCGCATGCGCTGATTACCGTGTTGAAAGTCGATCGTGTGTCGGTCAGGGACAACTTCTTCCACGATTTGGGCGCGCATTCGCTGTTGATGGCCCGTTTCTGCTCCGCCATTCGGCGCGATAGGGCAGCGGCCAACGTGTCGATGCGTGACATCTATCTGAATCCGACGATTGAGAAACTCGCCCAGCATCTCAGCGCGGGGTCAGATGAGGTTGTGGTTGAAGAAGAGCGAGAACCGCTGCGCATTCCTTCCGATCTGGAATACTACGGTTGTGGTGCGGTCCAGCTCTCGCTCTATTTACTTCTTGGCCTGTTTACTGTCTGGGTTTTTGTGAATGGCATCTCTTGGTCCTTCGCGGCGATCGGCAACGTAGGCGAACTGTACGTGCGACTTGTCGCGTTCAATGTTGCGCTCTTTGCCGGTCTGAGCGCCCTTCCTATTGTTGTGAAGTGGCTCTTGGTTGGCCGATGGAGACAAGAGGTCTTCCCCATTTGGAGCCTGCGCTACCTTCGCTTGTGGATCGTCAAGATGCTCATTCGAAGCGCGCCTGTCGCTTTATTCGCGGGCAGCCCGATCTACAACATCTATTTGCGTCTGCTTGGAGCGCAAGTCGGCCGGAACGCCGTGATTGAGTCACGGGTTGTCCCCGTTTGCACCGATCTCATTTCGATAGGCGACAATGCAGTTGTCCGTAAGGATGCAGTTTTCATCGGGTATAGGGCGCAAACCAACCGGATCTATACTGGCCCGGTTTGCATTGGCGACGATGCTTTCGTCGGCGCCGCAAGCGTGCTGGATATCGATACGGTTATGGAGGATGGCACGCAACTGGGTCATGCCTCCTCGCTGCAAAGTGGTCAACGCGCGAGAAAGGCACGGCGCTACCACGGTTCTCCTGCGCAAGAAACTTCGGCGAACTACTGTGACATCGATCCGAAGAACTGCACGCCGTTACGGCGCGCGGCCTTTTCTGCGCTTGAGTTGATAAGCGTGCTGGCCATCTATACGCCGCTGTTCCTGATGACGAGCTTCTATCTGTATGCTTATCTGGCTGGGCAATGGAGTGACATCGAATTCAATCCTGAAGCGCCCTGGGGTGGGTTGCTCGCTCTGACTGGTCCCGTGCTGGTCGCATCGGGCGTTGTGCTTTTTGGATCCTTGCTGGTTGGTTTGATGATCGTGGGGGTTATTCCAAGGCTGCTGCGGTACCTCTTGGCAAAGGATAAGACCTATGCACTCTATGGCGTCCATTACGCCGTCTACCGTGCCATCGCTCTCCTCACCAACTCCCCTGTCTACAACCTGTTGTTCGGTGACAGCAATTACGTCGTCACCTACTTGCGATGGATTGGCTACCGTTTGAACGCGGTTGTGCAAACAGGCTCGAATTTCGGTTGCAGTCAGCGTCACGACTTTCCGTTTTTGTGCAGTGTCGGCAGCGGGACGATGGTCTCTGACGGCCTATCTATGACCAACGCGGTATTATCCAGCACCTCATTCAAATTGTGCGAAGTGACGATCGGCGACCACAACTACCTGGGCAACCGAGTCCACTATCCGGCGGGAGGCAAGACCGGCGCCAACTGTCTTCTTGGGACCAAGGTCATGGTGCCGATCGATGGGCCTGTGCGCGAGAACGTGGGTCTGCTGGGTTCGCCTCCGTTCGAAATCCCGCGCGTGGTTGATAGAGACAAGATTGCAGTCCAAATGGTCGAAGGCGAGGTCCGCCAAAAACGGATCGCCAAGAAGCTTTGGCACAACAGTCGAACGATTATCTACCTGCTCGTGTGCCAGTGGCTGTACTTGTTTGTGCTCATGTTCGCCGGCTACATCGCGCTGAAGTATTATTCGGCTTTTGGCACCTGGAGTATTTTCGCATTCGGTGTGTTAGCGTCTGTTTTCAGCATCGGATTCTATTGCCTCATCGAGAGAGGAAGTATTGGCTTCAGGAGCCTGCAACCAAGGCTCGTATCCATGTACGACGAATATTTCTGGGGGCACGAACGGTATTGGAAGTTCACCGGCTCTCCTGTCTCTTCACTTTTCACAGGGACGCCTTTCAAGAATGTCGTTTCCCGCTTGCTGGGGGCGCGCATAGGCAGGAAAGTTTTCGATGACGGGTGCACATTCATTGACAAAAGTTTGATCGACGTTGGCGACCACACAAACCTGAACGAGTTATGCGCATTGCATGCGCATTCTCTTGAGGAGGGCGTCTTCAAGACAGACAGAATCAAAATCGGAAATGGGTGCACCATCGGCCCGTCAGCATTCGTGCACTATGGCGTTCGCATGGGGGACAATGTTCTGCTTGCAGCAGACTCATTCCTCATGAAGGGGGAATGCCCTGATTCCGGCACCACGTGGCGCGGCAATCCGGCCAAGGCTGTGGGCGGCATTGCGCACCGCTTACCGCTGGTCGAGATCGTTCTGCCTTCGGCCGTAGCTCGGATTCCCCAAACGGCGGAGCAATGTCAATGAAGGACCAAGTTGAAACTCATTGCCTGAACTTGCCCGGCGCGCCGCGTGAGCTTCAAGCTGTCGCGGCGATTGGTGAAAGCACGTCACGGCGCGGTCTTGCCCCGCATGAACTTGAACGCCTTTTTGATTACATGTTGGCCGGCTGTGAGGTCGTGCGAGATGTCGGCGGCCAGCCGGTTGTGCACGGAAGCAGCCTACATATCTCCTTGAGCCATGCCGAGGGTCTGACCGCTCTCGCGCTGGCACCGTTTCCCGTCGGGATCGACATTGAACGCATCGATCCTGAGTTCGACGTCTTGGAATTCGATCCTGATTTGTTCGGTATCGACGACTTCCATGCGCTGGAGACTTGTGAGACGCGCTCGCGGCGCGATCACTTCTATCGGTTGTGGACATTGAAAGAAGCACACCTAAAGCGGCAAGGGCGAAATCTGCTCTGTGGTCCGTTGCCTAACGTTTCTGGCGCTTCCAACGCGAGCACGGCGTGGATCGTGCGCCCAACGGGCCGATACTGCGTGGCTGTCAGTTGGCAGCTGCCAATAACTTCAGGCCTCCCACCACGCCCTGCGCCAGGTGCTATTGCTGAAAGGCGGTTGCCTCGAAATCCCGCAACAGCCGCTGCGGGGGGCTAGGTGCCATTTCACAATGTGTCATTCATAATTGAACCCGGCGCCACCATTGTTGAGCTTGATTTTGCCTTCGTGTCGTTTCATATAGGTCGCGCCGGTGCGATCCAAGGTGGACCGCGCCCTCATGATTTTAGGATTAGAACAGCGCGCCACCGGCCGTTTGCCCTTTCCCAAGACTGAGACTCCGGATGGATGGCGTGCCGTCCGGCGACTGGCTTAAGAGCACGCCCATTGGGAAAGGAACCCCATGGACCGCATTACGGGCACCGTGAAATTCTTCAATACGACCAAGGGCTACGGTTTTGTGCAGCCCGACGATGGCACTAAAGACGTGTTCGTCCACATCAGCGCGCTGGAGCAAGCTGGCATCCAGGGCCTAAACGAAGGTGACAAGATCACCTTTGTGCTTGAGGACGACCGCCGCGGCCGCGGCAAGCAGGCTGCACAAGTTGAGCTCGCCTAACGCTCCCCGATCACAATTGAAATGGAAATGCCGTTGGGTCACCCCGGCGGCATTTTCTTTGTTAGGAAGACTCGCAACGGGTTCAGCCGTGTGCGCGATGCGGTAATGAGCCCGACTGCGTTGCACGAGATTCTCAAGCGCGAAGTACGTCCTTGAAGAACTTCACTTGCTCCTGGCTTGAGCGTTCAAACCACGCGCCCTTATAGATGTCAAAATGCCCGACGGGCAACTTCACGAGCCGGGCGTTTTCACCCATGCGCGCAGCAGCGTCTTGAGCCGCACGCGGTGAGGCCACGCTGTCCTTTAGGGAAACGAGAATGAGTGACGGGCACCCTACGCCCTTCGCATAGGATACAGGGCGGTAAAAGGGGAAGCGTAAGAAGAAGCGCGCAGCGACCTCATTGCGCCAGTGCGGTTGAACGAGAGCGGTGTAACCCTCGTAGGCGTCCTTGCTGGCCATGGCCGCAAGTTCACCCTGGGGAGCTACCAGTGGCACGTATTTGGGTTTTAAGCGCAATAGAGAGCGCAATGCATCGTTGATCGCCGCGAATCCAAGCCGCATGAAGTTTCGTGGCCCGGATGCCCGCTGTGCCATCCGCGTGCTCGCGCGTCCGTCCATCATCGGGCATTGCGCCGAGATCGCCGCAATGCGTGGGTCTTTGGCTGCCATGGCAACGACATGGCCTCCGGAAAGCGATGTTCCCCACAGCGCAATGCGCCGCGGATCGACGCCATCCCACTGGCGCGCGAACGCGATTGCGGCGGCCCAGTCCTCAAGCTGGAGGGGGATCGAAATTATCTGCCGGGGTGCCCCGTCGCTGTCGCCAAGGTGGCGGTAGTCGAACAGCAGAACGAAGAATCCAGCTTCGCAAAACTGCTGGGCGTAGGGTTCAAGAGAGTCGCGGCGGGTGCCGCCCAGGCCATGTGCCATCACAATGCAGGGGGCAGGCTGCGTGATGGATGTGTCCGGTTCATAGAACCAGGCCCGGCAGATGGTGCCCTGGCTCTTGAACTCAACGTCGTAGCGCGTCACCGACATCGCTCCTCCCCCATGCGGAATGCCACATGCCGGCGGTCCGTGTCATCACTACGTTCTTACGACGAATTGAGGAAGACCCGCGTCCCGGCAGATGGATCTAAACATGCATCGGCCAGCACAAGCTCCTTTGTTCCTTAGGGAACAGCGCAGGGTGCAGGGTGCGTTGCAGCCCATCCGTTTGGCGAAACGCTTGCGCCAACCGCCGCCGTCTTAGGCTTCCGCGGGGAGTTGATCTGTCTCTCTTAGATCAAGCGCAGCGCGCAGCAGCATACGGTCGGCATTCTTTGGGGCGATCAGGGATAGGCCCATCGGGCAGCCGTCGACGGTTGCCAGAGGAATGGAAATTTCCGGTAGGCCCAGCATAGGAGAGATACACGAGAGTCGAAGCGTGTGCTCCCGCTGACTCGGGGCGGCGCTGTCGCTGAGACCGATCTGGGGCGCAATGGTCGGTGCGGTGGGTAGCATGAAAACGGCGTCGTCGCCGAGCAATTCCGCTGCCTTGTTCTGTATGTCCCCGCGAAAAATCCAAGCCTGCCTCGTATCAGCGTTAGCGGCGCGCTTGGCTGCGTCGAAGCGCTGGGCGACCTGCGGACTGAAATGGGGATGAACCTGTTCGATCCAGGAACCATATGCGGTCCAAATTTCTGGAGGGCGCAGCGCGTTGAAAGCCGTGAGCCAATCCGAAAAACCGTCTTTGCTGAGTGGTACCCGTTCTATTGGAGCACTCGACCGTGAGACTTGGGCGACTGCCGCTTCTAGCGCTGGCCGTGCTTCCGCCTCGACAAGGTCGAAAGCTTCTTCAAGCAGCAGAATGCGCTTAATGGGTTTCACGCCTTCCTTATCGTCACCGAGAACGACATCGCCGACGCTACTGAGAATCTTTGCGTCGCGTGCCACCCAGCCCACGGTGTCGAAACTGCGCGAGAGCGGCAGGACTCCTTCGACGGATATGCGTCCGTGCGTCGGCCGCAGACCATAAATGCCGCAGTAGCTGGCGGGTATGCGGATGGATCCTGCGGTGTCCGTCCCTAGCGCGAAATCGACGAGGCCCCCGGCAGTGGCCGCCGCCGAGCCGCTGGATGAGCCGCCGGGAACGCGGCCGGGGGCAGCGGTATTGATGGGCGTTCCATAATGCGTGTTCTCGCCGAGCAGGCTGAACGCCAGTTCGTCGGCGATTGTGATGCCCGTCAAATGCGCTCCGGCGTCCAGACACATTTGTACGGCGGGTGCCGTTTGTTGCGCTGGTTCGTGTGTTGCTAGCCAGTCAGGGTTGCCGCCTCCAGTGACAATCCCGGCGATGTCAAAAACGTCCTTTACCGCGAACGTCATGATGGACAATGGACCGTCTTTAGCGGCCTCATTGCGCATGTCCAAGCGCTGTCGGAACGCGCCAAGATCATCGCTCATAATTGTGTATTTCCCTTGGTATCGCTTGCACTTGCCTGCGCGCCTCGGCGATCAGTTTGAACAGGCCCTTGCGTCTCTGCGCCATCGTGCTGGGGCAGGTTTGCGGCCTTATTCGCAATCGGTTGGCGCACGTGTCGTTGATCGCAGCAGGCCCAGTTAGAGGCGGGCGAGACGAATTTGGCGGGGAGTGCTGACACACGATCATAAATCCGTCCACAAAGAATTGCGATGGTCCCGCCCGTGTGGGGAGGGGCATTGATCCGCATCAAGATTTCTGTCCTCCTGCATACTATCAGTGTGCATCGGCGCCATCTGGTTGGTGGGGTCAGGGGGCAAAATTCGCTCCAATAGGCAAGTTGAGGAGAAGAAAATATGATCGGCAAAGTGGGCATCGCTGTTATTGCAGCGCTTCTCTTTATAAGCGTTGCGCCGGCTTCGGTGGAAGCGGCCGTTTGTAAGGGTTCGAAGGTCACAGCACTCGGCAAGTGGCAAAGCACCATGTTCGCCGCACGCGCAAGCGCACGCTACGCATGGAAGCGTAAGGCGCGGGCTATCTATGGCACGAAGTTCGACACGTGGTGGCGGTCGGGTAACAAGAGCTATGGCTGCTGGTCCTACAATAAGCGCGAGCGCTGCCGGGTGAAGGCCCGTCCTTGCCGTGCAGGCTCCTGATCTGCCTACAAAGCATTGCGGATGGCGGCCAACTTGGTTGCCATCTGCCAAAATTCGATTTGCGTCTAAGCGGGACCGTAGAATTTGAGCGAACGCCCGCGGCCGAAAATCGGCCCAAGACTTTGCGCCAGCGCAGTGCCTAACCAGCTTTAACGCAACGGTTATCGTCTCGCGGGACGATCGACTTATTGGAACTCGTCGGAATTGTACTTAGGCACTGGCCGCCGCGCTGGCGGCGCGCGCTTGTCCGGCCTGCTTCTTCAGCCGCTTGCGCACGCTGGCCGTGTTGCCCTGGCTGCGCGTCACCTTGGCCCGGGGGATCGCCCGGCGCTTTTTCTTCTTCTGCGTCTCGACGTGACGATGGGTGCGCTTGTTCATTGGGTTCTACCAAGATCTCTAATGGATTTAAGGGCCGCGCATGTGCCATGCAGCCTGGCCTCCTCTAAGTGATCCGGCTCCAAGAAGCAAGAGATTCAAGGGGAGGTGCGCCGTGTGACATAAAATCGTAACAGGACTCGATTAGCCGACCCATTGGGTCAAATATGACAGCATCAAGTTGCGGCGAACACCACGTCGCCGTCCGGTGCAAACGGGGAAAGAATGGCCGCAATTCACGACGCTATCGCCAGTGAGGAGGCGCCGGTTAGGCGCGCGCGCAATCAACGCCTCCGTCAAGCTGTGCATCGCCATAGGCCCACGTCCCGGCAAGGCATTCAGGAGCGGCTCTTCACGCTCGCCTTCAGCGGGCTTGTTTATCCTCAGATTTGGGAGGACCCGGTCGTCGATCTGGAAGCGTTGACGCTGAGAGAGGGTGAGGAACTTATCGCCATTGCCTCCGGCGGGTGCAATGTATTGAGCTATCTTGCCACCGCGCCTATCTCCGTTACGGCCGTCGACCTCAATCCTGCGCACGTCGCGCTCAACAAGCTCAAGGTCGCAGCACTCAAGCACCTGCCCGACTACGCCACCTTTTGCCGCTTTTTCGCTGAGGCCGACGGTCGCCAGAATATTGATGCCTACTTCACCTATTTGAAGCCGCACCTCGATGCGGCAACGCGCAAGTACTGGGAGTCACGCGATCGTCTGGGACGCCGGCGCATCGGTTACTTTGGCAGCAATGTTTACCGGCATGGCCTGTTGGGCGGCTTTATCGGTGCCGGCCATCTTCTCGCGCGTATTCACGGTGCCAACCCGCGCCGCTTACTTGCCGCCAAATCCCGCCTGGAGCAACGCCGTATCTTCGAGCGTGAGTTGGCACCGCTATTCGCCAAGCGTCACATTCGTTGGCTGCTGGATAGGCCATCATCGCTATTCGGACTTGGCATTCCACCCGCGCAGTTCAATGCCCTCAAGGGGAGTGAGGCTAGCATGGCCAACGTCCTGCGCGCGCGCCTGGAACGGCTTGCTTGCGACTTTGATCTTTCGGACAACTACTTCGCCTGGCAGGCCTTTGGACGGAGATATGCAAGCGGCGGCAGCGGGCCGCTGCCGCCCTATCTGCAACGCGAGCGCTTTGCGGCGTTGCGCGGGCGTGCCAGCGACATCTCGGTGCTGCACGCGTCATTCACTGAGTATCTGGCTCGCAAACCGGCAGAGTCGCTTGATGCTTACGTCTTGCTCGATGCACAGGATTGGATGACCGATGAGCAGCTCGGAGCGCTATGGACAGAGATTGCGCGAACCGCACGTCCGGGCGCCCGCGTCATATTCCGCACGGCCGGCGAGGAGACAATTCTGCCTGGCCGCGTGCCAGAGCAGATTCTTGCGCGCTTCAGTTACGACCGAGTTGCTTGCCGCAAGCTTACGGCGAAGGACCGCTCCTCGATCTATGGCGGCTTCCACCTTTACGTGCTGAAGGCCTAGGGAGAAGCGCGAGTGACTCATTCTACGGTCACGGCAGCTGCCCACATGGATGCGATTTACCGCTACCAGCGGTACTTCTATGACGCCTCGCGCAAATACTATCTGCTGGGCCGCGACCGGCTACTCGAAGAGTTGGAGGTGCCATCGCGTGGCACAGTGCTGGAGGTTGCTTGCGGTACGGGCCGCAATCTTATTAAGGCAGCGCGGCGCTATCCTGATGCGAAATTGTACGGTTTCGATATCTCACAAGAGATGCTCGCCAGTGCACGCACCTCGATCAAGCGGGCCGGGCTGTCGGACCGAGTAAGCGTGGCCGAGGCCGACGCCACGAATTTTTCCAGCGAGCAACTATTCAGCGTGCCCGCCTTCGATCGCGTCATCATCTCCTATGCGCTGTCGATGATACCGCCGTGGCGAAGCGCCTTGGATCGGGCCATGACGGCCGTTGCGCCCGGAGGAGCCTTATACATTGTCGATTTCGGCGAACAGCAGGCATTGCCCCATTGGTTCAGAACGCGCCTGCGCGCTTGGCTTTCCAAGTTTTCCGTTGAACCGCGAGCAGGCCTAGTGGCCGAGCTGAAAGGCGTTGCGGTCCGCCGCGGCCTTTCGGTGCACAGCGAGAGCGTCTATCGCGGCTATGCGACCTATGCCGTTGTGACAAGGCCGTCCGATCAAATCAGTGCCCCATCAGCCACGCGACGCCAAAGAAGCTTGGTGCGATGACACCGCCTGCCCATAGGAAGGCGGATGTGATGTTGGCAATCTGAAATGGAATTTGGCGCATGGCGGCCATGCCGGCGATCACGGGAATGACCGCACGAATTGGTCCGAAGAAGTGGCCGAGGAACACGGCAAGGGCACCATACTTCTCGAAAAAACGGCGCCCCCGCTGCATCATCTCGGGGTAGTCCCGGAACGGCCAGTATCCGTCGAGCGAGTCATTGAAGTAGAGGCCGATCCAATAGGAGACCGCATAACCGAGCGAACCGCCAAGTCCTGCTGCAATCACGACGGGCCAGATGTCGATTGCACTGGCCCCCAAAAGGCCGCCGATCGTCACCAGAATTACCGTCGAAGGCAAGATCAAGGAGATGAACGCAAGGCTTTCGCCAAACGCAAGCGCGAACGCTACGGGTGCCGCCCATACTTGGTTGGCTTGAACGAATGCGATAACCGCCTCAACGAATTCCTGAATCGTCATTCTTTCTAGCTTTCTCGTCGTGGCAGCAGGACGCTCATTTGGGAAGTGCGAAGGCTGGCCGATGTTGGACCGAGCAGGCCGGGATTGGAAGCGCCATCTGGAGGATGCATTTAGCGAGCGGGCACGTGCTAGGATTTACAGCGCCGCCGCATCTCTCTGGCAAGATCGCGTGAAACCTCGCTCGCCAGTATGACGCCGCGTGAAACCTGCGCCGTCGTCAGCTTTGCACCTGCAGGTCCGCGCAGTACTGCTGGTGCATTGTCGGCCTCACGCCGGCCGTGGGCGAGTTCATCGCACGTAAGCTCCTTCTTCTTCTTTTTGAGTGCGAACAGACGCACGCCTGACGCATAAGCCTCGGGTGGAGGAGGCTGCTTGACCCAGGCGCGGCTCGTGTCGTTCTCAAGATAGCGCAGCGTGGCCTGCCGGCGATTGATGCATTCAGCCGAGTCATCCACACACGTCATGCCCGAGTAGGGCCGGCCGGTGGAAATGTTAGGGCCGGCGCAGCCTAGTGGCGCGATAACCGGCAGCAGCGCTAAAATCAGCGCGCGCCGGCCTCGATCGTCGCCAAAATTCATCATCGCTCCCTTGTCGGCCTATGGCATGAGCCCGTAGAAGGCCAGGATGGCAGCGTCAAGGCAACCGGCGCCGCGCTCCGGCCGCAACAATAATGGGGACCACAATGGCGCACGCACTCCGGATCCATGATTATGGGGGTCCAGAAGCCTTGACTTGGAGCGTTGTTGAGGTCGGTCACCCAGGCCCGGGCGAAGCGCGAATCCGTCAAACGGCGGTCGGGCTCAACTACATCGATGTCTATCACCGCACCGGCCTATACAAGCTTGCGGACCTTCCGGCGATTATCGGAATGGAGGGGGCAGGTGTCGTTGAAGCGCTGGGCGATGGCGTGAACGACCTCAAAATCGGCGATCGAGTCGCGTATGCAGGCGTGCTGGGCGGCTATGCAGTCGAACGTCTCATCCCCGCGGATAGGCTGGTCAAGGTTCCCGGCACAATCGACGACGCCACGGCTGCCGCCATGATGCTACAGGGCATGACCGTGCGTTATCTCTTGCGCGAGACGTATCCCTGCACGGCAGAGACGGTTCTGCTGTTTCATGCTGCGGCCGGCGGCGTTGGCTTAATCGCTTGTCAGTGGGCCAAGGCAATTGGCGCGACCATGATCGGAACCGTTGGCTCCGATGAGAAGGCACAGATCGCACGGGAGAACGGCTGCCGTTACGTCATCAACTACCGCAAGGAGGATTTCGTTGCGCGCGTGCGCGAGATTATCGGTGGCGAAGGCTGCGACATTGTTTACGATTCAATCGGTAAAGATACGTTCCCAGCCTCGCTCGATTGCCTCAAGCCAAAAGGTCTGTGGGTGAGCTTCGGTAACGCCTCAGGACCGGTTCCACCATTCGACATGGGTATTCTCTCGGCAAAAGGCTCGCTCTTTGCGACGCGCCCTTCGCTGATGACCTATACGGCGCGTCGCGATGACCTGCTCGCCAATGCAGGTGAACTTTTTGATATGGTCGCCAAGGGTGCGATTAATATTCCGGTAAGCCGGACCTATGCGTTGAAAGAGGCAGGACAAGCTCATCGCGATTTAGAAGCGCGCAACACGACAGGCTCGATTGTGCTGCTGCCATAGGCCCAATGGTGAAAAGGTTCACGTAGCTCTTTTCTCAGTATGGTTATCGCGCGGTAAGCAGGATCGTGAAGGCAAAGTTGCACGCTGCTCAGATGCGAACCGAATGCACCACTTTGGGGCGCATGTGTTAGGCGTCCTTTACATCCGGCAACGAATTTGCCTGCTAATTTCTGCTCGGCCATTTACCAGTTTTCATCTGACCTCTGACATCCTTCCCGTCAACTTTCCCGCCTCAAGGAGCTGGCGGGACGGAAGGGGCGGCCGGGGGCACAACGCAATCGCCGCTACTTGGTGCAGCTTTAATGCAGGTGTATCGCGTTATGGCACGGCTAGATTTTTTCTCGCATAGCGCCCTGGAGGGTGCAGCGTCGGGGGGCACAGTGGATGCCCTCTATCAGCTTGGACTCATGTATTGTGTGGGCCGCGATGTCGAGCTCGACCTCGTTGAGGCTCACAAGTGGTTCAATCTCGCAGCCCTGCGTGGGGATGCGGACGCAAAGCGCTACCGCCTCGAGATTGCGCGTGAAATGACGAAGATCCAGATCGTACGCGCTCAAAAGTTGGCGCGTGAGTGGGTCGCCGCACACTGATTGACATGGTTACTTCAGCAGTCGCTGAAAAACGAGCTCAGGCACGTCCACGTTTTCTTTGCGGCACTGCCCACCGCATCCCCGGCCTTCTTGAGATTCTTGCCGGTACCTTTCGCCATATCCACGACGGTTTTGGGCGGCTCCTGCGGAGCCGGCTCGGCGTTTTCGATTGCGCTTTCAGATGCCGGTTCCTGGTCCGAAGGACGGTCTTGCGCCTCCTCACCAAGGGGAGGTTGCATCGCTTCAGGCGGCGGTACAAAGGCCTCGTCGGGGATGCCAGGGACATCCGGGAACATCACGGTCCTTGGTACTCCGTCGCATGGCCCTGATGACGTTCGGTCGACGCGACAGCTTGCGTGTTGGCCGCTCTTTGCCAGCTCCTTAATGCACAGAAGTTGTCCGCCGGTAGAGCGCGCCGCCGGCGCGGGATCGCCGCCAATGATGCAGCGATAAAGCGCATCGGGGCTGGTGCAGGCGACGCAGTATTCCTGGGCAAATGCGCTCGGTGTGAATACGCAGATCGTGAGAACAACATAACTGATACCGATCGATCTTGGCATTCGGCCACTCCCCCGCTTGACGCGGGTTTCTGATTTTCTAGGACGCCGAAGTTGTAACGATGCGGCGTGCTGCGCCACGCGTCAAGAGGCCCGAATTGCCGCCAGGACGGTACGGCCTGTCATTGGCTTGCAATCAGCGCACCCCGCATCTATTAGGTGGCTTCGCTCGCTGGAGACGTGGCCGAGAGGCTGAAGGCGGCGGTTTGCTAAACCGTTATACGCTTAAGGGCGTATCGAGGGTTCGAATCCCTCCGTCTCCGCCATTTC
>CAYOPW010000054.1:0-16608 GCA_964405975.1 uncultured Hyphomicrobium sp.
TGTCTGGTGATTGCAATCTGAAATTTGGAAGCGCCGCCCTGCTTGAGGGTCGTTTTCAAATGCCGGGAGGGAAGTCATGCGTGGTGATATCGAACAATCGTCACTAGACAGACGGATGGCAGCCGCAAGCGCGCCGATCCGTTCTGGGGCAAGATGAGCGAACGATGCTGCAAGCGATTGTATTCGGTATCGATGGCGTCTTGGCTGAAACGCAGGACGCCCGCCGCGAAGCCTTCAATAAGGTTTTTGCCGAGGCCGGATTAGACTGGCACTGGGGACGCCTGCTCTACGCGGAGCTACTTAGGGCGACAGATGGCAAGGAGATGATACAGGCGTTTGTAGAACGCCACCGTCCCCACTGGCGATCGAGCGAAGATTTGTGTCACCTGATTGCGGCAATGACGCGCCGGCACACAACTATATATCAGGAGCAACTCAATAATGGCGCAGTGAAACTTCGGGCGGGTGTTGCCCATTTCCTGAACGTAGCGGCCCGCGCAGGCGTTCGATTGGCAATTGCAACAAATGAAGGCCGCTCTCAAGTCTCAAGCCTTCTTAGGGCAAATATTGAGCCGCCCATATCGGCCGAATTCAGTGCTGTTTGCTCAGATGACGAACACGCAGGCGGCGCGGCCAATGAGAGGTACTCATACGTGCTCAACGCACTAGCACTAGCGCCTGAAGGCTGCCTTGCGGTTGTAAGCTCGGCTGCAGGCATCCGGTCGGCGGTCGCAGCAGGGCTCTCGACCGTGATCACATGCGGCGTCTACTCGCAATTGCATGAATGCGCAGAAGCTTTGCGGTCGGCAAACGAAGCGGCGCCTGTATCAACTTCAAGCATGACCTTACTCGGGTGGGACTACTGCGCGCCAGCAGAACTGCTTACCCAATTGAAGAGCTTCCACAAGGCCCAACTCAAGAGCCCAGGTTTGTTGACGTTGCCCATTCCCGCAGCCACGTCTCGACCCGGCAAAATCACAAGAAACGAGAGATGGAGGTTCGCAGTATGAAACAACAGACCGTAACGGTTGCTGACATCCTCAAATTTAAGGGTTCGGGCGTCGACACCATAAGGCCCAACGAGACTGTGGAGACGTTATCCCGGCGGCTTAAGCAAAGGCAGATCGGCGCGATGGCTGTCAGCGATGATGGAGAAACGCTGTTTGGAATCGTTTCCGAAAGAGATGTGGCTTATGGCGTCGCGACGCATTGAGGAGAACTCCATACGCTCACGGTATCTGCTCTTATGACGAACAAGGTCATAACGTGCTCGCCGGAGGATACTCTTGCGACGGCGGCGAAGATGATGAGTGCGCTGCGTATTCGCCATCTGCCAGTGACCGACGGAAACAAACTCGTAGGCGTCATCGCCATGCGCGATATCATGATGCATCGCCTCGAGGCGATCCAGCACACGTCGAGAAAGGTTGGAAACCTCGTCGTCTGCAAACAATAGGCGGAGGGGTTGCCTACCACGCTGAGCGGCCCCGCAAACATACCCTTAGACAATCGAGGGAGGGACTTTCGCTCATCGGTCACATTTTGTGCCGGGATCTGCAACTTATGGCATGACATCGCCAAATTAAGTATCGTCGGCCTAGCAGGTGCGATTGGGGCCGCGCCGGGTGCCTGAAAATGGCGCCGTTCCGATACCCTGCGAGACGGTTTTCGTCTTATGGGTAGATTTTGATGACGTAACCTCTGCATCTCTGCCATTCCCAAAATACCCATAGTTAGCTTATGCTTACGGTCACGACGTTCCGATCTCTGGCCGGCCGGCGTTGGTGCTGTGCAATCATGAGCGCGTGGCCGGTTCCAACGTGCCCGTATCGCTATGATGGACAAAATTCTGAAAGCAGCCTTTACCCGTCTGGTTACGCGCGGGGCTCTGACAGTCACAACTGCGCGCGGAACAGCGCTGACATTCGGTGACGGTACTGGCGAAGAGGTACACATCCGTTTCACTGATGCCGGTGCTGAGCGGGCAGCAGTCTTAGACCCTAGCCTTCACTTGGGTGAGCTGTTCATGGATGGTCGCTTGATTGTGGAGCGGGGGACCATTTACGGATTCTTGAAGCTCGTTATTCGCGAGGCAGGCGGTGACAGCAAGCTCCTATCCGCTCGCGTTATTCGCCACATTCGCCACCTTGCGACGCGACTCTTGGGTGGCAACAATCCTTTGCGCTCACGACGCAACGTGAGGCACCACTACGATCTCGACAGGCGGCTTTATCGTATCTTCCTCGATAAGGATCTCCAGTATTCGTGCGCTTACTACGAACGCCCGGACTGTACCTTGGAGGAGGCGCAACTCGCCAAGAAGCGGCTCGTGACGGCTAAGCTGGCTCTCAAATCTGATAGCCGCGTTCTCGACATTGGCTCAGGCTGGGGCGGCTTGGCGCTCTACATGAAGGAGATAGCCGGGGCGCGTGAGGTGCTGGGTATCACGCTGTCAACAGAGCAACTCTCAGCCGCACGAACGCGCGCCAGGGAACGCGGTTTAGAATATGGGATCAAATTCGAACTGCAAGATTATCGTACGCTGCAAGGCACATTCGATCGCATTGTGTCAGTAGGAATGTTCGAGCACGTTGGTCCGCGCTACTACAATACGTTCTTCAACAAATGCCGACAGCTTCTTACACCAGACGGCGCGATGCTGCTTCATACGATCGGGTTTTTAGACGGGCCTTGGGATCCCAACCCTTGGCTCAATAAGTACATTTTTCCCGGTGGCCACCTTCCTTCACTTTCGCAGATTGTGACGGCGATCGAGCGCGTGGGCTTGATTGTCACGGACGTTGAGTGTCTGCGCTTGCACTATGCCAAGACGCTTTTCGAGTGGCGCCGGCGTTTCATGGCGCGACGCGATGAAGTTTTGGACCTTTATGACGAGCGGTTCTGCCGCATGTGGGAATATTATCTTGCAGGGTGCGAGGCGAGTTTCCGCTATGGGAATCTAGGCGTCTTCCAGATCCAGTGCGCGCTCCACGTGAATGCGCTTCCCATCACCCGTGACTACATTGCTGCAGGAATTTCAGAGTTGCGCAACGCAGAAGTGCAGTGCGGGCTGACAGAATCGCTGCGCGGCAAAGTAAGAGAGGCACAGGTCCGACCTATTATCCCACACCGCAAGCACGGCTGAAGATCGTGTTGATTTTCACCACTAATGTGTGCCGACCAAGATGGCAGCAGCCGGGGCGGGGAACCGCCGCATTGAAATCGACGTCAAGGGGCCGTAGGCCTGATAGCGAAAGACATGTGGAGTGCGCTAATGGACTATTTGGTTGTCAATCTTGGGTGGTCCGTGCTCGCGGCATTTGCGGGCGGGTTCATCGTCGCGTGGATTGCCTGTGCCAGGGTGAGGGACTAACGCGAACCGTTTTGCTGGTTGGCATTTAAAGTGTAGGGGAGTTTGAAGCATGACGGAGCTGCATTGGCAGGTGGCATTTCTATTGGTGGCGGCATTCTTCCTCGGTGCCGTCATTGCCTGCAGCCTCAAGCGAAAATTCTATTACCGAAGCTCAACGCGCACCGATGCCACGCCGGCGGCCGTCTCGCCCGCTACGACGGAGCCCAAGATCGAGGCGGCGCCCCGCGTGCAAGCCGATTTCGGCTCAGAGCGCTTCGGGAGTGCGTTGGCTGGTGGTGCGTCGGTCGCCTCGTCCACCCCGGCGCCTCCGGTTTCGCAGCCCTTGCCCGAACCTCAGCCTGCCGCAGTCGCACAGCCGGCTCCTGATCCAGCCGCCGCGCCCGAACCGGTGCCAACTCCAGCGGCCACGTTTACAGCACAAGTTGAGCCTGCGCCGGCGCGGGATAGTGCGCCGACTGTGCGCGACGTATCCCATCTGCGCTCAGTGCGGTCTGAGGCATTGCTTGGTCAAGAGGCGCCGCGCCCGTCAGGTACAGTCGACGATCTAAAACGTATTCGCGGTGTCGGCGTCTTGATTGAAAAGAAGCTCAATTCCTTGGGCATAACGAGCTACGAACAGGTCGCCAATTGGACCGGTGCCGACATTGAGCGCGTCAGCCAGATCCTTGACTTCAAGGGTCGTATCGAGCGTGAAAACTGGATTGAGCAGGCGCGCATCCTTGCTACTGGTGGACAAACAGAATTCTCGCGGCGCAGCGACGCGTGACGCGGTGGCAAGTGTACCAGTTCCTTTGCGATGTCGACGCGTGCTGAGCATCTGCGGGTGCGGTATGTTTGGATCCAATGCAGACAGGGGCAAGCATGCCGACTCCTACCGCGCCGCCCGCCGCCGCCAGCGAGGATGAGGTCGCAACGCTGCTGAGCAATCCGGCGACCTACCCTGAGCGGCCTGCGCGTGTCGATGTGATCGAGACCCATTGTGCGCGAGTGTTTTTGGCCGGGCGTGAGGCCTACAAGGTCAAGAAGCACGTCCGCCTTCCTTTTTTGGATTTCTCGACGTTAGACAAGCGTCACCAGGCGATATCGCGTGAGGTCGAGATCAACCAACCGCACGCTCCTGCAATCTATATTGCGCCAGTTCCTGTTACGCGCGATGCGAGCGGCGCTCTGAGCCTTGGAGGGCAGGGGCCGCCCGTTGAGTGGGCGGTCCACATGCGCCGCTTTGAGCAAGAGGCGCTTCTTGCCAATCAGGCACAGAATGGGCCGCTGCCGGACGCGCTTTGCAAGGCGATTGCCGGCGTGGCGGCGCGCATTCACCGCATGGCGGCCATCGCGACAGATATCGACGGTGCACAGGACATTGGCGCGGTCGTCCATCAGTTAACGTCGGCGCTGGGTGCCGCCCACGAGCTGTTGGGAACGGAGAGGGTGACCGCATTCGATGAGCGCGTCAAAAACGTCTTAGATCGCCTTTCGCCACTCTTGAGTGCGCGTTCAAGAGCTGGATGTCTGCGACGCTGTCATGGAGATCTTCATCTGGGCAACATTGTGCTGATCGAGGGCGCGCCCGTTCCATTTGATGCACTGGAGTTCAATGAGGAGTTCGCGACGATCGACGTGCTCTATGATCTCGCCTTCCTGCTGATGGATTTGGATAACCGCGGCGACCGGCATGCGGCAAACATCGTGCTCAACGCCTATTGCGGCCTTGGGCCCGTGGGCGGCGAACTGGAGGGACTTGCGTGCCTGCCACTTTTTCTTTCCTGCCGTGCAGGCGTGAGGGCCATTGTTGCCCTGGAGCGCGGCGCCCAGTTGCAGAATGCGGCGCGCCAGGTGGAGGAGAAGAGTGCGCGCAGTCTTACGCGTCTTGCGACCACCTATCTTGCGCCGCCGCCGCCCGTGCTCACTGCGGTGGGAGGGCTCTCTGGCACTGGTAAATCGACAATAGCGGCCGGTTTATCGCACCGCCTCGGTGCTGCGCCTGGAGCGGTGCATCTGCGCAGCGACGTGGAACGCAAGCGGTTGTTTGATGTCGCCGAGACTGAGCGCCTAGGCCCCGAGCACTACGGTGAGCAAGTGTCCGAACGTGTATACGGCGTTCTGATCGACAAGGCGCAGCGTGCGCTTGCGGCCGGCCATTCCGTAGTGGTTGATGCAGTCTACGCCAAGCTAGAAGAGCGCATTGCTATCGAAGCTGCCGCGGGAGGGCTAGGGGTGCGGTTCCAAGGGCTTTGGCTGGAAGCGCCCCGCGATGCCTTGATGCAGCGGGTAGGCGCACGCCAAGGTGATGCGTCGGACGCCGATCGGGCAGTGGTGGAGCAGCAGCTTACTTACGACACAGGCCCAATCAGCTGGCGCCGGGTTGACACTAGGGGTGCGCGTGCAGACAGCCTTAGCAATGCCGAGGCGGCATTGCGCGCTGCGGGTATTAGCCTGACGGAATAAGAACCGCAGCACCCGTTAGGTTGCCGGCGCGTAGCTGGTCGATCGCTGTGTTGGCATCTTTCAGGGCAAACGTCGTCACTCGCGGGTGAATAGGAACACGCGGGGCGATCTTGAGAAACTCAATGGCATCCTGTCGCGTGAGATTGGCGACAGAACGCACCACGCGCTCACCCCAAAGAAGCGCATACGGCATCGCTGGGATTTCCGTCATGTGAATGCCGCCGAGCACGAGCGTTCCCCCTTTTTCGAGGGCGGCGAGTGCAACGGGTACGAGTTGGCCCACGGGAGCAAAGATGATGGCTCCATCGAGGAGCCTTGGTGGGAGCGTTTCGGATGCGCCCGCCCACACGGCTCCTAAGTCGCGCGCCAGTTTTTGGGCCGCCTTATCTCTTTTGCGCGTGAAGGCGTAGACCTCCTGGCCGTGGTAAGTGGCGAGTTGGGCCACGATATGTGCGGCCGCGCCGAAACCATAGATACCCAGTCGGCGGGCATTGCGCACGAGCTTCCATGCGCGGTAGCCGATGAGCCCCGCGCACATCAAAGGCGCTGCTTGCGCATCTGTGTACTTAGCCGGGATCTTGAAGGCATATTCCGCGTCGGCCGTCGCGTATTGGGCGTAGCCGCCATCGATGGTGTAGCCGGTGAAGCCGGGGTGATCGCAAAGATTTTCGTGTCCCTCGCGGCAGTAGCGGCAGCGGCCACAGGCCGCGCCGAGCCAAGGCACGCCGACGCGGTCGCCAATTTTGAACGCTTTGACGCTGGGTCCGATCGCGGCGACGCGTCCAATGATTTCGTGACCTGGGATAATATGGGGCTTGGGGTCGGGTAGGTCCCCGTCGATGACGTGGAGATCCGTGCGGCAAATTCCGCACGCGCCGACGCGAATGAGGATGTGTCCGCGTTTGGGCGCGCGAACCGCACGTGTCACGCATTCAAGAGGTGCGCCAGTGTGGTCGAGCGCCATGGCGGTCATGCGCGAAGGCGGCTTGGGGGTCGCAGCGCTCTTGCGCTTCGCTGGTTCTTTGCGCCGTGTCGATCTTGCTGAGCTCAAAGCTTCGATTAATCCATCTCGACGACGGACATGATGCGGAACGTGCGCATGACGCCGTCATGCTCTTTCAGTGAGACATATTCGCCCGGCGCAAATCTGTGCTTATCGAAGCGAAATCCGGGCTCGTCGTCCTCTTCGGCATTGGGGTCGTAGTCAAACGCCCAGGTGCCGCCGCGCTTGTGCACCAGACGGCCTAGTTCCTCTTCACCTGCCCAGAATCGGCGAACGCGGCACTTGTCGCGCACCTTGCGCCACTCTTCGGCGACAAGGTGATCGTTATCGTCAATGGGTGCAATGAGGTCATAGCCGCGCTCGCGGCTGCCGTCGGGGAAGTCGTGATCGCGGGCAAGTTCGAGACGAATGCGCTTCAACGCCATGACGCTTTTCTGCCTCTGTTGTTAGAAAGGGAGAGCAGCGCAGCTTCCTGGAGCGGCCGCGGCACTGCCCAATTCAAGCAAGCGCTCAGCTCTTGCCGATGGGAATCTGACGCTCCGGCTTCTGGGCATCGGCTTTTTTGGGTGCGCTTATTTTCAGCACGCCCTTATCAAAGCTAGCGTTGATTTTGCTGTCGTCGACGCTGTCAGGCAGCCTCAGCGAACGCTGGAAGGAACCAAAGCTGCGTTCGGCCACATAGTAGCTTTCTTCGCACTGTTCGCTTTCACTGCGTTTTTCGCCTTTGATCGTCAGGTAACCATTGGCAACCGTTACCGAGATGTCATTTTCGTCGACGCCGGGAAGCTCGGCTTCGATGATGACCGCGGTATCGTTCTCGCGAACGTCAAGCTCCGGCACCATCGTGCCGCTGACCCAGCGTGAAACCGGTGTCGACCAAAATGACTTTCCACCCTCGAAGCGCTCAAGCACCCGGTTCATCTCGTCTCTCATGGCCGAGAAAATATCCTTGGGACCGGCGGCGGCTGGCTCACGTTTCGACTTCGAGACCTCAATTTCGCTCATGGCCTTTTCCTTACAACTCGGGGGCTGAAGTTTGATACTAGGAGACAAACACTACACCGTTACGCCCGTGTGTGGGATCCGTTGCATCGTGTATCAATGCGTGGATGAAATTCGTGACGATCAGGCTCGCCTTCCGGCGCCATATTACATTGAAATAATTAGGAAAAAGCGGACCAAAGCAAGTGATGCTTTGTGGCGCATCTTGATCTCAAGTGCGCCGCGGGCCCGTCTCAGTAGCCTCTGACTGCATTGCTAAGAGTGCTGACGGGATTAGGCGAGGTGTTCGAAACCTTCTTCTTGTTTGCGCGGCGTTTGCGCGAGGGCCGCGAACGCTTCGACGGTGCAGCATTATCGCCAGAAAGAGAGGCATGCAGAGGGGCCGTTGCCGCTGCAGAGGATTTGACGCGCTGACGCGGCTCTGGCGCAAGTTCTATCACCGGTGGCTCGTCGTCGTCTTCCGCCAGCGTCGACGGTACGATCGCTTCGTAAAACGGCACCAGGTCGGGCTTGCCCTTGCGCGCAGCCTGTTTCTTATCGCGCGTTTTCTTGAGCTGTTCGGTGATCGCGGCAATAGGAGAAACTTGGCTCTTCGTGCGCAGATGCACAACCTTATAGCCGCGCTTCTTCAACTGAGCGAGAATTGTCGGCAGCGCTTGCGCGGTGGAGCGCTTGATATCGTGGAACAGCACGATGCCGCCGTTGTTGCGCTCAACGTGCGCAAGGGTGCGCTTAGCAAGCCGCGAGGGGCTGGAGATATAGCTATCATTAGAAACAACGTCGACGGTAAAGGCAGCGATGCCGCGCGATTGCAGATAGGCGAGCATCGGCCCTGAATCGCTCAGTCCGGGGAAGCGGAAGAACGGGGCAATGGGTTGCCCGGCGGCCAGCTCCACGGCGGCAATCCCGCGCTCGATTTGGTCTTTTGCCTTTGAAAGGCCGCGACGGCGCAGATTGAGAGGATGCGACCAGGTGTGCGTGCCCATTGTGTGTCCACGCCGCATCACTTCCTTGACCATGCCCGGGTAGGCCATCGCCATGCGGCCCACATAGAAGAACGTGGCTTTCGTGCAGAATTTATCGAGCGCCTCAAGAATTGGCTTTGTGTAGCGGGGCATCGGCCCGTCATCAAAGGTGAGAACAACTTCTTTCGGGCCAAGGAAACTCGGCTCCCGCTCGTACTTTGAGAAGTCGCCGAAAAGCGGTCCGGTCTTGGTATCAATTTCGACAATGCGCGAGACGCCGAGCGCTCCAGCCGGGTTGGCGCAACGCTTTTCTTTGGCCGCTGCCGCGAAAGGGATCGGTACTGCGATTAGGCAGGTGATAGCTAGAAGAAAAATGCGGATCAAAGGACCACCTCGGAGAGCTGAAAATGCACCAATGGCATCATTGTGTTGGGACCGTCTGCAGATGGAGCTACCAGCTACCAAACCAAGAGTACCATGAATTACTATTAGTTCGTTTAGCGCGGTAATTTCGTTTGCCTGTGGTAGGACCCGGTTTTTTCTCCCATGGAAGGACTTCGCGTTCTCCGTCTTCATTCACGCCTTCCGTGGCAGGCCAAACGACGGAGCGCGTGGTGAGCGGTTGCTTTGCGGCGGCCAGCCGGCGTTTCTCAAGCTTGCGGGCGGCCAGCGTGTCAAATTCGGTAAGTGTCGTTGCATTCGCCTTTGGCACCATATGCACGACCTTGTAGCCGCGCGCCTTCAGCTTATCGAGAATGCCTTTCAACGCCTGCGCCGTTGAGGGTTGGATATCGTGGAACAGGAGGATCCCTTTGCCGCGCTTGCCAAGCTGCGTCAGCACTCTTTGTTCTACGATTGCCCCGTCACGCGTGTCGAAGTCGCGGGAATCGACGTCGATGTAGAAGCTCGCCACATTACGGTTCTTCAAGTAGCTAATTGCGGTGTCGCTCATGCGCAGATATGGAAAACGGAAGAACGGCGCGATGGGCTTGCCGAGGGCTTTGGTAATGGCGCTGAAGCCTAGCTCAATCTCGCCCTTGGCCTCTTTGAGGCCTGCCGTCTGCAATTTGGCATGCGACCAAGTATGCGCGCCGATCGTGTGCCCGCGCTTGGCGACTTCTTTGACCATGGCCGGGTCGGCCACCGCCATGCGCCCAACCATGAAGAACGTCGCCTTCGTACAGTGTGCGTCCAGCGCGTTGAGAACCTGCACCGTGTAGGGGCGCAAGGGCCCATCGTCGAATGTCAGGATGACTTCGCGGTCACGCAGAATGTCGAACGCCCCCGGAGGTGAAGGTCCAAACATCGGGCCTCTGGCGGCATCGACCTCGATGACGCGAGATAGGCCCAGCATGTCGGCGCGCGTGGCGCACGCATCGACACCGGAGTCAGCCAAGGCCGATTGCGCCAGCAACCCGCTTGCGAGCGCAAAAAGCATCATTCCTGCAACTGCTGCTAAGGCGCGCCGCATGGTCTTACTTCCGTTGGCTAGGGGTTATCCCCAATCGAGCACAACGGCGAAGCCGCAGCGCCTAAACCTAAATAGAATCTAACCACCTAACATTTCCTGTAAACGGGCAGTGTTGGTGCTAGAGGCGCCATTTATCTGCTTCACATCGCGCCTGTTGCATTCAGGCATCAGCCTGCCATTGTGCGCGCGGCGTGATAAGGCCCGTGTTATCCATGCATCGAGTGTTGGATTGATGACCGCCCGAGCCCATTTTCGGCGCGTACTCAAGGAGCGTCTCCTCCGATGGTTGAGGGACAAGAAGACATCGTTATGCCCGAGCCGGGCGCCCCGCCTACGGTCGAACTCGTGCGCGCGGTTACAGATGCCTTGGACGAGAACGACAAGGCAAAATTGCAAGCTCTTGTCGCCGAAGTGCAAGGTCCCGATCTCGCCGACCTCATCGAGCTGTTAGGGGCGCAGGAGCGCGTTGACCTAATTCGGGCGCTAGGGCCCAGCTTCGACTACGAAGTGCTGACAGAGGTCGACGAAAAGGTCCGCGACCAGATCGCGGACGCCTTGCCTAAAGACGTTCTCGCCAAGGCGGTCACGGAACTGGACAGCGACGATGCTGCCTATCTCATCGGGGGGCTGACGGAGAGCGATCAGAAGGAGATTCTGGCACAGCTCCCCCAAGGCGAAAGAGCAGCACTTCAGCGTAACCTCCTTTACCCCGAAGAGACCGCCGGCCGCCTGATGCAGGCCGACTTCGTGACGGTCGCTCCGTTTTGGACGGTCGGTCAGGTAATCGACTTCATGCGGGAGACGGAGGACCTGCCTGAGACCTTCTCAGAAATCTTCGTCGTCGATCCCGGCTTTCATCTGCTGGGCAGCGTGGAGATCAGCCGCCTACTGCGTACCAAGCGCGATGTTCCCGTCGAAAAAATCATGGATACCGACCGCCACCAGTTGCTGGCGACGGTCGATCAGGAAGAGGTGGCCCGGCAGTTTGAGCGCTATGACTTGATGGCCGCACCTGTCGTCGACAGGAACGAGCGTCTTGTCGGTGTTGTTACCGTCGATGACGTCGTAGAGGTTATCGAGCAGGAAGCCGACGAGGACGCCAAGCTTCTAGCCGGCGTCGGTGACGAGCGACTTTCCGATAGCGTGCGCCAGATCGCGCCACCGCGCTTCGCTTGGCTATTCGTCAATCTCCTGACCGCCATTTTGGCTGCTGCTGTCATCAAGTTTTTTGACGCCACGATTCAGCACATGGTGGCGCTCGCGGTGCTCATGCCCGTGGTTGCCTCGATGGGCGGCAATGCCGGTACGCAGACCATGACGGTGACGGTGCGTGCACTTGCCATGCGCGAATTAGGGCCGGCAAACATTGTGCGCGTTGTCATTCGCGAGACGGCGGTGGGCCTGATCAACGGCTTTTTGTTCGCAATGATGCTGGCGATCATTGCCTACTTCTGGTTTGGCACCGACGAGATGGGCTCCGTGATCGCGGTTGCTATGGTGGTAAACCTGCTGGCGGCGGCGGTTGCGGGAATTATCATCCCGCTTGCGCTTGATAGGATGGGTTTCGATCCTGCCGTCGCTTCGACTGTGTTCGTGACGACCGTCACCGACGTGGTCGGTTTCTTCTCATTCCTCGGTCTGGCAACGCTGTGGCTGATGTGAGTGCGCGGCAGTATTTCAGCTTGTCGGCTCATCGAGTTTGCGTGTCAAATTCTCAAATTCGCGGCGTAATTCCTCGTTCTTGAAAATCTGATCGAACGTCGGCGCCTCCAGTTTTTGGATTGCCTCAAACGACGCCGCGCTATCGCGCATCAATCTCTTGAGTTGAAAACTCGCCTCCACGGTCTCATAGGTATTGTCGGCAATACGCAGATCGTGTGCCGCCCGAGTGCGTGCCCGCGCAATCTGCTCGCGCTGGTGCTGTAGGTAGCGCCGATAAGCCTTTGCTGCCTGTTCCGCAACATTTTGCGCATCGCGGTTTGCTTGCAGCGCGCGGCGTTGATCTGGGCGGTTGTTTCGTTTCAGGAGTCGGCGCGTTTTGGCCTTTGCTGCTTCGATGTCCTTTAAGATGGCATCGAGTTTGGGCATGTATTTGGTATCAATTTTCGCAATCGCGGTGTCCTGTGCGTGCACTAGCATCGCGAAAAGTGCAGCGTGCATGGCAAAGTACTTGCGTGCGGTGCTCATATTGTCGCCGGCCGCGGTCAATAGTTTGCCAAGCTGTGCGTCGATCGCCTTGGCCGCATTGAAGACCGCGACGAGGCGCACCAGGTCGCCAGACAGCACACTGTCTAGCAGGAGATTGACCTGCTCGGGCGTTAGCTCCACACCGGCCTGTGACAGTGCGGTTGCGATCTCAATTTTTGTGGCGTCAATCTGGTTCTGATTCTCAACAATGCGCTTTTCCGCGTCTGCAATCTCCGTGCCGAGGCTGTCAACGGTATCGGTAAGGACGCCGGGCAGCATGCCATCGGTGGGGGCCGTGATCTGCTTTTCCTTCAGTGCAGCGATCTGTGCTTTGATGTCATGAATGTTCCGCCTCAGCCGTTCAACCTTCGTCTGCATGTCGACGATCGGAACATCGGTGACAATTGCGAGCGCGGAATCGAGCAGACTACGAACGTGATACTCGCGGTCCTCGCGTGTTTCCGTCCACAGTGGCGTGACGATGAACTCGTCCTTACCTGGCAGTTTCTGTGCTTGCGTGCGCTGCTCAGCCGTTTCCTTCAAGACCGTGTCGATCGCTTGCATGAGCTGGCGCGCTTGTTCGTATGTCTTTTCTCCCGCACGTGGGTCTTGCGGTTTCGGCGCCGGCGGTCCTACGACATCCTTCTTAGGCCCCGGCGCGGGTTTAGCCGTCGTCTGGGCAACCTTGGGCCCTTTGATAGCAGACTTGACGATGAGATCGGCGATGCCGTCACGGCCGGATCTCTGTGCCGCGGCCGGACCGGACAATGCCGCGAGCATGCCGGCGGCCAGAACCAACGCCAAATATGGCATACGAATTTCGGCTGCCATGTTCGAGACCTCCAAACTCATGGGCAACAAGCCCCGAAATTCAGGCTAATCGATGATCAGCGGGTATACATGCCGTCAATCGTTCACCTTTTTGGCCGCCCGCTTAATGAGATCTAAAAGATGTGCATCAACTTGGCGCGCATCGGTCAGAACCACCATGTGGGAAAGTGCGCTGGTTTTTCCAAGTCCGCCGCCCGGTACGCCTTTCCTGACGACCTCGTCGGGCGGGTGATCGCCAAGTTCTAAATGCAGCCGCAACTCCTTGGCGCCAATGCCGAGCACTGCGAAGTTTTCTGTCTCGCCAATGGCAATGTAGGTTCCGCGCGGCTCAAAACGCGCAGCTGGTCGTACCGACTTGATCTGCTCGATGAGAAAATGCGCCAGCGGCCGGTATGCCTTGGCCTTGGCGAGCAGCGCGTCGAGATCATTGTCTGCAGAGGCTTGGACAGAGGCTGCGGCACTTGGCTCGGGCTTTGACGCGCTGGGTGGCTTCGCGCTCATACGCGCGTTTTGTGGCTGGCGTGGCGCAGCCGGTGCGGCGGCGGCGACATCAGCATAGATCGGCCGCCCGCCGTTGTGGTGAATGCGTTCCAGCCACGACGCTTTGGAAAACATGAACCCTTGTTGGCGCAGCCAGTCGATAATGTCGTTGCGATGCGGCAGGTTCTGTTCGGTAATTGCTGCCATCCATTCGTCGAGATCGCGCCCGCTATTTTCTTTGAGGCCGTCGATGAAGGCGCGTTCCTTTTCGCCGTAGTCGGTGGCCATCGCGTTTCCCTCACAACCAACGGCGGGTCTTCGCCTTGTAGTCAAGGTAAGCTTGGCCGAAGCGCCGTTCCAGATGCCGCTCTTCTGGCACGATCGCGAACCACGTAACCAGCACACCGAAGACAAGTGCGCCAATCACAAACCAGATGTTCGAGGTGATTTCGGCTACACCGAACAAGATCAATGCATCGGCCAGATAAATGGGGTTGCGAAAGAAGCTGAAGGGGCCGGTCGTCACGAGCGCTGTTGCCCCGACGTGGGGCTGCACAGTCGTGCCGTGACGGCGCAACGTGAGAACTGCGGCGACGAGAAGCGCGACGCCCGCAGCTCCGAACCCAATACCTACCACACGTGCTGGGAGATCGCTGAGGCCCGGCCAGGGCAAGGGTGCAAATATGCCTAACAGCACAGCGGCGGCGACCACTGCAATCAACAATATTGGCGGCCACGGAAGGCTAGTCGGCCGTTCAGCAATTTCGATATCCGGTTGTGCGGTCATCCCTTCCCCCGAGCATTGCCAATGCTGCGCACTCCTACACCAGAAATCCAGTGCTGGGATCAAGGGTCGAATGATGCGCGGACGACCTTATGATCAAGGTTTTTTATTTTGCAGGCGGTTTCCCGTGTTCTGCGGGGTTGGCGTGCCTGTCGCATTTGTACCGGTTTTTAGCTCGGCGGCGATGTCAAACGTCTTACAATTCTTGGCGGCGAGCTGGCGGTTATAGGCCTCCAGCATGGCGTGGTCTTGAGTATACCGTTGTTCGGGATCGATAACCGCCGCGTTTCCGCCGAATACGGACTGGCTGACGGATTGCATTCCGCGCGAAGCTAGCGTTGTCTTTGCGTGCGCCTGCTCGCCGCGCATTTGCAGTATGCGTACTTGCACGATGCCAGTCAGCCTCTTGCAATCATACGCCTTCTCTTTTTCGGAGAGTTGATAAGTGAATCCCGCAGCATCATCGGTCAGCGGCGGTTTGCCAGCGATTGCGGGCGGGCCGCCAGTCGACGCAGATGTGCATGCGCAGACGAGGGCGCTTACCATTGCTGCGAGACCGATTGCCCCTTGCCGGACCATTTCCTTCGTTCCACGTGCCTGTGTTTGCTATCGATTCCTGAATCGGGGCGGATATGAGGCGTTAGGGCGCAGGCTTCTCACCGGGGTTTTGTGAGAAGAGGGCACGGTTGCGCACGGGCCGCGCTCAGGCTTGAATGCGTCGCGAGATTGGAATCCAGCCCGCCGGTGTGCGGGAATTGGGGTTTAGTCGAGGGGGCGATTATGCAGCTTGCTTCTGTCGTGAGCTTTTCGATTTTGACGGTGAGTGTTGCGTTCGTCGGCGCGGCACATGCACAAGATGCGCCCAATTCCTTTGAGTGCACGTTCGAGACAGGCAACGCCTGGAGCTACAAAGAAGGCGCATTTAGTTTCAAGGCGCCTTCACCGCTCAACTTTAAGATCACCGAGATCGATCTTGATGGGCAATCTGCCCGCCTTCTGACTGACGGTCGCGACAAAGCCGGCACTCTCAAGATCGTTCGTGCCATCAACGCCAACCATTTCCTCGAGGTCGTCAATGAGGGCTTCCTCAATCTAACGACCGTCTACGACAAGGATCCGGCAACGGGCACGCATCCAGCAGTCCATTCGCGCCACTTCGGGATCCTTGGCCAACCGGTATTTGCGCAATATGCCGGAGCGTGCACGGCGAAGTAGCAGTTGCCGGCATAAACTTTGTGGATGCTTGTTGTTTGCTCTCGCGACTCTCTGCCTCGCTGGGCCATGTTGGTCTTGGAAGCTGAAGGGAAGAAGAGCCATGACGTTGCATCTCATTAAGCTGTGCGTGGGCGCGACCTCCGTTGAAGATCTTGAGGCTTGGCAGAAAGCACGCATGGAGGAGCAGAGGACATCCGGACTCCAGCCGCGCTTGTTCCACACCACCTTCCAGACGCCGAAGCGTCAAGATGAATTGCTCGACGGCGGCTCGCTCTATTGGGTCATAAAGGGCATGATTCAGGCGCGCCAGCGTCTCGTGGGATTTGAGGACGCGCACAAGAAGGACGGCTCACGCTGTTGTCTGCTGCTGCTCGATGAGGAACTCGTGTCTGTGCGTCCCGTCCCGCGCCGTGCGTTTCAAGGCTGGCGGTATTTCTATCCCGACGATGCCCCTGCTGATCTTGGCCGCGGTGACAAACGGATTGCGATGCTGCCGCCCAAAATGCGCCGCGAGTTGGCTGAGCTCGGCTTGATTTAGGAGTATGTTTTGTCCAAGCGGCCCGCCGCCCCATATTCCACTCGCTTCTGTCTCCTCTGACAAACGAATACGAACAGCGCAGCTTGCGCGCCGGTCATCAAGGGATCGCGCTATAGAGCGCACAAAGATCGTTTGAATTCTGATCATTTAAAGAATTGCTTTTGCTGCCCGCCAACGCATCATTGCGCTCGAAAAGGGCAGTTGTAACGTGCCGCATTGATTCTAATTCGCCGGACTCTGCCCCGGTTCTTGCGGGAATGATTCTGGGGGAATTTCTTATGTGGCACCGTTTGAGCGTTTGCGCACTCGTTATG
>CAYOPW010000055.1:0-15769 GCA_964405975.1 uncultured Hyphomicrobium sp.
AACTGCTCCTTCTTGAGCTTCTCCAGCTGATCGTCGAGCTGGTCGAGCGACATGTCCCGCAATTGATCCGCCTTCATCGCCAGTCCTCACTCAATCCTTCTCTTTGCCCAACCGCCATCAGCCAATACGCGTCACGATGCGCGTCTTGATCGGCAGCTTGGCCGCACCCAACGTCAGCGCTTCGCGCGCCAATTGATCAGGCACACCATCGAGCTCAAACATGATGCGGCCCGGCTTGACGCGCGCGCACCACAATTCGGGCGAACCTTTACCGGAGCCCATGCGGACTTCTTGCGGCTTCTTTGTCACCGGCAGATCCGGGAAAATACGGATCCACACACGGCCGGCGCGCTTCATATGGCGTGTGATGGCGCGCCGCGCCGCCTCAATCTGACGTGCGGTGATCCGCTCAGGCTCCGCCGCCTTCAGACCGTGCGAGCCGAAATTCAGCGTCGCGCCTCCTTTGGCCGCGCCGTGGATCCGGCCCTTGAAGACCTTGCGGTGCTTTGTGCGTTTAGGTTGCAGCATTACTTGTGTTCCTTAGCCTGCGCCTTTGCCCTGCTCAGGCCGTTCAGCGGCGGGCGGACGCTCCGAAGAGCGATCACGGTCACGACGATCCCCATCGCGGCGCGGCCTTCCACCCCCACCGCCTTCCTGCAGATCCGCATTGCGCCGTTCGGCTGCCATGGGATCGTGCTCGATGATTTCACCCTTGAAGATCCAAACCTTTATGCCGATCACACCGTAAGCCGTACGGGCTACGCCATAGCCGAAGTCAATGTCGGCGCGCAGCGTGTGCAGCGGCACGCGGCCTTCACGATACCACTCTGTGCGCGCAATCTCGGCGCCGCCCAGACGGCCTGCAACGTTGATGCGAATACCAACCGCGCCGAGACGCAGCGCTGATTGTACCGCGCGCTTCATAGCCCGGCGGAAGGCGATGCGGCGCTCAAGCTGTTGGGCAATGGTTTCAGCCACTAGGGTCGCATCAATCTCGGGTTTGCGGATCTCAACAATGTTGAGATGTACTTCTGAATCCGTGAGGCGTGCGAGCTGTCCGCGCAGCTTTTCAATGTCGGCGCCCTTCTTGCCAATCAGCACGCCAGGACGCGCGGTATGCACGGTGACCCGGCATTTCTTGTGCGGGCGCTCGATAACGACCTTGGATATGCCGGCCTGGCGGCGCTGCTTCAGGATATGCTCGCGCATTTGCATATCCTCGTGCAGCAAGCGGCCGTATTCGCCACGACCGGCAAACCAGCGGCTGTCCCAGGTACGGTTAACGCCGACGCGCAAGCCGACGGGATTGACCTTTTGGCCCATTATTCGGTCTCCTTCGCGGCCTTCTTGGCCGGCGACGCTTTCTTTGCCGCTGCTGGTTTCTTTTCCTTCGTGGACTGGCTCTTGGCAGTCGCAGTTGCCTTCGCAGTCTTCTTGACTGCTACCGGCTTCTTCTCCTTGGTCGCCTCACCCTTTGCCGAAGCGGCCGCCTTTGCGGGCTTGGCCGCCTTCTTGGCCTTGGCGCCTGCTTCCGGCTTGGCGACGGCCTTCTTCTTTGCTGGCTTGGCTGACTTTTCTTCTTCCTTCTCGCGCACGATGACGGTGATCTGCGAGAACGGTTTTAAGATGCCTGAGGCGCGTCCTCGCCCGCGGGCATGAAACCGCTTCATCACCAAGTTCTTGCCGACGTGCGCTTCTGCTACGACGAGCTCGTTGACGTCGAGGCTGTGGTTGTTCTCCGCGTTGGCAACCGCCGACATCACGCACTTGCGGACATCTTGCGCGATCCGCTTCCTGGAAAATTCCAGATCGGCCAGCGCATGTTCGACGTTCTTGCCGCGAATCAGCCCCGCAACAAGGTTTAGTTTGCGTGGCGAAACCCTCAGGTTTTTCGTCACCGCCATTGCCTCGTTGTCGGCGAGGCTGCGCTCTCGCTTAGGCTTGCCCATTTTACCGCTTTACCGCTTTTCTATCGCCGCTGTGCCCATGAAAAGACCGGCTCGGCGCAAACTCACCGAACTTGTGCCCAATCATGTCTTCAGTCACTGACACTGGAATGTGCTTCTGCCCGTTGTAGACGCCGAACGTCAGCCCCACGAACTGCGGCAGGATCGTCGAACGACGACTCCAAATCTTAATAATCTCGTTGCGGCCTGACTGGCGCACCTTCTCCGCCTTCTTGAGAAGAAATCCGTCGACGAACGGGCCTTTCCAAACTGAGCGTGCCATAAAACTTCTCCTCAGAGCCGGTCGGCTACTTCTTCTTCTTGGCCTTGCGGCTGCGAATGATGAACTTGTCGGTCGCCTTGTTCTTGCGAGTCTTGGCGCCCTTCGTCGGCTTGCCCCACGGCGTTGCCCAGTGCTTGCCGCCGCACGTGCGGCCGCCGTTGGGGTGGTCGATGGGGTTCATGGCAACTGAGCGCACGGTCGGGCGACGGCCCATCCAGCGCGTGCGGCCGGCCTTGCCGGTCACCGTGTTGGAATGATCGGGATTTGAAACCGCGCCAACGGTCGCCATACATTCAGCGCGCACGCGGCGCGTCTCGCCTGAGCTGAGCTTAAGAACGGCCCAACCAGCGTCGCGGCCTACGAGCTGCACAAACGTGCCGGCTGAGCGCGCCATCTGTCCACCGCGGCCTGGCTTCATCTCAACGTTATGCACGATTGTTCCGATCGGCATCGACGCCAACGGCATGGCGTTGCCGGGCTTCACGTCAACCTTCTCGCCCGCAATCACCTGATCGCCCGCAGCCAACCGCTGAGGAGCAAGGATGTAGGCCAGGTCGCCGTCCTGATACTTGATCAGAGCGATAAAGGCTGAGCGATTGGGATCGTATTCCAGCCGCTCCACCTTGCCCGCAACATCTTGCTTCCTGCGGCGGAAGTCGACGAGCCGGTAGCGCCGCTTGTGCCCACCGCCAATATGCCGCGTGGTGATGCGTCCGTCATTGTTGCGCCCACCCGTCTTGGCCTTGCCTTCCACCAGTGTCTTGACCGGCGGCCCCTTCCACAGCTGGCTGCGGTTGACGACCACAAGTTGGCGCCGGCCTGGCGACGTGGGACGGAATGTTTTGAGTGCCATGGTTCCGTTTCCTTACAGGCCTGTCGCCAGGTCGATGGTGTGACCTTCTTGGAGGGTCACAATCGCCTTTTTCACGCTGCTCTGTTGACCAGTGCGACCACGGAAAGCTTTGACCTTGCCTTTGCGCACCAGTGTGTTGACTGCCTTGACCTTCACCTTGAAGAGGCTTTCTACGGCGGCCTTGATCTGCGGCTTCGTCGCCTTCGGCGCCACACTGAAGATCACTTGGTTCGCCTCCGAGACGAGCGTCGACTTCTCCGTGATGACAGGCGCGACAATGATGTCGTAAGCGCTGAGCTTGCTCATGACCTCGCCTCCCCACCCGCCTTGCGACGGCCAGCCTCGGCACCTGCAAAGCGCTCGTCCAAAGCGGCAACCGCCGCCTTGGTCAGCACCAATGTCCTGCGCCGCAGAATGTCGTAGACGTTGATGCCTTGCACCGGCAGGACATCAATATTCGGCAGGTTGCGCGCTGCTCGCGCAAAGCCGTTATCAAGCTCCGCGCCATCAATGATGAGCGCATTGGTCCAATCGAGCTTAGCGAACTGGTTTTTCAAGCCGGCGGTCTTGCCATCCTTGGAAGCTGCCTTATCGAGCACAGCGATCTCGCCGGCTTGTGCTTTGGCGGAGAGCGCATGGCGCAAGGCAAGCGCGCGCACCTTTTTAGGCAGATCGACCGCATGGCTTCTCGGTTTGGGGCCAAACGCCTTGCCGCCGCCGCGCCATTGTGGGACCGACTTGTCGCCGTGCCGAGCCTGGCCCGACCCCTTCTGCCTGTACATCTTGGTGCCGGTCACGTGGACCTCGGAACGGTCTTGAGCGTGGTGCGTTCCGGCCATTCGCTTCAGTTGCTGATAGCGCACCATCCGTTGGATCAAATCAGGCCGCGGCTTCAGGCCGTAGATCGCATCGGCGAGTTCGACCGTACCGGCTTTGGACGCTTCGAGCGTCGTGACGTTGGCTTTCATCACGCTTGCTCCTTCGTCTCGGCAGACTCAGGCGTCTGTGTTGCCTCAGCGGACTCAGCCGGTGTGCTCGTTTCAGCTGCACCGCCGCGCCCTTTGAAGGCACCTGGCCGCGGCACGTCCTTCGGCGGCGCCTTCCTGACAGCATCGCGCACGAGCACCCAACCGCCTTTTGCCCCCGGCACAGCGCCACGCACCATGACGAGCCCGCGATCAACATCGGTTTTCACCACCACCAGGTTCTGTGTGGTGACGCGCTCATCGCCCATGTGCCCGGCCATCTTCTTGCCCTTGAAGACTTTGCCGGGATCCTGACGTTGACCCGTCGAACCATGCGAGCGATGCGTAATGGAGACACCGTGGCTCGCACGATTGCCGCCAAAGTTCCAGCGCTTCATGGCGCCCTGGAAGCCCTTTCCCTGATTGGTGCCGGTTACGTCGACGAACTGACCGGGGATGAAGTGGTCAGCCGTGATTTCAGCACCCACTTCAATAAGGTTTTCAGGGCTCACACGAAACTCAGCGAGTCTACGCTTGGGCTCGACTTTGGCCACCGCGAAGTTTTGCCGGTCGGCCTTTGTTAGGCGTGAGGGCTTTCGCAAGCCTGCACCCAGCTGCATGGCGGTGTAGCCGTTCTTATCGTTCGTGCGGTGACCCAAGACCTGACACTTGTCGAGCTTCAACACGGTCACCGGGATGTGCTCACCGGCGTCCGTGAAGATGCGGGTCATGCCCACCTTCTGTGCAATCACTCCGGAACGCATGTCGTGCATTCCTTCCTTCTTCTTTTACGTCTCACCGGCGCAGGCCCATGCAAAGAACCGTGAGCCCCTAAAGTTTGATCTCGACGTCAACACCTGCGGCCAGGTCGAGTTTCATCAGCGCGTCAACCGTCTGCGGCGTCGGGTCGACAATGTCCAACAAACGCTTATGCGTACGCATCTCGAACTGTTCGCGGCTCTTCTTGTCGATGTGCGGAGATCGATTGACCGTGAAGCGCTCAAAACGCGTAGGCAGCGGGATCGGCCCGCGCACCTCTGCACCCGTACGCTTCGCCGTTGCGACGATCTCGCGTGTCGATGCGTCCAAGATCCGATGATCGAACGCCTTAAGCCGGATGCGAATATTTTGGCCGTTCATGTCCCGCACTCACCTAAAAGAAAGAAGCGCCCGGTTTCTCTGGGCGCTCTTTCGCTTCCTTGCCTCTATTCAGTGATCTTAGCCACAACACCCGCACCAACGGTACGTCCGCCTTCACGGATGGCGAAGCGAAGCTTCTCTTCCATGGCGATCGGCGTGATGAGCTCAACGTCCATCGTGACGTTATCGCCCGGCATCACCATTTCCGTGCCCGACGGCAGCGTCACAACGCCGGTGACGTCAGTCGTGCGGAAATAGAACTGGGGGCGATAGTTGGTGAAAAACGGCGTATGGCGGCCACCCTCCTCCTTGGTGAGGATGTAGGCCTCGGCCTTAAACTTCTTATGCGGTTTCACGGAACCCGGCTTGCACAACACTTGGCCGCGCTCCACCGCCTCCTTGTCGATGCCGCGCAGGAGGCAGCCTACATTGTCGCCAGCCTCGCCACTGTCGAGTAGCTTGCGGAACATCTCAACACCGGTCACCGTCGACTTCTGCGTGTCGCGAATGCCGACGATCTCAACTTCCTCGCCAACCTTGACGACGCCGCGCTCGATACGGCCGGTCACAACCGTGCCGCGACCGGAGATCGAAAAGACGTCCTCGATCGGCATCAAGAACGGCTGGTCCTTCGGACGCTCGGGCTGCGGGATGTATTCATCAACTGCCTTCATGAGCTCCAAAATCGAATTCTTTCCGATATCAGGATTTTTATCCTCGAGTGCCATCAGAGCAGAACCCTTGACGATGGGAATGTCGTCTCCAGGGAACTGATAGGAGGACAGCAGCTCGCGCACTTCCATTTCCACGAGCTCAATCAGCTCAGGGTCATCGACCATGTCGACCTTGTTGAGGAACACAACAAGCGCAGGCACGCCGACCTGACGAGCAAGAAGGATGTGCTCGCGCGTCTGCGGCATGGGGCCGTCAGCGGCGGAGACGACAAGAATTGCGCCGTCCATTTGGGCAGCGCCCGTAATCATGTTTTTCACGTAGTCGGCGTGACCTGGGCAGTCGACGTGCGCGTAATGGCGCTTATCCGTCTCGTACTCAACGTGCGCGGTCGAAATGGTGATGCCGCGCTCGCGCTCCTCGGGAGCCTTGTCGATCTGGTCATATGCCGTGAACGTTGCACCGCCGGACTCGGCAAGCGATTTCGTGATCGCAGCCGTCAGGGTCGTCTTCCCGTGATCGACGTGACCGATCGTACCAATGTTGCAGTGCGGCTTGTTCCGCTCAAATTTCGACTTGGCCATCTTAGGCTCTCCACCTTCAGTTTTCGTTCCCTAGGGGAACCAGTACGTTTCACTTGGGCGAGGCGATACTTAACCTCCGTGCGCCTGGTCCGATCCGCCTGATCCTCAGGCGTACTTAGCCCTCACCTCGTCCGCCACGTTGCGCGGGACATCCGCGTAATGAGCAAACTGCATCGTGTAGGACGCACGCCCCTGGCTCTGAGAGCGCAGTTGGCTCACGTATCCAAACATGTTGGCAAGTGGCACAAACGCGCGGACTACGGTTGCATTGCCGCGCATCTCTTGATTGCGAATTTGTCCGCGGCGGCTGTTGAGATCGCCGATCACCCCGCCGAGAAAATCACCGGGCGTGACCACCTCGACGTCCATAATCGGCTCAAGCAGCTTTACGCCGGCCTTTTCACAGCCTTCTCTCACGGCGGCCCGCGATGCGATTTCGAACGCGATGGTAGAAGAGTCGACCTCGTGGAATGCGCCGTCGTATAATGTCACCTTCATGTCGACCATCGGGAAGCCAATGAGGACACCGCTGTCCCAAACCGATTGGATACCCTTGTCGACACCGGGGATATATTCCTTCGGCACCGCACCACCGACAATTTCCGACTCAAACTCGTTGCCCTTGCCTGTCTCGTTAGGCTCCATCCGCAGTTTGACGCGGGCGAACTGACCCGTGCCGCCAGTCTGCTTCTTATGCGTATAGTCAATGTTGATCGGCTTCACGAGGGTCTCGCGATATGCCACCTGCGGGGCCCCGACGTTCGCCTCCACACCGTAGACGCGCTTCAAGATGTCGACCTTGATGTCCAGATGAAGCTCGCCCATGCCGCGCAAGATCGTCTCGCCCGACTCTGGATCGACCGCCACGTAGAACGAGGGATCCTCAATCGACATAGTGTTGAGCGCCAAGGACATCTTCTCCTGATCGACCTTGGTCTTGGGCTCAACCTTCATCTCGATGACGGGGTCGGGGAAATCCATCTTCTCCAGAAGAACGGGCTTGTTAGGATCGCACAACGTCTCGCCCGTGCGCGTATCCTTGAGACCGGAGATGGCGATGATATCGCCTGCGTAAGCTTCCTTGATTTCCTCGCGATCGGCGGCATGCATAAGGTACATGCGCCCCACGCGCTCTTTCTTGCCGCGCGTGGTATTGGCAAGTTGCTGGCCGCTGTTCACCTTGCCTGAGTAGATACGACAAAAGCTGATCGAGCCAACGTGCTCAAAGCTCATGATCTTGAACGCCAGCATCGACAGCGGCTCATCGTCGGATGGTCTGCGCGGCACCGGCTCGCCGGTCTTGGGATCGGTGCCCTTAAACGCCTCACGATCAGAGGGTGCCGGAAGGAAGTCGACGACGGCGTCGAGAAGCGGCTGCACGCCTTTGTTCTTGAAGGCGGAGCCGCACATCATGGGGTAGAATGCTGTCGAAACTGTTGCCTTTCGGATCAAGCTGCGCAGCGTGTCAATGTCGGGTTCCTTACCCTCCAGGTAGGCTTCCATGGCCGCGTCGTCCATCTCGACGGCCGCCTCGATCATCGCTGCGCGAAATTCGTCTGCTCGCTCCTTGAGATCGTCAGGAATCTCCTGCTCTACCATCTTGGCATCTTTGCCATCGCCGTCCCAGGCATAGGCTTTCATGGTGATGAGATCGACCACGCCCTTGAAATCTGCCTCGGCACCGATGGGCAACTGGATCGGTACGGTGCGTGCGCCAAGCTTCTCCTTGATGTCGGAAACGCACATGTAGAAGTCGGCGCCGGTCTTATCCATCTTGTTGGCGAAGATGATGCGCGGCACACCATACTTGTCACCTTGGCGCCAGACCGTCTCTGTCTGGGGTTCGACTCCTTGGTTGGAATCGAGCACGCACACGGCACCGTCGAGCACACGCAGGCTGCGTTCCACCTCGATGGTGAAGTCCACGTGTCCTGGCGTGTCGATGATGTTCAAGCGGCGCTTTCTGCCGTCGCGGCCAGGCCAGAAGCAGGTCGTCGCGGCCGACGTGATCGTGATGCCGCGCTCGGCCTCCTGCTCCATGAAGTCCATGGTTGCAGCCCCATCGTGCACCTCGCCGATCTTATAAGACCGGCCGCTGTAATAGAGGATCCGCTCACTCGTCGTCGTCTTTCCAGCATCAATGTGCGCCATGATGCCGAAGTTACGGTAGTCCTCGATCGCGTATTCGCGGGGCATGCTTTGTGCTCCGAAAGACCTGTTACCAGCGGTAATGGGAGAAGGCCCGGTTGGCCTCCGCCATCTTGTGCGTATCTTCCCGCTTCTTGACCGCCGTCCCTCTGTTGTTAGCGGCGTCCAAAAGCTCTCCCGATAGCCTATCGACCATCGTATTCTCATTGCGCGCGCGCGCGGCCGTGATCAGCCAGCGGATCGCCAACGCCTGACGGCGCTCCGGACGTACTTCGACGGGTACCTGATAGGTGGCGCCGCCGACGCGGCGCGAGCGCACTTCTACTGCCGGCATGACGTTGTCGAGCGCCTGACGGAAAAGCTGCACGGGATCCGACTTCGCCTTGGTCTCCATGCGATCGAATGCACCGTAGACGATGCGCTCGGCGACGGATTTTTTGCCCTGGTTCATCACCGCATTCATGAACTTGGTGATGACGACTTCGCCGAATTTCGGGTCAGGATTGACCTCGCGTTTTTCGGCCCTATGACGACGGGACATTGCTTTTTCGTCCTTCGCTTCAATCTCTCAACAACAATGGGCCGAATTGCCGGCCCATAAATCCCCGCGGAGGCGGGGATGATCGCCAGCGGCGATCACTTCGGCCGCTTGGCTCCGTATTTTGAACGCCGCTGTTTGCGGCCCGATACGCCTTGCGTATCGAGTACGCCGCGAACAATGTGATACCGGACGCCAGGAAGATCCTTTACTCGGCCGCCTCGAATGAGCACCACGGAGTGCTCTTGCAGGTTATGTCCCTCACCGGGAATGTACCCAATCACTTCATGGCCGTTTGTGAGACGGATTTTAGCAACCTTGCGCAAAGCTGAATTCGGCTTCTTCGGCGTCGTCGTATAGACGCGCGTGCACACGCCGCGCTTCTGAGGACACGCCTCCATGTGGCGCGACTTCTCGCGGTATGTCTTTTGACCCCGGGGCTTCCGGATCAATTGTTGTATCGTCGGCATTCGCCTTGTCCGTCCCAGTCCGCGTTTGCCGGCTTGAAATGCGCATGCGCCAAGCCGACCCTGCCTTGCTACGCTGATCCAGCGCGCCCGGCACGAAAAAACCAGAGGACCATACAGCTCTCGATGGAACCGCAGATCTTGGTTCGAAATTTTCCTCTGCTTTGCGACGGCAGCGTCTAGGCCAAGAAAGGCAGCCCTTGAATCGCTGCGCAATCGGTCTACCACCTACCGTGAGAGTGCGAGACCTATATACAGAGCGCCAAATGCGGTCAACACCCGGCTATTGTTGAAAGTCACATTTTTTCGCCAAGCTTTGACAGCCCCCGCTGCCGGCCGGCGCACCGATCTGGGCCAGTTAAGGACCCAGGCGACGGCGGGTGCGGCCGCGCTCCGGCGCCCGCACCCAGGTCCACTAACATATATATGCCGCAATATGCCGACTGCCTGGGCATTACTCGACGGCCTCCTCCGTCGGACGCCGGCGGCGGCGAACGGGGGCCGCACTTGGACCAGCAAGCGCCTTCGCCGCGTCAACCTTTGCCTGCTCGCGCGCAATCAGCTCGTCGCGTTTGGCGGCAATCTTGCGAAGCCGGCGCAAGGTTCCGCCTGTCCCAGCCGGGATCAGCCGTCCGACGATCACGTTCTCCTTCAGGCCTTCCAGCGTGTCGATCTTGCCGTTGACGGCAGCGTCCGTCAGGACGCGGGTGGTCTCCTGGAACGATGCGGCCGATATGAACGAGCGGGTCTGCAACGACGCCTTCGTGATACCCAGCAGGACCGGATTGGCTGTGGCAGGCTTCTTGCCGGCTGCTACGATCTCCGCGTTTTTCTCGTCCAGCTCCACACGATCGAGTTGCTCACCCTTGATCAAGTCGGTATCGCCGGTATCTGTCACCTCTACCTTCTGCAGCATCTGACGGACGATGACCTCAATGTGCTTGTCGTTGATGGTCACACCTTGGAGCCGGTATACGTCCTGGATCTCGTTGATCAGGTAGTTGGCAAGCTCTTCCACGCCTTTAATGGCAAGGATATCGTGCGGTGCAGGGTGACCGTCGTAGACAAACTCACCCTTCTCGACGCGATCGCCATGCTGCACCGCCAGGCTCTTGCCCCGCGGGATCAGGTACTCGGCTGGCTCTTCCTTGTCATCGTCGGGTTTGATCGCAATCCGTTGCTTGTTCTTGTAGTCCTTGCCGAACTCGACCGTGCCGGAGACTTCCGCGATGATGGCGTGATCCTTCGGCCGGCGGGCCTCGAACAGCTCCGCAACGCGCGGCAAACCGCCTGTGATGTCGCCTGACTTAGCCGACGCAGTAGGGATACGTGCCAGCACGTCTCCGGCTTTCACTTGGGCGCCGGGCTCCACCGACAAAATAGCATCGACCGCCAGCAGATATCGTGCATCACCGCCACGTGCGACCTTAATCGGCTTACCCTTGCTGTCCTTAACAACGACCGCGGGCTTCAGGTCGGCACTACGCGGGGATGCACGCCAGTCGACAATGACGCGATTGGTCGTGCCCTTCATCTCGTCTGTTTGCTCACGAACAGAGGCACCTTCGATCAGATCCTCAAAATCCACCTTGCCGTTAACCTCTGTGAGGATCGGGCGCGTGTAAGGATCCCACTGGGCCAGCTTGGTGCCACGCTGCACCGCATCCCCGTCCTTTACGTGGACACGCGCGCCATATGGCACCTTGTTCGTCGCAAGCTCTTTACCGCTCTGATCAACGATCACAATCGACATCGTCCGGGTCATCGCGACCTCGCGACCCTGACTGTCTTTGACCACGGCCGGATTTTTGATCTTCACGGTACCGTTGAAGTTGGATTCAATGAACGACTGATCAACAACGTTCGCCGTACCACCGATATGGAACGTACGCATGGTGAGCTGCGTGCCTGGCTCGCCGATCGACTGAGCGGCAATCACACCTACGGCTTCGCCGATGTTAACGGGCGTACCGCGTGCCAGATCGCGGCCATAACACTTGGCGCACACGCCCGTGACCGTTTCGCAGGTCAGCACCGAGCGGATGCGCACCTCCTGCACCTCCGCCTTTTCGATCGCCTCGGCATGGCGCTCCTCGATCAGTTCGCCGGTCTTGACGATGACCTTCTTGCGATCGGCCGGATCGACGACATCTTCTGCCGCCGTGCGCCCAAGCACGCGGTTTGCGAGCGAAACGATCACCTGTCCCGCATCAACGACAGCCTGAACATTTATGCCACCCTCAGTTTTGCAATCCTCCTCAGTGATGATGCTATCCTGCGCAACGTCGACCAGACGCCGGGTAAGGTAGCCCGAGTTGGCGGTCTTGAGTGCCGTGTCTGCGAGGCCCTTGCGCGCGCCGTGCGTCGAGTTGAAGTACTCAAGCACCGACAGCCCCTCCTTAAAGTTGGAAATAATGGGCGTCTCGATGATCTCACCCGACGGCTTGGTCATGAGACCGCGCATACCGGCAAGCTGCTTCATCTGTGCAGGGCTGCCGCGCGCGCCTGAATGACTCATCATATAGATCGAGTTGATAGGCTTTTCGCGACCGTCCTTGCTTTCCTTTTGCACGGCCGAGATGCGATCCATCATTTCCTTGGCGATCTCATCGGTGCACTTCGACCAAGCGTCGACGACCTTGTTGTACTTTTCAAGTTGCGTGATGAGGCCATCGTTGTACTGCTGCTCAAACTCGAGCACCATATCGTTGGTCTGTTCGACGATTTTGGCTTTTGAGTCTGGGATCTGCATATCGTCCTTACCGAACGAAATGCCAGCCTTAAAGGCCTGATCGAACCCGAGCGCCATGATCTGGTCGCAGAAGATGACAGTCTCTTTCTGCCCGCAATTGCGGTAGACGGCATCAATCATGCTTGAGATTGCTTTTTTCGTCAGCAGTTGATTGACCAGCGCAAAACTCACGCCCGGGCGGCGCGGCAGCAACTCACCGAGAATCATACGGCCGGGAGTCGTCTCCACGATCTCGGTGATCTCCTCCCCGTCTTTGTTCGACGTCCTGAAGCGCCCTTTCACTTTCGAATGCAGGCTTACGACACGAGCCTCCAGCGCGTGCCGCACCTCGTCGACCGAACCGAACATCATGCCTTCGCCGGGCTCTTTATCGCGAATGATTGACAAGTAGTAGAGACCCAGCACGATGTCCTGACTAGGCACAATGATAGGCGAACCGTTTGCCGGGTGAAGGATGTTGTTGGTCGACATCATCAATACGCGCGCTTCAAGCTGGGACTCCAGCGATAGCGGCACGTGAACGGCCATCTGGTCACCGTCGAAGTCGGCGTTGAATGCCGCGCAGACGAGTGGGTGCAGCTGAATCGCCTTACCCTCGATCAGTGTGGGCTCGAATGCCTGAATGCCAAGGCGGTGCAGCGTCGGCGCGCGATTCAAAAGCACGGGATGCTCGCGGATCACATCGTCTAGGATGTCCCAGACTTCCGGACGCTCCTTCTCCACAAGCTTCTTGGCTTGCTTCACCGTCGCCGCTTGGCCCTGGGCCTGCAGCTTCGCGTAGATGAACGGCTTGAACAGCTCCAGTGCCATCTTCTTAGGCAGCCCGCACTGGTGCAATTTGAGCTCGGGACCAACCACAATCACGGAGCGGCCTGAATAATCGACGCGCTTACCGAGCAGGTTCTGGCGGAAGCGGCCTTGCTTGCCCTTCAACATGTCGGCAAGCGACTTTAACGGCCGCTTGTTTGCGCCCGTAATAACGCGCCCGCGCCGCCCATTATCGAACAACGCGTCGACGGACTCCTGCAACATCCGCTTTTCGTTGCGAATGATGATGTCGGGCGCCCTTAGCTCCATCAGCCGCTTGAGACGATTGTTGCGGTTGATGACGCGGCGATAAAGATCATTGAGGTCAGAGGTCGCAAACCGGCCACCATCAAGCGGAACCAGCGGACGCAACTCCGGCGGTATGACCGGCACCACCGTCAAGATCATCCACTCGGGCCGGTTGCCCGACTCCAAAAAAGCCTCGATCACTTTTAGCCGCTTACCAAGCTTCTTTGGCTTGAGTTCGGTTGTCGCCTCGGCGATCTCCTGGCGCAACTCCTCGCTGATCTTTGGCAGATCCATCGCCGCGAGCATCACGCGGATTGCTTCGGCACCGATCCCGGCGGTGAAACTATCGGGACCATGCTCGTCCAGCGCGCGATTGTACTCTTCCTCTGTGAGAAGCTGCTTTTCCCGGAATGCGGTGATCCCCGGTTCAATGACAATGTAGCTCTCGAAGTAGAGAACGCGCTCCAACTCCTTCAACGGCATGTCGAGCAGTAGGCCGATGCGCGACGGCAGCGACTTCAAAAACCAGATATGCGCGACGGGAGCGGCAAGCTCGATATGGCCCATGCGCTCGCGGCGCACCTTGGCCAGCGTCACCTCAACACCGCACTTCTCGCAGATCAGGCCCTTGTACTTCATGCGCTTGTACTTGCCGCACAAGCACTCGTAGTCCTTGATCGGACCGAAGATGCGCGCACAGAAAAGCCCGTCCCGCTCCGGCTTGAATGTGCGGTAGTTGATCGTCTCGGGCTTCTTGATCTCGCCGAATGACCAGGAGTGAATATCGTCAGGGCTCGCGATCGATATTTTAATCTGGTCAAACGTCGGAATCGGCGCTTGCGTCTTGAACAGGTTGGTCATCTCGTTCATTCGGTCTCTCCATTCGGGGAGCGGCGAACACCCCGTTGTTTTCGGCCCAAGGATCAGCGGCATCCTGGGCAAATGGGCCTTGGCTCAAGGGGCCCTAAGATCGTCTGCGCGCTTGGCTTGCGGCGCGCCCTCGGAGCCCATCAGCTCCGAGCCATCGTCTCAAAATCTATTCGGCAGCCGGAGGCAGCTGGGGCCGCTCGCCCTCTTCCCCCGATTGCTCGACAGCTTCGGTGTCAGAGCTTTCCAACTCGACATTGAGGCCAAGCGCTCGCATTTCCTTGACGAGCACATTGAAGCTTTCCGGCACGCCGGCTTCGAAAGCGTCATCACCGCGGACGATCGCCTCGTAAACCTTGGTGCGACCGGCGACGTCATCCGATTTCACAGTCAGCATTTCTTGCAGCGTGTAGGCAGCGCCGTAGGCTTCGAGCGCCCACACCTCCATTTCACCGAAGCGCTGTCCGCCGAACTGGGCTTTACCGCCCAGCGGCTGCTGCGTCACGAGGCTGTAAGGTCCGATCGAGCGGGCGTGAATCTTGTCGTCGACAAGGTGGTGCAGCTTCAACAGGTACTTGTAGCCAACCGTCACCTTGCGATCGAAAGGTACGCCGGTACGCCCGTCGAACAGCGTAATCTGACCCGACGTATCAAAGCCGGCAGCCGTGAGCATCTCAACGATGTCGGGCTCGCGCGCTCCGTCAAACACAGGTGTTGCGACCGGCACACCCGTCTTCAACTGCTCGGCGAGCTGGCCTAGTTCCTCGTCCTTCACGTTCGCCTGGATCTCATCCGTGCCGTAGATGCGTTGCAAATCTTTGCGCAACTCATCGGCCTGTCCACTCTCGTGGAACTTGTGTAAGGCTTCGTCGATGATGCGGCCCAGGCCCCGGCAAGCCCACCCCATGTGGGTCTCCAGGATCTGTCCAACGTTCATACGACTGGGCACGCCCAGAGGATTGAGCACCACGTCCACATGCGTGCCATCCTCCAAGAACGGCATGTCCTCCACTGGAACAATCATGGAAACGACGCCCTTGTTGCCGTGGCGGCCGGCCATCTTGTCACCGGGCTGAATCTTGCGCTTCACGGCCACAAAGACCTTGACCATCTTCATGACGCCTGGCGGCAGCTCATCGCCCCGCTGCAGCTTGTCAACCTTATCGACGAAACGGCGCTCCAGGCTCTTCTTGGCGTCCTCGTACTGCTTGTTGATCGCCTCGATCTCGCCTTGCGCCTTTTCGTCTTTGAGGCCGATCTCCCACCATTGGCTGCGCGGGATTTCGTCGAGCATCGCTTCGGTGATCAGGTCGCCTTTGCTCACCGCCTTGGGACCCTTGGAGACCTCTGCACCCTTTAGAGCCTCTCTGAGGCGAGCGTAGACGTTGCGATCAAGGATCTGCATCTCGTCGTCGCGGTCTTTGGCGAGGCGCTCAATCTCCTCGCGCTCGATCGCCATGGCGCGCTCGTCCTTCTCCACGCCGTGACGATTGAAGAC
>CAYOPW010000056.1:0-15140 GCA_964405975.1 uncultured Hyphomicrobium sp.
CTGCGCTCCGAATACCCGCACGCCCTCGCCGTTTTGCGCGAAGCCATCGAGGTCGCCAAGGCGGCCAGCTGGCTCGGTCCCGCGATCCAAGGTTCGTCCTACGAGTTTGAGCTCTTCGTGCGTGTAGGGGCCGGCGCCTACATTTGCGGCGAAGAGACCTCGATGCTGGATAGCCTCGAGGGCAAGCGCGGCATGGTGCGTTATAAGCCGCCGCTGCCGGCGATCGAGGGACTTTTTGGCAAGCCCACCGTCATCAACAACGTGATCAGCCTCGCTTCAGTGCCAATCATTCTCGCCAAGGGTGGCGAATATTATCGCGACTTCGGCGTCGGCAAGTCGCGCGGCACGCTTGCCTTTCAGCTCGCCGGAAACGTCAAGCGAGGCGGCCTCATCGAGAAAGCGTTCGGGGTCACCGCGCGCGAGCTCATCGAAGACTACGGCGGCGGCACGCGGTCCGGCCGACCGGTGCGCGCAGTGCAGTTCGGGGGGCCGCTTGGCAGCTACTTGCCCGAGTCGAAGCTCGATACCCCGATGGACTACGAGGCATTCGTTGCCGAAGACGCTATGGTCGGACACGGAGGTGTTGTCGTGTTCGACGACACGGTGGACATGGCTCAGCAAGCCCGCTTCGCAATGGAATTTTGCGTGATCGAGTCTTGTGGCAAGTGTACGCCGTGCCGTATCGGTTCGGTACGCGGGGTCGAAGTGATCGACCGCATCATTGATGACGTTGATCGCGAGAACAACATCGAATTGCTCAAAGACCTCTGCAATACGATGGTCGATGGATCGCTGTGCGCCATGGGCGGGCTTACTCCCATGCCGGTGATGAGCGCACTTAATCACTTCCCCGAAGATTTTAATCGCCCGGCGCGAGCCGAGGCTGCTGAATGATCGAATAAGAAGAGGCCCTGCCATGACGAGCGAAACGAAGACGATGACGCTCATCAAAGAAACAGACTACGGCACACCAGCCAGTCACTCCAATAAATTGGTGACGCTGGAGATCGATGGTCAGACCGTTACCGTCCCTGAGGGCACGACGATCATGCGAGCGGCGGCCGAGCTTGGCATCATGGTGCCGAAGCTGTGCGCCACCGACAGCGTCGAGGCCTTCGGCTCCTGCCGGCTCTGCCTTGTCGAGATCGAGGGTCGTAGAGGCACGCCTGCATCCTGCACGACGCTTGTGGCGCAGGGCATCAAAGTCACGACCCAGAATGAGCGGCTGGCGCGCATTCGCAATGGCGTGATGGAACTTTACATTTCTGACCACCCGCTCGACTGTTTGACCTGCGCTGCCAACGGAGATTGCGAGTTGCAGGACATGGCCGGCGCAGTGGGCTTGCGTGACGTGCGCTACGGCTACGAAGGCGAGAACCACGTCTTTGCGCGCCAGAATGGCGAGGCAAACCCGCTCTACCTACCCAAGGACGTGAGCAACCCTTATTTCCATTTTGAACCGTCGAAGTGCATCGTGTGCTCGCGCTGCGTGCGCGCCTGCGAGGAGGTGCAAGGAACCTTCGCGCTTACCATCGATGGGCGTGGCTTCGCCTCGCATGTGGCGGCGGGTGTGGATGAGGACTTCCTCGATTCGGAATGCGTATCGTGCGGCGCCTGCGTGCAAGCCTGCCCTACGGCTACGCTGATTGAAAAGTCAATCGTTGACTATGGCCAGCCTGAGCACAGTGTGGTGACGACCTGCGCCTACTGCGGTGTCGGCTGCGCGTTCAAGGCGGAGATGCAGGGCGACACAGTCGTGCGCATGATGCCGTATAAGGATGGTGGTGCAAACGAGGGCCACTCCTGCGTCAAAGGACGCTTTGCCTTTGGCTACGCGACCCACAAAGATCGCATGCTCAACCCGATGATCCGCGAGCGCATCACGGACCCGTGGAAGACCGTTACGTGGGACGAGGCGATAAAGTTCACCGCAGACCGCTTCAAGGCCGTTCAGAAAAAGTATGGCCGTGGCTCGATCGGCGGCATCACATCGTCGCGTACAACGAACGAAGAGGTCTACATCGTCCAGCGCATGGTGCGCGCGGCATTTGGCAACAATAACGTCGACACTTGCGCCCGCGTTTGCCACTCGCCGACAGGCTATGGCCTGAAAGCGACCTTCGGTGAATCTGCCGGCACGCAAGATTTCAAGAGTGTCGATCAGTCCGATGTGATCATGATCATCGGCGCCAACCCAACCGACGGGCACCCGGTCTTTGCCTCACGCATGAAGAAGCGCCTGCGGGAAGGGGCGAAGCTTATCGTTGTCGATCCACGCCGCATCGACATGGTGCGCAGCCCGCACGTCGAAGCAGATTTCCACCTACAGCTGAAACCCGGCACCAACGTCGCCGTTGTCAACGCCCTGTGCCACGTCGTTGCCGTTGAGAAGTTGATCGACCGCAGCTTTGTCGCCGCACGCTGCGAGTCTGAGGACTTCAAGCTTTGGGAAACCTTTATCAAGGATCCGAAGAACTCGCCGGAGACACTGGAACCCGTGACGGGTATCCCCGCAGCCGACATCCGCGCGGCCGCGCGTCTCTTTGCAACTGGTGGCAACGCCGCGATCTACTATGGCCTCGGCGTCACTGAGCATAGCCAGGGCTCGACCATGGTCATGGCAATGGCTAACCTCGCGATGGCGACGGGCAACCTTGGCCGCGAAGGCGTGGGCGTGAATCCCCTGCGCGGTCAAAACAACGTGCAGGGCTCGTGCGACATGGGCTCGTTCCCGCATGAGTATCCTGGCTATCGCCACGTTTCAGATACGGCAACGCGTAAGCTGTTCGAGTCGCTTTGGGATAGGAAGCTCGACCCTGAGCCGGGCCTGCGGATCCCCAACATGTTTGACGAAGCCAGTGCCGGCACATTCAAGGGCCTGTTCGTCCAAGGCGAGGACATTGCGCAGTCCGACCCCAACACGCAGCATGTTACGCACGCGCTTGAATCGCTGGAAATCCTGGTCGTCCAGGACCTGTTCCTCAACGAGACGGCAGCATTCGCGCACGTGTTCCTGCCAGGTACCTCCTTCCTGGAGAAAGACGGCACGTTCACCAACGCCGAGCGCCGCGTCAATCTCGTGCGGAAAGTGATGAAAGAGCAGCAGGGCATGGCTGAATGGGAGATCGTCAGCCGCATCGCCACTGAGATGGGCTACCCCATGAAGTATGCGTCCGCATCAGCAATCATGGATGAGATTGCCAGCGTCACGCCAACCTTCCGCGGTATCAGCTTCGAGAAGCTCGATCGCCTAGGCAGCATACAATGGCCGTGTGACGACGACGCGCCGGAAGGCACCCCTGTTATGCACGTCTCGGAGTTCACACGCGGCAAGGGCCGCTTCATGCTCACCGAGTTCGTACCGACCGACGAGCGCACCAACCGCAACTTCCCGCTCGTCCTAACCACCGGCCGCATTTTGAGCCAGTACAATGTTGGTGCACAGACGCGGCGCACCGAGAACGTCGTTTGGCACACCGAAGACATTCTGGAACTGCATCCACACGATGCGGAGGTGCGCGGCATCAAGGATGGCTCAATGGCATCGCTCACAAGCCGCATGGGTGGAACCACTTTGCGCGTAAAGATCACCGATCGCATGCCGCCAGGTGTCGTCTACACAACCTTCCACTTTCCCGAGAGCGGCGCGAACGTGATCACGACCGAGAACTCCGACTGGGCGACCAATTGCCCTGAGTATAAGGTCACAGCCGTTCAGGTTATGCCGTCGAACCAGCCGTCTGAATGGCAGACCGAGTGGGAAGAGCGCGAACGCCAGAACAAGCGCATCGCCGATGCGCCACTTGTGGCGGCGGAGTAGCGCCAGCGAGGCGACGACGGCCCTATGACCGCCATGGCAAAGTCTGGCGAACTATTTGAAGCGCCCTCGTCGCTGTGCTCACGACAAGTCGAGGGTGCTGCTGTTGATGCCGAGGGCAACGAGTCGGCGATAACGTGGCAGTTGCCCGAGGAAGTGCCGGTGGCACTTCAGATTAACTCAACGCCCTATACGGTGATGATGGCAACCCCTGCGAACCTCGCGGATTTTGGTGTGGGTTTCGCGCTTGGCGAAGGGATCGTCGAAAAGCACGAGCATATTCGCGGCGTGCTTGCCATGCCCGTCGAAAACGGCCTTGCCGTGGACATCGCCGTCGATGAAGGCGCGCTCGACGCTGCGCGCATGCCGCGCCGCTCCATCGAAGGCCGCTCAGGATGCGGGCTGTGTGGTGTCGAAAACATCGCCGACGTAGTGCGCATCACAAAGGCAGTCCCTAAAGGAGACCGCCCCTCACCCGCGGCAATTTTGAAGGCTGCGGATGGATTGCAGGAACTCCAGCCCATGAATCGGCTCAATCACTCCGTCCATGGCGCCGCCTGGGTGTCGCTGTCAGGCAAGGTTATGATTGTACGCGAGGATGTTGGCCGTCATAACGCGCTCGATAAACTCATCGGCGCACTGTTCCAGGCCGGCACGGACCTTTCAACGGGATTCGTACTGATGACCAGCCGCTGCAGCTTTGAGCTGGTGCAAAAGGCGGCCACCGTCGGCATCGGCGCCCTCGTGACGGTTTCGGCACCTACCGCTCTCGCACTTGAGATTGCGCAGAAAGCCCGTATGTTCCTCGCCGCCCTTGGCGACCGGAGCATCGTCGTCTTTAACCGTTAGGCTTGCAAATAGAGAGGCCGGAGTAACGCCGCATGGAGAACCGTGACATGATCCGCATGGCCAATCAGATCGCGGCCTTCTTCGAGGCGTATCCGCGGCCCGACGCCCTTAAGGGCATCGACGACCACCTCAAGAAGTTCTGGGATCCCAGGATGCGCAAGCAATTAACAGAGTACGTCGACGGCGGCGGTAAGGATCTTTCCCCACTTGTCATCGCTGCAGTTGCTAACAAGACCAAGGCTTCCTAGGCATATTTGGTTATTCGTCATATCAGAGACTTAACTGTCCCGCTTGCCGATTGTCCGAACCCGTCTTAAGCTTTCTCCATAGCGACTGGCCGGCAAACTGCGCCGCCGCAGGCTCCTGGCCGATCGACCGCCAGTGACGAGAGTCAATGTCTCCCGCCGGCAGGCGGCCTTCGATGAGCCGACATTGAGCGACGCCTAGAGCATCGACGGTGCAGCGCGCGGTGCGCTAGGCCAGAAAAAAAAGCTGGAGGAGTGCCATGGGTATTGCATTGACGTTGCGGGATTATCTCGACGACAAGCACGTCGATTACGACGTGATGGTGCACAAGCGCACGCAGTGCGCTCAGGATACGGCGCGGGCGAGCCACGTGCCGGCAGAACGAATGGCCAAGGCCGTCGTATTGACGCGCGAAGGCGGCTTTTTGCTGGCAGTCGTGCCGGCAAGCGCAAAGGTTCAGTTGGATACGATTGAGAAGATGCTGCACTGCCGCGTCGAAATGGCGACAGAGGAAGAGATAGGCATGCTGTTTCCGGATTGCGAAACGGGAGCCGTGCCGCCGTTGGCGGAACCTTATGCCGTGGATGTTTTTGTCGACGAACGCCTCGATGACCAACCGGATATCTATCTGGAGGGTGGCGATCACCGCAGCCTAATTCACATTCCCGGTTCGCAGTTCCGCGCGCTCACAAAGAACGTACGTCACGCGCGAATTTCGGCACCGACCTGAAGCCGTAGCGCGAGAAGAACGGGCGCCAAGACGCCTCGTAGCCGCTCATGCGCTGCGACGGCTTTAGCTCGCAAGCACGTAATCGCGCGGCTTCTAGAGAACGGGGAGGCAAATGCTGTCAAAGCCATGATCCTGGCTTGCGCACGGCTACGCTATGCAGAATGTGCGTAGCCTCATCGGAGAGACTTGATCAACGGAGCGCATATCCCATTTTGATGGATATCGAGACAGGCAGCACAATTGCGCAGCGCACTATTCACGAGGTCAGCAGGAGGTAGTGTTATGCATGTGATTGAGATTCAGGAGCACGCACGCAAGCTACAGGATGCCCACGGCGAAAAGGCCGTATTAGAGGCGGCGCAAAAGGCGCGCGAGATGGAGGCAGCGGGCGACCGGGAACAAGCCGAAACTTGGCGCCGCATCGAAGCCGCACTAATGCAGATGCGAGGGCCTCACTTAAGCTGAATGAACACGGGGCAGCGTTCTATTTGGGCACCGGCTCCCAGCCCTGATCATATTCATAGTAGTGGCTCTCTGGCTTGATTTCCGTGTGCCAGAGCAGGTGCCGCGCGGAGTGATCAACCTCACCGGCATCGTAGATTGCGATGGGGAGCTTGAGGTACGCCGCCGTGAGGCGTCCGATGGCTTGCAGCAACGTGTAGTTTGCAACGACGAGATTCCGATGGTCGATGGTGAGCTGAACCTGCGCCGTCAAATAATCCTGTTCAGCATTAAGAACGTCCTGAACTGTCCGGGTGCCGGCCTTTTGCTCACGGCGAACGCCCGCAAGCGCAACCTTGTTTGAGTCAACGGACGCTTGGTCTGCAATCAACTGAGCTTGTATCGAATTTACTTGCGACCACGCTGAGACAACCGAGCTTTGCGTTTGCTGGCGCGCTTGACGGAGCTGCTCTTGCCGTTGAATTTGAATCTGCTTGGCTTGGCGCACCTGCGAAGTAACCCTTCCACCCTGATAGAACGGCACCGTGACACCGACTAACGCCGACGCCTCTCTTGCGAAGTCGACCCCTTCAACAGGATTGTACTCATCCTCATATTTTAGCTGGACATTGACTTCCGGCAGGAGCTGGCCTCTTAGCTGGGCCACAGATTTGACCGCAGCAACTTCCTGGAAGAATGCTGAACCAATCGAAGGATTCTCGAATTGCGCAATCTCCTGCGATTCTTGCTGCGATCCTGGCAGCAAATGATCGATTGAGGCCGGCGTGAATAGGTGGTCTGCGGGATGACCGATAACCTCCTCATAGTTTGCCAAGCTTGATTGGTACTGCGCCTTAGCCGCTTCAAGAGATGCTACGGCACTGGCGCGGCTCGCTTTTGACTGCGCTAGATCGGTGCTGGTCAATTCACCGGCATCGAACTGGCGCTGATTGGAGGCTTCGTAGTCAGTGAGCACCCTTACATTGTTTTCGCGCAGCCGAACGATGGCCTGGTTCTGCACCACGTCCATGTAGGCGGTGACCGCACTCAGCAGCGTCGACTGCTCGGTGTTGCGTAAGTCCTCCCGCGCCGCCAATGCGTTCGCCTCTGCCTCGCGGATCGAATTGATGTTTTGAAACCCCTTGAAGACCTGCTGTTGCAGCGTCACAGAATACCCATAGGGATGGTCGTCACCCTCAATCTTGGCGTCGGGAACGTTAAACGGGATGATTTTACTGACCGAGCTACCGTCGATTTCGAATTCCGTGTGCTTGTAGCCCGCAGCCGCATTGCCAAAGATCTGTGGAAGAAGAGCAGACCTGGCTTGTGAGATGTTTTCGTCTGTCGCGCGCGTTGAAGCTCGCTGGGCCAAGAGCTGAGGATTGCCAAAATAGGCCGAGACCAGCGCCTCATCCAACGATTCAGCGCGCGCCGCACCACTCGCGGCCAATATCAGTGCCGCGAGCAATACCTTGATCGGCAAATGCATTTGACGCTGGGCCCTGCTCCCAGCGTCCGCAACAATGCTTGCCATGCCTCCCCCAGAGCTCGACCCGCCGCAACGAGCGATTTTGCGTAATGGCAGAACGCGCGAAGTCTATAAACGCGCAGCAGTCGCGCAAGACTTCAAAGACAGAATCAGAAATCGTCTGCAATTGTACAGCATTGCGGCCACGCTCTTCGATGCCGAATCGAAATGGATGACGCGACGAATCATAAGTACGCCAATGTCGTGCGCGCAAAATGACCACTAAGCTTTTTCACCCTGAGCAGGTTGGGCTTGCTCAGCGGGCGCTTTATGCCGTCCGTGCCACTTTTCACGAAGTGTCTGGAAGAAGAAGTAAAGCACCGGGATATAAAAAAGCCCGACAATCGAATCAAAAATCATGCCCGAGAAGACAACGACACCGATCGAGATTCGGCTAGAAGCTCCCGCGCCAGATGCGAACACCAAAGGCAAAACACCAATTATGAAGCAAAGTCCCGTCATTGTGACAGGCCGGAAGCGCGTGCGCGCCGCACTGAGCGCGGCCTCCGTAATCGATTCGCCTGCTTCGCGGCGCACACGCGAAAACTCCACGAGCATGATCGCCTTCTTTGCCGCCAGGCCGATGAGCAGAACAATACCGATTTGCGCATAGAGATTGTTATTGAGAAGCGCGATGAAGTAGAGCGGCAACAACGCACCGAAAACGGCAAATGTGGCCGACGTCATGACCGACATCGGCAGGCTCCAGCTCTCGTATTGGGCGACCAGGAATAGGTAGGCAAAGGTGAACGCCAGCAGGAAGACGTAGACCATCAAACCCGTTGATTTGACTTCCTGATAAGACATGGCGGTCCATTCAACGCCATAGCCGTCAGGAAGCTCATTCTTGGCGATCTTATCCATCGCAGCGATCGCTTGACCTGTGCTGTAGCCGGTCGCCGACATGCCTTGCAGCTGGGCCGTCTTGAATAGGTTATATCGATTGACGGCCTCCGGCCCCAAAACGGATTTCACCTCGATGAATGCGGAAAACGGGACCATGTTCCCGCTATTGTTTCTGACCTGGATGCGGCCGATGTCGGGCACGGCGTCGCGGTATCCGGCTTCTGCGGAGATAATCACCCAGTAAAGCTTGTCGAAGAGATTAAAGTTGTTGACGTAGTAGGCGCCGAGGTTCGAGGCGAGCGTATTAAAGACTGTGTTTATCGGCACGCCAAGCGACTCTGCCTTGTCGCGGTCGATCTCAAGCTTGTACTGGGGAGCACTCGCCGACAGTGTCGTAAACACGCGATTGAAGGTCGGGTCCTCGTTTGCAGCGACAATGAGAGCGCGCGCCACAGAAGCGAGATCCTGCATACCCTTGTCGCCGTAGTCTTGCAGCTGGCCTGTGATGCCACCCGTTATGCCCAGTCCGTCGATCGGCGGCAGTGGCAAGGTGAACGCCTCGGCGCCGGGAATTTCGGCCAACCGCTCATCGATGCGCTCGAGGATGTTGTACCACAGCAGCTTCTTGCTCGTTCGTTCACTCCAAGGCGTGAGGACGGGAATGAGAAGCGCATAGTTCGAACCGGCGCCGGCCAGAATGCTGTAACCGCTCACTGAGATGACGTCCTGAATGCCGTCCATCTCTTTGAGAATGGTCGTCATTTCGGCGCTCATTTCCTGCGTTCTGTGCAGCGAGGCGCCATCGGGCAGCTGCACGTTGACCAGGAGCACACCTTTATCCTCCAGCGGCACGAATGACGTCGGCACCGCCTGAACGAGATAAACGACACCGGCCACAAACAAGACGAAAACGATCATAGACGCCGCAACGTGCCGAAGCATAAAGCGCACGATTGCAACGTACCCATCGCGGACTTTGTCGACTAAGCGCGGAAACCAGCTCAGAACGCCCTTGGGCTCCTGTGGCTTAGCGCGCAGAAGGGTATTGCACAGTACCGGAGCCAAGGTCAGCGCATTGATTGCCGACAGCGTGAAGGCGACTGTTATTGTGAGCGCGAACTGAAGATAGACCTCGCCAGTAATGCCGGGGAAGAAGCACACTGGCACGAAGACCGCCAAAAGTACGAACGTCGTAGCGATAATAGGTCGCGTAACCTGGCTCATGGCCTTGAGCGTGGCTTCTCGTGGCGCCAGATTGTCCTCGACCATGATGCGCTCGACGTTTTCAATGATCACAATGGAGTCATCGACGACGAGCGTAATCGCCAAGATGATCGCGAACAGCGTGATCATGTTGGCCGAGAACCCGACCATATACAGCACTGCCATCGTACCGATGAGTGCGACGGGAATAGCAATCGAAGGGATGAGCGTGGTGCGCCAGTTAGTAAGAAACAGGAACGTGACGGCGATCACGAGAACACCGGTCATCGCAAGCGTCTGGAGGATCTCCTCGACGGAAGCGCGCACCGCCTTCGTGATGTCATAGAGGCGCGTGTACTCGACATCCGGAGGGAAGGACTTGGAAAGCTTATCGAGCTCTTTATAGACGAGATCGGCAACCTCCAGCGCGTTGGCACCGGAAATCTGATATATGCCGATGGTCGCGGCAGGCTCGTTATTCAGTGCCGAGGTCGCGTCATAGGATTGCGCGCCAAGTTCTATACGGGCCACATCCCTAAGCCGCACCATCGACCCGTCCGGATTGGCGGAAATAATTATCTTCTCGAACTCAGGAACCGAATCCAAGCGCCCCTTGGCCTGGAGCGTGAATTGGAAATCACTCGTGCCGGCATGTGGAGGCGCAGCGATACGGCCCGGTGTTGCCTCAAGGCTTTGCGATTGAATGGCATTCGAGACGTCAGTTGCGGTCAGATTGAGGGCGGCCAACTTGTTGGGATTGATCCATACGCGCATGCTGTAGGTGAGCGGGCCGAACTGCGAAACGTTGCCGACGCCGGGGAGGCGGGCAAGGGCATCCTGCATTTGGATCGCTGCGTAGTTGCTCAGGAATATCTCATCGTGAGTCTTGTTTGGTGAGATGAGATTGACGACCAACAGCAGGCCGCTCGACTGCTTGCGTGTGCTAACGCCTTGCTGCGTCACCTGCTGCGGCAATTGGGGTTCGGCCAATTGCACGCGGTTTTGCACATTAACCGCGGCGATATCGGGGTCCGTGCCGATCTTGAATGTGACGGTAAGCTGGTACTGGCCGGTGTTTGAACTGATAGACGACATGTAGAGCATGTCATCCACGCCGTTCACCTGCTCCTCAATGGGTACAGCGACGGTTTCGGCGATGTCGGAGGCGTTGGCGCCGGGATATTGGGCCGTCACGACAACCTGCGGCGGCGCGATGTCCGGGTATTCGGCAACTGGAATGAAATAGATCCCCAACGCGCCCACAAGAGTAATCACGATCGAAATAACGAACGCGAATTTCGGCCGGTCGATGAAGAATTCGCTCAGCACCGCTTACGCCTTCTTATCAACCGCGTTGACAATTAAACCGGGCGAGACCTTTTGAATGCCGCTGACGATGACCCGCTCGCCATTCGTCAAACCCTCCGTGACCACCCAGTCGCTATCCACCTGCTGACCAAGTTTGACGTCCCGCCTCTCGACCTTGTCGTTCCTATCGACCACGAGCACATAGTAGCCGCGCTGATCTTGCTGAAGCGCGAGCTGCGGTACGACCAGTGCCGTCTTCTTTTTGTCCGTCTTCACCGTCACGTTGACGAACTGGCCGGGAATGAGAATGTGATCAGGGTTAGGGAAGACGGCTCGAACCTCGATCGTATCGGTCGTTTGTTCAACTTGAATGCCAAGATAATCGAGCTTGCCAGGGTGCGCGTACATGCTCCCGTCAGCCAATTGGAGATGAGGGGTAAGCGCGACCTTCGTCCCCTTCAAGAGCCCAGCCTTGCGCGCCTCGATGAGATCCTGCTCGGCCGCATAAAAGATGACGTAAATGGGGTCCATGCTAACAACGGTCGCCAGCGTCCCGGTGCTCGGGCCGACGAGATTGCCCACGTCAACGTTTGCAGCACTGATGCGCCCATCTATGGGGCTTCGTACCTCGGTATAGCTCAAGTTAAGCTTCGACGTCGCCAGCGCCGCTTCCGACTTTTTCACGTTCGCTTTCCCTGTGCCGAGCGTGGCGACCGAGGAGTCGAGTGTAGCCTGGGTCACATCGTTGGTTTGTGCCAGCTTCTTGTTGCGCTCATATTCGATTTGATCGTTCTTGAGCTGGGCTTTGTTTCCCTCAACGTCCGCTTCGCTCTGTTCGACGGCGGCCTTATAGGACGCTTGCTCGATGAGAAACAGCTTCTGGCCCTTCTTGACGTAACTTCCCTCTTTAAAGTCGCGCTGTTCCAAAAAGCCCTCAACGCGCGCTGTAAGCTGAACCGTATTGATGGCTTGAACCCGACCAACATAAAATTTTCGCCGTGACACGTCGCGGCTCGTGACCGTCGTCACGATGACGCTGGGACGTGATTTGGTTGATGATGTCGATTTTGTTGACTTGTCTCCCGACGTTGACGTACCTGACGTCTTCCCTTCCGTCGTCGTCGACTTCGTAGCCGACTCCCCAGCCGTCACCTGGCCATAAAGTCCCAGAAAGCAGGCCGCCGCTAGGACGCCGCGTATCGTCACCATGAGCATACCGTTGTTGAGTCTTCGAGACTGCATCGGCTTCCTAGATTAATCGGTCCTGTCTAGTCGGCAAGCGCGAAGCGATCTATAGGAAGAGATCTATGCAGAGTTCTATGACAGAGAATGTAATTTCCGTCCTTCCAGAATGGGCACCGCAGATGGCCATATGGACAGCGTGGCCAGCCAACCCAGACGAATGGAACGGGGACTTGGAAACGCCGCGGCAGGACGTGGCGTCGATGGTGCGCGCCTTAAGCGCAGGTACAAAGGTTTGCTTGCTGGTCAATGGCGACGAGGCCGAAATGTCCGCCCGGGCCGCTGTTGGCAACGACGCGGAAATCATACCAGCAAGGTATGGAGACATCTGGCTGCGCGATACGGGACCTATTTTCGCCAACACAGCGGAAGGTCGGGTCGCCCTTCGCTTCAAAACGAACAGTTGGGGAGGAAAATTTGACCTTCCCGATGATGCCACTGTGGGCGATGACATCGCCCGCCATGCAGGAAAACCCATCCGCCGCTTTGACTTCGTGCTGGAAGGCGGCGCTATTGAGCATGATGGTCAAGGCACGATCCTGACGACTCGTCAAACGCTCTTGAACCCCAATCGCAACGGCTGGTCGAAAGAGGACGCCGAAGTCGCACTCAGGCGCGCATTCGGCGCGGCAAAAATCATTTGGATCGACGACGGCCTCATGAACGACCACACCGACGGCCACATCGACAATATCGTCCGCTTTGTGAAACCGGGCCGTGTCGTATGCCAATCTCCTGCTGACGCCAATGACCCGAACGCGGCAACTCTGGACCAGGTTGCGCGGACGCTGGATCGCACGGCAGATGCGACCGGCCGCCAACTTGATGTCGTGCGCATCCCCGGCGTTGGCTTGTATCGCAACGCTCTGGGTGAAATTTCCCCTGCCTCGCACATGAATTTCGTCATTGGAAACGATGCGGTGATCATACCGGTGTACGGCACGCCTACGCAGGATCCCGCTATCCAAGCCTTGCAGGCAGTGTTTCCGGACCGCAAGGTCATCGGCTTGCCGTCACGCGGCCTACTGGGCTGCGGCGCGGCGGGCGGTGGATCCTTCCACTGCATTACCCTACAGGAACCACTTTAATGACCCAGCGCACGATCACCGTCGCGGCGATTCAGACGGCGTTCGGTCCCGGCATGGCGACCAATATCGCAAAGACCGAAGCCTACATCCGCAAGGCAGCCAAGCTCGACGCGCAGATCGTCCTGGCTCCGGAGCTGTTTCAGGGCATCTACTTCTGCTCACAGCAAAGCCCGAAGTGGTTTGAAACCGCCTACCCAGTCGCGGAACACCCTTGTGTGCTGGCGCTCCAGAAACTGGCTAAGGAGTTGAACATCGTCATACCCATCTCGTTCTTCGAGAAAGATGGGCCGCGTTATTACAACAGCGTGGCGATAGCCGATGCTGGTGGCGAGATCCTTGGACTCTATCGCAAAAGCCATATCCCCGATGGTCCGGGCTATCAGGAGAAGTATTATTTCAGCCCCGGCGACACGGGGTTCAAGGCTTGGAAGACCAAGCATGGCACGATCGGCGTCGGGATCTGTTGGGATCAATGGTACCCTGAATGCGCGCGCGCCATGATGCTCGATGGGGCTGAAGTGTTGTTCTACCCCACTGCTATTGGCTCGGAGCCCTACGATTCTGCACTCGACACACACAAGTTATGGCAGCGCGCGATGCAAGGCCATGCCGTATCCAACGCCGTGCCTGTGGTGGCTGCAAACCGTATCGGTGTAGAAGACAACGACGGCACGACGCAGAAGTACTATGGCCATTCCTTTATCGCCGATCATCGCGGTGAGCTGGTTGAGCGCTTCGGAGCGACGGACGACGGCGTACTGGTGCACAGCTTTGATTTAGCTGAGATTGAGGGCTACCGTGCCGATTGGGGCTTCTTCCGCGACCGAAGACCGGACCTCTACGCAAAAAGTATTCTTTGACGGCTTGGCCCGGCGCAAAACGTTCACTGTGCCAGTATCTCTTTCAGCTTAGGCAATGAGCCCAATGCTGCCTCGCGGCCAAGTTCAATCAGTGCGCCAGCCTTATTGAAGGCATGAGGCTGAATGTGACCAATTCGCGGAGTGATGAGAAGATCGGCAGGGTGTTCGGCCAGCCGCGCTCGGGTCAGCTCGTTTAAGATCATGGCAAACGCTGCGGCCACGACCTCAAAGGTGCCAGCCGCAAAGGCGGTGCCGGGCACCACGCCGGTTGCTTCGGCGATGCCCTCATAATCGCCCGTTACGTTCACTGCGACGACTCTGTCCGCACCCATTTCACGGCAGGCCGAAACGGGGACGGGATTCTTGACACCGCCGTCTATGAGAACCGAGTCCTCTCGGATAATCGGCTCAAAGAGCCCCGGCAGCGAAATTGTGGCCCTCAGTGCCTCCACCAAAGGTCCTGAACGAATAAGCACCTCTTTGTCGTTCGCGAGATCAGCGGCCACCACACCAAACGGCTTTGCAATTTCTTCGAACGTGAGACCGCCTAAGTGCGCGCTCAATAACTCGGCAACGCGATCGCCGCCTAGCAGCCCGGACGTCCACAGTTTGAGGTCGGCGGTCTTGAGGATGTCGAACCATGTAATTGAGCGGGCGATATCCTCCAGCTTCTGCATGTTTCCAGAAACATAGCAGGCGCCCACGAGGCCACCGATGGACGTGCCCGCAACAACATCGGCCTCGATGCCGTTCTCCTGCAGGATTTCGATAACGCCAATATGGGCCCAGCCCAGCGCAGCTCCGCCCCCGAGTGCCAACCCCAAACTTGAGCCGCGCCGATCGCTCATTTTTTGTCATTTCTTGATGGGAGTCCGGAACGCCAATCTTCGCCCAACCCACGCAAGTCGGCGATATGGTCTAACGCCGCCTCTGCTTCGCGTTGAACAACTTGCTCTTGTTTGCGTTCCTGATCCGTTTGTTC
>CAYOPW010000057.1:0-14670 GCA_964405975.1 uncultured Hyphomicrobium sp.
CGCGCCAAGAAAATGAGCGCAGGCTAAATTGCGCCTGCGCCCATCGATCAACGTACGTCACGCTTTATTATCGTCCGTACCGAGTCTCATAGCCGTGTACGGCGACTGTACCTGCGTTCGCCGACACTGCAACCGTACCCACAAAAGACAGACCAATAAGCGTGGCTACAACAATGTTTTTCATGACGCTTCACCCATGATCATATGTTGACGTTATATACACTTGCTCAGACAGTTCGCGCCGTTGTGATTGACACTTTTGAGGTGATGCGAACTGCCATCACATGATCATTAGACGATGCTGTCCAGCTGATGGATCACAGCTTGCAATTGCGCCCTACGACCGCTCTGTCCTCTGCAGCTTGATTGGCCTAGCGACCGCCGTAAGCGGTACGTTAATAGCCATGCACTGCAAAGCTATCGGCTTGGGCAACCGAAGCGCCGGCTGCGAGCCAGAGTGTGATTGCGACGGTAGCGATAAGCAGATCAACAAAGTTTCTCTATTGGGTCACACGCATCAAGGTATGCCTATTCGGCAGCCCGAGTGCACCACCAACGCTTGATCTCCCAACCAGGGTTCTCGGAGGCCCATTCTGCGGCGTGCGGCTGGGCATATTGCGCGCATTGGGCAGGATCAATGTCTCTCATAAATGGCACGCGGTGCTCACGACAGTTGCTCGCGTCTCCTAATAGACATGCCGAGATCACAATTGATATCATCTGCTGCTCCTTGGCTAAGCCGTTGAACGACACCTCCCGTTAGACACGGCAAAGTGATACTAAGCGATTGATCGCATGAAAGTTGATCACCTCGTCGTTGCAATCCAACCTCACCGAAAAAGCGCCCGACCATTCGGCCGGGCGTAAGTTATATGACCGCAACAAACCGCCATCACGTGGTGGCAAAGTGACGTAACAGCGACTGGCTAATGGTCATGTGACCTAAACGGTTCGGCGCAACAGATGGATTACAACTCACGCATGCGGCGCCCGCTGCAACGGATGGCCCTATGGGAATACCGCGCCGAAATAGCGCGGCCTACCGAGCTCCCCCACGGTGAATCTGGGCAAGGCAACGCGCTACACATTCGTCTCTGCGAGCTTCATTCAACCGTCGAGAGCTTTGAGCAAAAGGCGGGCCTTCCTCGTTTTTAGTAAAGCGTGCGGCTCAAGACGCCGCTTCCTTCAACCGACACAGCCATTGCCTGCGTTAGGTCATAAGCAGACATTGACGCGTCTATCGCGATGTCCGCTTTACCCCCTAAGGCGAACATTCTGCGAGGCTGCGTCCACGTCCAATAAGTGCCACGAGAGGACATTCGTTGTGCGCGCGCTCGCGGCCATCCGAGTGGGCCAACAGCACTGTCACAAAGGCTACAAGGTACGTTTCTAGCTCCCGCCCCCTTGCTAGAGAGCCCTCTGTGGTTTTCTGCGGTTCGGGGTGCTCTCGGTCGGTCGGTTTCTCCCGTTGCCGTTCTGGCGTCGTCTGTGAGACGGACGCTTTATCGCTTTAATGATCGCTTCGCTGCCTTGTCAGGCTTAACATCGGGAGGCGATTTACGTTGGGCTTCTAGCCCGCTCGAGAACCTAATAATAGCCACCCCTATGGGAACGCATTCTTGATTGGGCGGGTCACCAATGACCACCGCGCAATGGCGGCTCAGCTTGTGCAAGTCTCCGCATGATTGGGTCAGGTCAGCTATGGCCTTGAGTGCTGATTTCAGGTGCCCGGGATAACGACGCGACACGGTTCTCTCGCTGTCGCTGGCAATAGCTAGCCCCTGGACGAGGAACAGTCGCGTGGCGCGCCTCTGCTTGGATCTGTAAAAGTGCTCATTCATGTTCCAACGCCGATTGAATTCTTCGCAAAGCTTTTCGCAGAACAGGAAAGCATCTGTGATGTGTAACTCATCCTCCGATACTTGTGATACGAGTTCAGGCTCGTTTTGTGCCTCGGCATTGATGCAATGCAAGTTTTGCGACTGGCGCGAGTCGTACTCGTAACTCATACAGAACCTCTTTCGGCTATGGTAAAAAATTTATATCGGCGATCTGTGTCAGGCTCCTGCAACCGGCAATTGCTGCCCAAACGCGATGAGGCGAGAGGCAGCGTTTAAACAAACGCTGCCTCTCAACCTTTGCTCCTGCCAGGACGACACACATTTGGCCGTTCTGGCGCGAAAGCTTAGTTCTTTGGCGGCATGAGCACCGTATCGATGACGTGGATTACTCCGTTGGAGGCGTTCACGTCAGCAGCAGTGACAGTGGCCTCGTCGACCATCACACCCGAGGTTGCGTCGACCGCAAGCGAGGCGCCTTCCACCGTCTTAGGCGACGCCTTCTTGCCCTTGATATCGCCCGACATGATCTTCGATGGCACCACGTGATAGGTGAGGATCTCTGTCAGCTGCGCTTTGTTTTCCGGTTTCAACAGATTATCTAGAGTGCCTTTGGGCAACTTGGCAAAAGCCGCATCAGTTGGCGCGAACACCGTAAAGGGACCTTTACCCTTGAGCGTACCGACGAGGTCGGCCGCCTTGATAGCGGTTACAAGGGTGTTGTGCGTTCCCGTTCCTGCTGCAACGTCAACGATGTCTTTCGTTTCGGCTCGCGCACCAGCGAACGGCAACGTGAGCGCTAATGCTAAGCTGAGAATTTTCGCAAGTCTCATGGTCAAACTCCTCGTTATTGGATTAATTCCGGGGTGAGTTACTTTCCTGCCGAACAGCATCGAAATTTATTGCGGACGCTTCACGTCCGTTTGCTGAGCAGCAAAGTATAGGAGTAACGATCCGGATCTGAGCTCAGATCACTGACAAGTTTGTGACTCGTCGATCTGGCAATTGATCATTTTTTATGCGTCGCCAGCGTGCACTATTTTGTACAGGCCGACGTCTAGCAGCCCGGCGCGGAAACCTGCCTCGCAATAGGTCAGGTAGTACTCCCACATACGCTTGAAGCGTTCATCGAAACCCAGTCGCGTGATTAGCGGCCATGATTGCTGGAAGCGCTCATGCCATGCCCCGAGCGTTAGCGCGTAGCTTTGGCCGAAGGTTTCAACCGAACGTAGACACAGACCCGCCGCGGCGATTTGCCGGCGAATGATCTCAACTGTGGGAAGCATTCCCCCGGGAAAGATAAAACGCTGTATGAAATCGGGGTTGCGGCGATAGGCCTCAAACCGCGAGTCCGCGATCGTAATCGATTGCAATACGGCCACACCGCCCGGCTTTAGGCACGACCGCAGCTTGTCGAAGTATTGCGGCCAGTAGACTTTGCCAACAGCCTCAAGCATTTCAATTGATACGATGCGGTCATACTGAGCATTCTCGTCGCGGTAATCTTGCAGTCTTATCCGGTCGCGCGCTTCGGTATCGGAAGAATGGAACCGATTCACCGCGAAATCCCGTTGCTCTGACGACAATGTGAGGCCGGTCACTTCACATCTATGTGTAGAGACAAGATGCTCCACCATGGCGCCCCACCCGCAGCCAATCTCAAGAACCCGCTCACCCCCGCGCAGAGTGAGCAGTTCCGCGACCCGTTTCATCTTTGCGCTTTGCGCCTCTTCGAGTGACTGGCCGGGATCTGAGTACAATCCCGACGAATAGTTCATGCTTTCATCGAGCCACAAGGCATAGAACACATTGCCGAGGTCATAGTGCGCAGAGATGTTGCGACGGCTGCCCTTTTTTGTGTTCGTCCGTCGCAAATGGTGTAGTCGGTCAAATGATTGGGAAAGCCTGTTGCCACTAAAGGCGGCATGGATTTGTTCGGTATTGCAAGCCGCCCACTCTAAGAATGCTGCAATGTCGGGACTGCGCCATTCTCCCGCTATGTATGCTCTGGCAAATCCGGTGTATCCGTTAGCAAACAGCCGCACCAGAGCGCGCCAGCTTGCGATGCGAAGCTCAGCCTCAGGACCTGGTTCATAACCGTGGTGTTCAATGCGTTCCCCGGAGGGTAAGACAACGGTAAGCCGGCCAACAGCCGCGCCGGCAAGCCGCCGCTTCAAGAAACGCGAAACAAGTGAGCTTAGATGCTGCGCAGGGGTTGGAGCGAGGACACTCGCGTGAGCCGTTTTGCTAGACATAGTCCTCCTCACGGCGCACACGCGGATGAGGACAAACGCTCGTTACCCGCATTTCCGGCACTCCCGGGCGCGGGCGCAACTTCAAACCCTTCGCCCATAGACGGAGTGCTTCCCAATGAATCGCACCGATGACCTTTTGCGTCAGCAACGGATGTGTGCATGCAGCACGGAGTAAGTTCGCGTCAGAGAGGGCGAAGCGCCGTGCTTTCATCGAAGCGAAGATAATCGGTCCCTCAGCGTTGGAACCAAGGACCGACAAAGAAAGGGCCTCTTCCGGTTTTGTTAGGCGAAAGTCATAGCTCATTTCCATGTCTAGGAACGGCGACACATAAAACTGCTTATCGCATCGCTGTCGGACTATAGGATCCGGCGAAGGTTTACGTGGAATGAGATAGCTGTGGCGTTCACCGAAGGTGTTCGTGACTTCATAGATGACCGCGGCAAGCTCACCATCTCTGCCATGACAAAAGTAGATGCTGAGCGGATTAAAGACGTAACCCAGCACCCTGGGCATGCATAAGAGCCTGATGTGATGGCCAGCATCGGGCAGCCCGGTGGTGCGGAGATGTTCCTCTATCTGTGAGCGCAGTGCGCGCGAGCTCCTCTCACCGTAGTCCTGATCATAAAAGCTAAGAATATTGCTGCGGTTATATGAGAAGGTTCTTAGCCGTCTTGCTGCGGTCTCTAACTCGTCAAGATCAAGCAAGAGCCAATAACCCCGATAGCGCAAACGGTGCCGGCTCGGTCGTATGCGTTGGTGATAGACCCATCCCATGTAGAGCGCCGATTGCATGGTCACGCCACATCCCTTTCGGGAACGAGCCAGGGCTCGACGGTTAATAACGTAATGCGATCGGACTCGCCCTTAACAGTCCAAGGGCGGCGCACACCACACAGCGCTTCCGCCACCGCCAAGCCGGACTGCAGTCCATCCTCGTGGAAGCCCGCGCCGAAGTGGGCGCCACAGAACCATGTATTTCTCTGGCCTTGTAAGGACCAAAGCTCCCGCTGGGCTATGAGAGCTTTGGTGTCAAACCTTGGGTGCTCGTAAATCTCCCGATGCAAAATGCTGCCAGCTTGTGGAGGCCGCGTTGGATTGAGCGTTACAAACAGGTTCGGTTCAGGGGCCAGGCCGTGCAATCGGTTCATCCAATAAGTGACGCTGACCGGGCCCTCGGTTGCATCGCGACGGCCAACGTAGTTCCAGCTCGCCCACGTTGATCTGCGCCTGGGCATGAGGGTGGCATCTGTGTGCAGTACTGCGATGTTCCGACTGTAACTGAATGCGCCAAGAAGAGCGCGCTCGCGCGGGCTGGGATCTGTCAGCAATGAAAGCGCCTGGTTGGCGTGCGTGGCAATGACCACATGGTCGAATTGGCGCTCGCCTCCAGCACGGTCGGAGATTGCAACTCCGCGCGCCGCACGCCTAACAGCCGTCACGCCAGTGTTGAGGAGTATGCGATCGGCGAATGGCTGCGTGAGGCGCCGTAGATATTCGCGGCTGCCACCCACGACCGTCCGCCAAATGGGGCGGTCGCGGAACTTCAATAAGCCGTGGCTTTGATAGAATCGAATGAAGGCCGCCGCCGGATAGTCCAGCAGCGTTTTGGCAGGAGCCGACCAGATGGCGGCCGCCATGGGCAAGAGATGATCCTCCTGAAAAGCCCGTGTGAAGCCGCCGGCCGACAAGTATTCACCCAGCGTCGTCCCTAAAGGATCGAGGTCTGCCAATTCACGCGGGGCTTGCCGGTAGAAGCGCGCGACGTCGCGAAGCATAGTCCAAAAGCGCGGCTTAACAAGATTGGAGCGTTGTGCGAAAAGGCCCTGAAGGCCCGTACCCGAGTACTCCAGCGCGCCCTCATCGAGAGACAAGCTGAGCGACATGTCCGAGGCCTTCGTTTGCACACCCAAGAATCCAAACAGCGCCGTGAGGTTGGGATAGTTCACCATGTTGAAGACCACAAAACCGGTATCAACGGGAATTCGGCGCCCTGCGATTTGGACATCCACAGTATTGGAGTGGCCGCCGGCTCGCCCCGAGCATTCGAAGACCGTCACGTCACAGCGTTGGCTCAAAAGCCAGGCCGCTGAGAGACCAGAGATGCCGGTGCCGATCACAGCGACACGGGGCCGACCGTCGAGGGTGCGATGCATCGAAATGAACTACCTCAAGACGTGCAAGGGGGAATCCACCACCCCCTGGCGCAAATTTAAGATTATGAGCCGAAAACGAGTGGCGACTGCCACTGGATCACATGCGGCAGGTGATCTGACTGGTCGGATCGCTCGTCTTTCCAGTCATGAGAGCCGCTCAAATACAGCCACGCGACTTTTCCGCCAAATCGATAATAGGGCCGCATTTGCATGGACCGAACCCGAGACGGCGGTCTGCGAGGAGGGCTTTGCAACTCATCATGCCAGTTGAGATGAAGCCGGACCGGCCGAAACTGGACGCCGCCAGTCTTATAGTGGCCGTGGCAAAGCATAAGGATCATGAGGCGTTCAAAGTGCTGTTTGAGCACTTTGCGCCGAGAGTGAAGACCTTCTTGGCTCGTTCCGGCGCCACCGCAAGTCAGGCAGAAGAGCTTGCACAGGAAACATTGCTCATGGTCTGGCGCAAGGCCGGCCTGTTCGATGCGGCGCGCGCGGGTGCCACGGCCTGGATGTTTACGATCGCGCGCAATTTGCGAATTGACCGACTGCGCCGAGTTGGCCGCGAGACAAGTGCAATCTTCAATATGGATGAGCCTGGAGAAGATGTTGAACAGCCCGATGAGGCCTATATTTCGGGGGAGCGCGATGAGCGCGTCCGCTCTGCAATCGCGATGCTGAGCGAAGAGCAGCGCCGCGTCGTGCAACTTTCGTTTGTGGAGGACAAGGCTCACCCCGAAATTGCGCGGGAGCTGAATATCCCGCTCGGTACTGTAAAATCGCGCATACGGCTAGCCATGAAGCGGATGCGCGACGTGTTGGACGGACAGCCATGACGATCACGCACCATCCAAGCGATGCGACGCTGGCTGCTTTCGCCGCCGGTCAACTCGACGAGGGGTCCGGTGTCGTTGTCGCAAGCCATTTGGCGGCGTGTTCAAGTTGCCGGCTTTGGCTGCGCAAACTCGAGGACGTCGGTGGCGCTCTTCTTGCTGACTTACCGCCAACGCCAATGGCGCCCGGCGCCCTGGCCAAGACGATGGAGCGGCTATCAGTCCCTGCAGAGCAGGATAAACCTGTTCCCGCGGCGCGCCCGGCCGAGCATTTGCCGTGGCTGCCTGAAGCATTACGGCCTTACGAACTTGGACCTTGGCGGTGGATCGGACCTGGCGTCTATCAGCGAAAGGTCTCGGTGCCGTCTAAACGCGACGCGCGTGTGTTTCTCCTTAAGGCAGCGCCTGGCACCAAGCTGCCCGAACACACGCACACCGGCGTGGAGCGTACGCAAGTTCTGGCCGGCGCGTTCATCCACGATGGCGGCCGCTTCGGAGCCGGCGATTTCGATGACGCAGAAGGTGACGTCGAACATCGGCCGACCGTCGATGTTGGCGAGGAGTGCATCTGTCTCGTCGCTATGACCGGCGGCATCAAAATGATCGGTCCAATTGGCCGCTTAATTCAGCCGTTCGTGCGCCTTTAGCCGGAAAAACATGACCGCTAATTCACTAGGCCTGCGATGACGATCTGGATCTTCAGCCAAGCCACACTGGCCATTGCGATCTGCCTGTCGATCATTATGGCGGTGGCATGGGCCGTACGGCGGCAAACAAATAACTCTGGCTGGGTTGACGCCGTGTGGACGTTTGGATTGGGAATCGTGGGGCTTGCCTCAGCACTCATCGTGCTGCCCGGCAGCGAAGACTGGACGTCGCGCCAAATAATCGTGGCGATATTGATCGCACTATGGTCGCTGCGTCTGGGAGCCCACATCGCCCAGCGAAACCTCGTGATCGAAGATGATCCGCGATACGCGGCATTAGCCAAAGAGTGGGGCACTGAGGCGTCACAACGCATGTTCTGGCTACTGCAGAAACAGGCGCTGGTCACTATCCCGCTTGCGCTTTCAGTTTTCCTCGCGGCGCACAACCCGGTTTCGGAACTGCGCCTACAGGATACCCTCGCCATACTCATTGCTGTGATAGCAATCATTGGAGAGGGTATTGCTGATCGGCAATTGCGCCAGTTTAAATCGCGATCTGACGCGGCGAGTGGCGTGTGCGACAAGGGCCTTTGGGGCTGGTCGCGCCATCCGAACTACTTCTTCGAGTGGTTCGGTTGGCTTGCCTACCCGATTTTCGCGATTGATTTGTCCGGTGCTTACCCGTGGGGCTGGTTGGCACTCGCCGGGCCGCTCTGCATGTATTTGCTGCTGCGGCACGTATCAGGCATCCCGCCCCTTGAAAAACATCTCATTCAATCGCGTGGTGACGCCTATCGTGCGTACCAGAATCGCACGAGCGCCTTCTTCCCGCTTCCAGCAAAGTCGCCCGGCTGAGGAGAACAACCTGTGCAGTTCCTGTCCAACATGGTTCCATTTGTCGAACGCGCGGGTATTCCCGACAGTTTCGCGCGCCTCGCAATTGGTACGCTCGTTGCGCGAACAAGCAGATCACTTTCGGCGCAAGATGGAGATGAAACGGCTGCCTTTGCGCATAAGATGAGTGAGATGCCGATCGCCACCCATGTGGCCGAGGCAAACAGTCAGCACTATGAGCTGCCTTCGGCATTTTTTGAGCGTGTTCTTGGCCCGCACCGCAAATACTCGTGCTGCTACTACGACAACGAGACGAGTTCTCTTGCTGACGCGGAACAGGCCGCCCTTGAAGCGACGGCTGAGAATGCAGGCATCTGCGACGGACAAGCCATTCTTGATCTTGGATGCGGATGGGGATCGTTTGCACTGTTTGCTGCCGAGCGGTTCCCGAATTCAAATGTTGTGGCCGTCTCCAACTCCAGTACGCAAAGATACCACATCGAGGAACAGATGGTCGCTCGGGGTCTCAAGAATATTTACTGCGTCACAGCCGACATGAACGAATACCAGCCTGATCGGACCTACGATCGCGTGGTGTCGATCGAAATGTTTGAGCATATGGCAAATTGGCCGCGGCTACTGGCGCGCATCCGCTCTTGGCTCAAACCCAACGGGCGGCTATTCGTCCACGTTTTTTCTCACCGCACGACACCTTATCGTTTCGAACACAAGAAAAAGCGTGATTGGATTGCGCGGCACTTCTTCACCGGCGGCATCATGCCGAGTCATGACCTGCTTCAAGAATGCACGAATGACTTTCGGATCGAAGACCAGTGGCGCTGGAACGGCTTGCACTATCATCGAACGGCCAAGGATTGGCTGGCAAACTTCGACCGGAACGCCCATGAGATCAACTTGATCTTGCGCGAAGTTTATGGCGCCGACGCCGACGTTTGGCGGCAGCGTTGGCGGCTATTTTTTCTCGCTACGGCCGGTCTGTTCGGTCATAGCCGCGGCGAAGTTTGGGGCGTCAGCCACTATAGACTTGCACCCGTTGCTCTGCAGTTGTGATGGATATGTTCACTCGTTAGCCGACGAGCAGCTTAGACCTTTGTGCCGAACATCCAGGCAGCCATCGGTGGCGCAATGAGATAGGTAAGGCCCGCAACGCCACTGGCTACAATGCTGCCATAAAGTATGTCGACCACGGTCAGCTTCAGCGACCAATTCCGCAGTGTCGCATAGTTTGTGAGATCATAGGTGGCATAGGTGACAGCGCCCACTACCACGCCCAGCAAAATGGCTTCGGTGGGTGATCCTGATCTAAGCGCCGGCCCGATTGCCAAAATGACCAATCCGATGGGGTACATAAGATAAAATGCCAAAGCCGGCCCAAGGCGAACAGCTGGTGCAAGCATGTCGCCCAAGACAGGTTTAAAAAGCGCGCTCCCCATCAGCATCAGCCAAACAATGTCCAGTGCTGCAAAGAGCACGAACGCGACGGCATAGCAGGTGAGATAGACACTCATTCGAACCTCGCTTGCGCACCAATCCGCTAAACGACGAATATCACGTCAGACGAGCGGAAGCTCGCGCCCCCTCAGATCAGCCTTCAACGCGGCATGCGCACGGTTGGATCACTCCATGGGGACCGAACAGACCTGCCTTTTGGTCGACGGCGCGACTTGCAGCTTGAGCAGCGGAAGCCTTGCCTCATATCGGCTAACGCATCGAATGTCCGCTCGGTGCGAAGAGCGGAGATTCATGTAAGCAACGAGACTCCTCCGAACGACTTGGAAATTGCTCAAAAAAAAGAGTCGCTGGTCTGGGAAAGACCAGCGACTCACGCAACTCGCTACTGTGTCCGGGGGGACGGACACTCCACGAGGGAAATCGGGGCGTAGCAAGGTGCGGTGCCGCATTCGTCGCTTAGACGATCGCGAAGGGAATTCGGATCACCCTAAAGTGCAGCTATTGCGATATCCGCTTTACCTCCGAACACGGAGATTCAGGGAGGCGGCTCAGATGTGCGTTGCATGCCAAAAGCGGACTTCGCGACAACGTTCGGCTGCTCCCCTATGACGAGCGTCTTTCGACTCACGAAAAGGCATCGCGGCTGCGACAATTGGTGCATCGCTTGCTTGTGATCCGCCCTTTGCGCTGAAGCGTCTCTTCGGAGCATCCGTTCAAAGCGGATTAGGTGTAGTGAGTACGCTGGCACTCGGTGGATCGGTAGGTCGCGTACTACGATCGGATAGGCAGATTTGCCTTTAGAGCAGACAAATACGGATGGAGGTTCGAACATGCCCGAAAAACCAATGTTGACAACGACGGAAGCACGCCAGGCGTCTCCCCGCAGGCTCAACTTTCGAGTTCTGGTGGCGTCGCTGGGCATCGCAATCCTTGCCGCGACAGGGCTCTATTATGCATTTTACGCCACTTCGTGGCCTGCTTAGGAGGGTTCGGTCGAGGCGGTCATGAACTGCACGTCGGACGTCAATCAATAATTGCCGCTCACTTTCGGTCTCGCGAGTTTCGCGTGAAGGTTAGAGTGCCAGCGATACCACCGTTTCTTTTGGTCGATCTGGAATGAAGACGGAACGCTACGTGTGAAATGTCGTGCTCTGACGGCTACGGCCACTGAAACCTTTAGACAGTTATAAAGCGAGGCAGTGCCCCATGCTCAAATTAAGACGAGAGATCCTCAACGGCGAACAGCGCGACAAGACGGTGTCGGCGCTCCAAGCCTGCCTTTACGACCTGATTGACCTCGCTCTCAAAGGTAAGCAGGCCCACTGGAATGTGGTTGGGGCACAGTTTCGAAGCGTGCATTTGCAGCTCGATGATGTCATCGCCTCTGCACGCGAAGCGTCAGATGAGGTTGCAGAACGAATTGTTACGCTTGGCGTGTCACCCGACGGTCGAGCTTCGGTCACCGGTGAGAAATCCCGTCTTGGGAAACTTCCGGGAGGCCTGCAGACAGTTGATGCAGCTGTAACGAACTATTCGGATATCCTGGCGTCAACGATCGGAAACCTGAGAACGGGGATCGAGGCGGTCAGCAAGCATGATCCGATTAGCGAAGATTTGTTGATTGGGATATCGGGCAAATTGGAAAAGCATCTTTGGATGCTGCAGGCGCAGGAGGTTTGACGCATAAGACAGCTGGATTGCGGCCTGCAAGAGCGGCTAGTTTTCCAAAACACATTGTCTGATCTTGGTCAAAAGCAGACATGGCGGGCAGCGTAGGGAATGTCCGCGCGGCCTCCGGAAGCGGCTCTGAGCACCGTAAGAGGACGCATCTGAGGCGTCACAGCGCTATAGCAGACGCTGTTGTCCACGCGAGCGAAATCACGGTTCCTTGCCGAACGATGGAATGATACCCACCCGCCTGCGAAACTCTTCGGGGAGTACGCGATGAGTGATCATTTTGACTGCGCTGTTGTCGGAGGTGGTTGCCTCGGCACGGCTTGCGCGGTTGCCATTCAAAGGCGGCTAAGAGCAACAGGCCGTACGGCAGCGCGCGTGTGCGTCATTGACAAGCATGTCATCGCTGCTGGTCTTTCTGCACGCCATTCCGGAATTGTGCGAGCCGCGAATGCTGATCCGATCGCAGCGGAGCTCGCGCAAAGATCCATTCGGATGTGGCAAGACCTCAACAGATTTTGGGGTGTGTCCGCTGCGTATGAAGCTACTGGCGCTTTATGGATCGCCACTGATCCTGGAGATGGTGACAACCCAAAATGGTGTCAGCTAGCCCTGCAGATGGATGATGCTGGCGTAGAGTTTCGCAAGGTTAGCCAGTCGGAAGCACGTGAACTCTGCCCTCCAATTGTTAGCCTCCATGATCGAGAGGTGTACTACTTCGAACCCGGGGCAATACAGTTGGACCCGACCGTCGTTCGCAGCACCTTGTACGAGGCCTTGCAGAAGAACGAGGTCGTCACGTTTGAAAAAACAGCGGTAACGGGATTTGAACGCAATGAGGGCGGGCGCTTTGTCGCCGTGATAACGGATCGCGGGCGCTTTTCATGCGACTTCGTTGTCAACGCCGCTGGTCCATGGAGTCCATCGATTTTTGGAAGCATTGATCTTTCGATTCCCGTGAGTGTCGAGCCCGTGAACGTGGCAAACTGGATTACGAGCAAGCGCGATCTTGTGACCGGAATGCCAATTATCGCCGACTACGTGAATCTCGCCTACTTTCGGGTTTGGCGCGATGGGGAGATACACATGCACCAGCCGAGAAGGCGGTCAACGCGAGAAACTGCGCGTGCCTTTTCGGAGAATCCATTGAGTATCACGGGAGCAGACTTTGTGGCCGACCCTGGAAACCAGGCGTTGGGATATTCACAAATCAAGCTGTACGAGGACCTGGCGCGACGCCGATTTAATAATATCGACAGTACAGTCTATGGATCGGGGTATCGCTCATACTTCGACATTACGCCGGACTTAAAGTTTATCCTCGGACCGGACCACAGGGCAAGCAACCTCATACATTGCTTGGGAGCCGGTCAGTCCTTCAAGTACGCGCCGGTGTTTGGCGAGGTCGTAGCCGATTACGTCACGGGCGACGGAGACTACAGCTCTCTTGCGGATCACTTTTCGATTGGGCGATTTGATGAGGCATACATGCAGAGGTTTTGGCAACAAGTTAGGGGCGTCGATAACTCGCTTATTACCGAGCCTGCAAGCTTATAGGAAGCAAAGAGTTTACGCTGCTGGAAGTGGTTTGACTTCGCTCGCAGCGATTGGATTCTGAGCGCCCACAAAAAACATCACGTTACCATCGTCGTCATAAAGGGGCCGGATACGCAGGCGGTTCCAGAATTTTGTCCCGTCCTTCCGATAGTTGAGAATGACGATCGTGATCTCGGATTCTGCGTCTAGCGCCCGGTGTATTGCCTTAATCGCCGCTGGATCGGTTTCTGGACCCTGCAAGAAGCGACAATTCTTGCCGAGCGCTTCCTTTGGCGCATATCCGGTCTGTTTCTCAAACTCTTCACTTATGAATATCATCGGATTGTCCGGTTGCGCTGGATCAGTAATGACGACGCTTTGTTCGCGCTCATCGTCGGAAAGCAGCGCAGCTTTTTCGATGTCACCGTAGCCTCTACCCATACTGCACGCCTCGCACCTCTCGCCAACCATGGCCCCCGCTTATAATGATAGACACATGATGGAAAACAATACCGAGCGCTGCAAGCCGCTCTTCCATTTCCAACCAATCGGGCGATATCGACGTCGTATCAATATTTAGCAGTTTAGCCAGTTTTGGAGGGCGCTGGGCGGTAGATTTCGCAGTAGGGTTCCTGGCGACAACCTTGTTTCTAAGGCCGGTCAGCGTCATTTGAGTGACGAGTCACGATGTCCGCTTTGGGTCATAAGCGGACATTTGAGGGCGCGTTCTTAAAGTCCGCTTTACCCCCAAGAGCGGACATGTCATGGGCGCCCCATGCGCGAGTTGCGTGCGTAAACCAAGACTTGCGGATAGGCGTTGTTCTTGCAGCGCACTAAGTGCCACACTTCACGCTTGGCAAGCACGATTGACGGCAATGGATCCTATCCCGTCACGCGCCTGTCGCGGCTGGCCTCGATTGTTTCTCGCTCTCGGGGCCAGTTCCGTGTCCACCACAGATTGTTCTCCGAAGAATCGACCTTGTTGTACGATCACCAGCTGAGAGTCATTAAGGCCCCAGGAGACTCGTACGCGGGCGGCAATTTTCTTGAGTCGTCGCCGCGTCGAATTCTCGTTTGGCGATCTATGGCTCTCTATGACTCAGCAAATGGCCGTCTAGTGTCGGGATCGCAACATGTGGCACAACGAACCAAAAAATGAATCCTGGCGCGAAGTCCACCTTGCGCACGTCGACAGCCTCGGCAATCGCTTTTGGCTGCGCTGCAACGCCTGCGGTCACAGCATCACGCCGGAGCCACGTGAATTCGCTTACCAGCATGATCTGGATATGAGGACGCCCCTGCTCTCAATTACGCGGCGGCTCAAGTGCACGCATTGCAATGAGCGCAAGGCACATTGCTGGCCAGAGCCCTATGGGATTGAGAAAAAGAAGGGGCCGTGCAGCGGCTAATATAGTTTCTAGTATTTGAT
>CAYOPW010000058.1:0-8904 GCA_964405975.1 uncultured Hyphomicrobium sp.
ACATTAAGGCCTTACCGATGCGCTGTCTCAGTGACCCAATGGAGCGGCTTAGATATGAGTTCGGTCCAGCGAGTGCGCAGCATCGATTACCATTCTGTCCGTGTGCCAAGACGACCAAGCGGAAAAGGAAAGGCGTCGGTCCGCCGCGACCAGCGCCTCTCGTTGGCTATTGTGCCCACCCCGCTGGGGTAGCCCTCTCCCCAGGAGCACTTGATGGGTTGCGCCCACGGAGGCCTTGGGAAACGTGACACGGTCGCCAACTAAATGCATTTTTGTTGCCACAAACGAGCATCGCCGTAGCTGCGCGCAGCCGGAGTCGGTTTCGAGGATCGACAGGATCTGCTCGGTCACGGCTTGGCACGCGTGACAACACATTATTCAGCAGCCGAGCTGTCGCGACTGATCGAGGCTGCTGAGCGTGTTTGTGATCGGGATGGACGTCGTCCAGAGCTTGTCGTGTTAAGAGGAGCGTTTCCCCGCTCTTCCCGCAAAACTCCCGCAAGCGCTGGTGAGGTGCTTGCGGAACGGCTGCCAACTCTTTGAAATGATTGGTAGCGGGACCCGGACTCGAACCGGGGACCTACGGATTATGATTCCGCCGCTCTAACCAGCTGAGCTATCCCGCCACGAATGGTGTCTATAAGGAGCACGATTGGACGCTGTCAAGCTCGCAGGCTTCAAGCTCACTCGGCGGCTACTGCCCTGCGGGAAGCATCACGCCGCTTGGTGAAACGCAATAGTGTGAATAGGCCAAGCGGGCTTAGAGATTTGCGCTCAGCAAGCTCAAGGTCCTCGCTCACCATCACGCGCGACAAGTCGAAGACCGAGCGCCATCCGATATGTTCAGCGAAGGGAGCCATGCGCCGCTCGACCCAGCCGCGCATTCCATGCTGCTGACTGAAATGATTGACGAGCAATACCTCGCCACCGGGCTTGGTCACGCGTGCAAGCTCACGCATTACGCGCTCTGGGTCGGGCACCACCGTGATCACAAACATGGCAACGACAGTATCAAACGAGGCATCGGGAAATCTCAGGTCGCCAGCATCCATTTCATGCAGGCCCGTGACATTCTCCAAACCATCGGAAGCCACGCGCTCGCGGGCCTTCTCCAACATCTCTGGCGATAAATCGATACCGACGATCTCAAGATGACGCGCGTAGTCGGGAAGCGAGAGTCCTGTCCCGACGCCTACCTCCAGGACCCGGCCCGACTCTGCCTTATTAATCACTTCAACCGCGCTGCGGCGCCCTTGTCCTGCGATGCGCCCAAATGTGTAATCGTATACGGGAGCCCAGCGGCGGTAAGCATCGCGAACCGCGCCCTCATCAATCCGGCCGATGCCGACAATGCGGCCGTGAGCTTTCTCCAACCGCGCAGATTGTCGCCGGAACTCGGTACGGGACATTGTTTTCATTAGGGTACTCGCTCCTTCTTCGACGCGACCCGATTCCGTGTATCATTAAATTCTGGCATTGCTCAGCAACCCTGAGCCTCCCCGAGCGTCTCCTGATGGTGCCCAACGCCCGCGTTTTCACCCGCGAGCGTGCGCGCTATAAATCCACCACCCAGCACGCGCGCTTCCGCATTACCATTTGAGTAGAATACGCAGGCTTGGCCCGCTGCGACCCCATCCTCGCCGTTACTCAGCACGACTTTAACCGTGCCATGGCGGTCCGCAAACAAAGTTGCCGGCTGCGGCGGCTGCGACGAGCGGATGCGCGCATGAATATGTAGCCCATCAGCGGCCGCGTCTTCCAATGGCTCATCTCCAAGCCAATTGGTCCTGTTAAGGATTAGTCCTGTCGTCCGCAAGCATTCGCGCGGCCCTACCACAACCTCGTTTCGCGGCGCATCGAGCCTAATTACGTAAAGCGGATGGCCCCCCGCGATCTTTAGCCCGCGGCGCTGACCGATCGTGTAATTTATGACACCTTCGTGGCGGCCAAGACGCCGGCCATCCACGTGCACAATGTCGCCGGGCTTCACCGCACCAGGCTTCAGCCTTTCAATAACGCCGGTATAGCGTCCGGTCGGTACGAAACAGATATCCTGGCTATCCGCCTTCTCCGCAACGGTAAGTCCAAGCTCGCGCGCCAGTTCGCGCACTTGCACCTTAGGAAGCCCGCCCAACGGGAACCACAAGTGGCTCAACTGCTCGCGCGTCGTGCCAAACAGGAAATAACTCTGGTCGCGCTCGCCGTCCGCGGCGCGCAGCAGTTGAGGTCCGCCAGGTCCGTCACGGCGCTGAATGTAGTGCCCGGTGGCTAGCACGTCAGCGCCCAGATCCTTGGCGGTTTCCAATAGGTCCCGGAATTTGATCTGCTGATTGCATGCGACACACGGGATGGGCGTTTCGCCGGCCACGTAGCTCTCTGCAAAAGGGTCCATCACGGCTTCGGCAAAACGGGCCTCGTAGTCAAGCACGTAGTGTGGAATGTCGAGCGCCTGAGCAACGCGACGTGCATCGTGAACGTCTTGACCGGCACAGCAGCTACCCTTGCGGCCTGAAGCCTGCCCGTGGTCGTATAGTTGCAGGGTAATCCCGATGACATCGTGGCCCGCGCGCTGCATCAGTGCTGCGACGACGGAAGAATCGACGCCGCCGGACATCGCGACCACGACTCTCACCGGCGCCGCCGCATTGCGGTCGATCGTCTTGGTAAACGAAATATTTCTAAGCGAACTCGTCATCTCGTCGTCGTGCGCCAATTTGTTAAGACGGACCAGCGGTTAGCAAGGGTTCGCGTTTTAACGCTGATATGGCCGGCCGCCAACGGCCAAGGCCCATTTTCGGCGGAAAATAGGGCCTGAGCGGCTGTCAGTGCAAGTCGTTCGCCGCACTGTAAGGACTGCCTAACCCAGCCGCGTCCAGGAGCGGGTTAAGCATTCCCAAGTAAAGGTTAATGGCTGCCAATGACAATCCCGCACACCGGTTTATGCTATGTTTACTCAATAGGTTAGGTCGTCCTTAATCGTGTTGAGTTACGAAGGATGACTGGTCAGCGAGTGTGTAATGAGTATCATGACCGAACAACAGATGAGAGCGCGGGTGCGCTACGTCATCGGGCCCGATGGGAGCCCGCTGACCGTTGCCGACCTTCCTCCCCGGGATACGAAGCGTTGGGTCATCCGCCGCAAGGCGGAAGTCGTGGCTGCCGTCCGCGGCGGCCTACTCAGCATTGAAGAAGCCTGCGAGCGCTACAAATTGACTGTCGATGAGTTCCTGTCTTGGCAGCGTTCAATCGACAAGCATGGGCTTCCAGGGCTGCGCGCCACACGTATTCAAGATTACCGGGATTAAGTTGGGTCACCCCGCTTTTGGCGCCTGGAACCGCTTGGCTCCTGGCGGCATTTCCGTGCCTGGTTGGTGAACACTGTTTTTCTGATCCCGCGCCACGATGTCATGTCGCGCGTCCGCCACCCTTTTTGCCTGACGGCTTGTTTTTCGTCTTTGGCGGTTTAGGCGCCCACTCGCGATTATCGTTGGAGCCGGCACAACCGATGCCACCGCGCGCCCAGCGCTGCACATCGTTTTCCATCGACGTGCCCAGCGGTTCGGGCAGTTTCAGATTCTCAATGGCAATCTTTGAGGACTCACCATCTGGCACGATCGAGATGCGAAAGGCGCGCAGGCCTCGAGGGTTCTCCGCGCTGGACTCGCGCTCGTGAACGACAATTTTGGCCTTGCCGCCTTTGGACGGCGGCTCGGCATTGGCGTGGTAGACGTACGTATCCTTGAGTGGACCGGCCTTGCCAAACCAACAGGCCAAGGCACCTCGCGCCACGCGAGCATAAATGTCTGTGGGTGTCCCGACGATCGGGGCTTCGTGCACCGTTCCAGTGCCTTCCGGCACCAGCTCAGGAAGGTTAGCTCCCGAGCATCCCCCCAATGCCAGGCAGACCATCGCGCTGGCGCTGGAACTGATGAGGCGGGTTCGCAGCATTGTGTTTGGTTTGGTTAGAACCTGGTCCCAATAACATGCGCAGCTAGCTGCCTGCACAATACTTGAGACGACGCCATCCATCGGGAATTTGGTTGGCACGCCAAAGACGCGAACACAAGAGCATCTTAAAAGGCGGAATTGGGGCAAGCATCCGATGCTGCTGGCCCGGCGAACTGGCAGACCCTATGCCGCATCTAGCGCAGGGTGGCGCCGCCTAAGCGCTCCGCGCGCCGGCGGTTGCGCATCTCCTCGCGCGTTGCAGGCGCGTCAGCAAGGGTCAGCTGCTCCAGCGCATCGTCGCGCTCACGCTGAGCCGCCTCAAGCTTGGCCATCAGTCCAGCGACCGAATTGCGGAGATTGTCGCGGCGCTGGCTCGCAGACCTGGCAAAGGTCGAATAGGCGAAATGCGCAGGATCTTTGACCCCGGTACGCTCTTCTTCAGCCTTGACCTGCCGGTCAAGGTCGCTGGCCATGCCTTCGAACTCGCGGATCATATGCTCAAGTTCAGCTACTTTTCGCGCTTTCTCGTCCGCTTCGAAGCGCTTCAGTCTGACTGCCGCCTCTCGTGACTTCATGGTTCGAAACCCCGTACTCACTCGAACTCTGTTTGGCGCTTCAACCAAGAACCTAAGCTACAACCGCCTCGGGCGCCTTTCCGAGCCGGCCCTGCCCCCGCTAAGCACAGGATTCACGGAGGCCAATTTGGGAGGGCCGAAAACGGCCTCCGCGTACTTCGCACCAAATCTGACATACATCCATTAAGTTGCGGTAAAGCAACGCAAAGATCGTTCTCTTTAAAATAGGACGGATCTGGCGAAAAAAAAAGACCTCAAGCCCTAGGGCCGATTCGCGAATTCTGTTACCTCTTGATTCGTAGGCGCTTTGGGCTTGATCGGCGCGCCCTGCATCGCCCGGACAATCGGTCCGATAGTGAAGCAGTGTTGGTTGCTGAGGCAGCTCGTGGCGTTCGAGGGCACGCAAGCAAATTTACAGTTGGGTTGGCGCGGCTGGTTGGCCGCGAACGCTGTCTTTGCATCGGCAGTGAGCAATGCCGCTTGTCTCGCGTATGCAGGTATGAAGAAGTTGCAGAGGGGAGGTGTATGGCCGCCGTGTTTGTGTTGGGGCGATGCGCAAGACTTAATTAGGGTTTGTTAACTTATGATCAGTAGCTTCGTAACCAACACTTAGCCATGAGAGAAATCAGGCAGTCTCTTTGGCTCAACAAAACGCGCCTTAGGCGGTAGGCAAGAGGAACGATCATGAGAGTTCTTTTGATCGAGGACGATAGCGCGACGGCGCAGAGCATTGAACTTATGCTCCAGTCCGAGGGCTTTAATGTTTACACCACAGACCTCGGCGAAGAGGGCGTGGATCTCGGCAAACTCTATGATTACGACATCATACTACTCGATCTAAACTTGCCCGATATGAGCGGCTATGAGGTTCTCAAGACTCTGAGGATCGCGAAGGTCGGCACGCCCATTCTTATCCTCTCCGGTCTTGCCGGCATCGAAGACAAGGTACGCGGCCTGGGCTTCGGCGCCGACGACTACATGACCAAGCCGTTCCATAAAGACGAGCTGGTCGCCCGTATCCATGCCATCGTCCGCCGTTCCAAGGGCCATGCGCAGTCGGTCATCGAAACCGGCAATCTGCGGGTTAACCTCGACACGAAGACCGTCGACGTTAACGGTCAGCGCGTGCACCTGACCGGCAAAGAATACCAAATGCTTGAGCTGCTCTCCCTACGCAAGGGCACCACGCTTACCAAGGAGATGTTCCTCAATCATCTCTATGGCGGCATGGACGAGCCTGAACTCAAGATCATCGACGTCTTCATCTGCAAGTTGCGCAAGAAACTGCAGGCCGCCACGGGAGGCCAGCATTACATCGAAACGGTTTGGGGCCGCGGATACGTGCTGCGTGATCCCAGCGACGACACAACGGTTGCCGCCTAACGCCGCCGCATGCAACGTAATGCAATTGCTTTCGGGAGCCCAAAGGCTCCCGATTTGCTTTTACCGATCCTTTCGCCTTCGACGTTGGCACCCATAGCGACCTTTCGCAGGTGGCACGTGCATAAGAGATGATCTGCACGCTGACATTGATCAGAGCTTCACGGGCAACTGAGGCCGTGCCAACCAAGACAGAAGTTCCAAGTTGAACTGCGGAGTTCGAGGTGGTCTGAGTAATGCAATGAAACCAATCCTTCAGTCATCGCCTGCCGTGGTCGACGGACCGGAGACGCGGAATCGGTCTGCGACGAAACAGCCGATGCCACATAGTGAGCCGCCCCAGCAACGGGAGGGATCGGCCGGTGTTTCCAACTGGGACCAAGGTGTCACCTACCGGCCCACCGTGATCGTGCAGCCGCGCACGATCGAGGACGTCGTGCGGGTCGTAACAGATAAATCGGCATATCCCTCGCCCGTGCGCGCCGCCGGCAAGCTGCACTCACCTACCCCCTGTTCCGCCGACGATTGCGGAACCATGCTCGACATGACCGGCATGACGCGCATCTTGGAAATCGGTCCTGATTTCGTTACTGCCGAAGCTGGCGCTCTCTATATCGATGTGGCTGAAGAACTCGCCCGCCACGATCGCCAGTTCCACGTCAATACCGAGATTGGCACTATCACTTTGGGCGCGATTGCGTGCGCGGCGACGAAGGACAGTTCGCTCATCGGCAGCTCGCATTACGGACAGCTGAGTTCGTTTGTATCCGGCGTCAAGGTTGTAACACCCGATGGAGCCGTGCGTAGCTTCAACGAAGTCGAGCACCCTGAGGAAATGCGACTGCTGCGGCTCAGCTATGGTCTTCTTGGCGTCGTCGTGGAGGTGACTCTCAGGACTCAACCGATCACGGCTCTCTTCGCCCAGCACCGTATCTACTCGCTTGCCGAGTTCCGCGCAGTCATGCCGGAGCTTATTGCGCAGAAATACGCGCTGATGATGTACTTATATCCTTTCGCCGACCGCGTCGTGCTCGAGGTGCGCCGCGAGGAGCCCGGAGCCAAGCCCACGTCATCGGGGTTTTGGTGGCTGCGCAATGCCTTCTGGCGCAAGCTGGGTCCTTTGTTCGTGCTGTCAATCCGGCGCATTTCGCCCACGGCCGAGATTGAGCACGCGCTGATCCGGTTCTACGACAGGCTTATACGCCGTGGCATGTCCTGGCTGGTCGGTGGAAAGCGCACCCTGCCGCTTGCACAAATTATCCGCCACGTCGACGACCCGGGTGACAACAAGTTTGTCTTTTCCATGTGGTCATTCGACGAAGACGGTTACTTCGATACGCTTGAAGCCTACTTCCGATTTTGCGAGGAGTATGCGGAGAAAACCGGATTCCGCTGCAATCTGCCCGCCGTGGGCTACCGCATCGTTCAAGACCGCAACGCGCTCTTGTCCTATACGCACCACAGCGATGCCCTAAGCATTGATCCCGTGTCTACTGGGGGGCCTGAGTGGGAGGAATTCCTCAAGGCATTTAACAAATTTTGCAGCGACCGTGACGGCCACCCGTTGTTCAACCAAACCAAACACCTCACCGCCGAACAAGTACGAAAGGCATACGGAAAACGCTGGGAGGAATTTGCACGCGTGCGGGCCAAATGGGACCCTGAAGACCGCTTGCTGAGCCACTACTTCGCTGCTCTACTGGACGATATGCCCATCGCCTAGCTGTGTCTCAAGAGCCGCGCCGGGTCCAGGCTAAGCGCGCATTCAACTAACAGCGGCGCGACACGGAGCGGTCTTTCCCCCTACCTTATCTCAGATTAGTAGCTCTAAGCTACTAAGCCGCCGCCAGAAGAAAGCGCATAATGAAAATTGTCATTGCCCCCGACTCCTTCAAAGAGAACCTGACGTCCTTGGAGGTGGCGAGCGAGATTGAGACCGGCCTGAAGCGGGTCTGGCCCGATGCCGACTACGTCAAAGTCCCCATGGCCGACGGCGGTGAGGGTACGGTGCGGTCGCTTGTGGATGCCACAGGCGGCCAAATCGTTAAATGCGAGGTAACGGGACCGCTCGGCGAAAAAGTGCTGGCATCTTACGGCTTGCTCGGAGACTCAGATATCGCCGTTATCGAGATGGCCGAAGCATCCGGTCTCCCACTTGTCGCAAAGGATCAGCGCGATCCCCTGCGCGCAACCACGTTTGGCACTGGCGAACTTGTTGCCGACGCCATCAAACGCGGCGTGAAGGAAATCATTATTGGAATCGGCGGATCGGCGACGAATGATGGAGGTGCCGGGTTTGCGCAAGCCCTAGGGGCGCGGTTCCACAACACGGGAGGCGTTCCAATTACGAAACCGCTTGGCGGCGGCCAGCTCGCTGAGATCACAGCAATTGATATGACGCAGGCTAATCCCGGCCTCGACCGGGTGCGCATTAGCGTTGCCTGTGACGTCACGAATCCTTTATGCGGTGAAAACGGTGCCTCGCACGTCTATGGCAAGCAAAAGGGCGCGACGCCCGAAATGATCGCGCAGCTCGACAAAAATCTGGAACATTTTGCCCAAATCATTAAGCGCGATCTCTACGCCGATATCGCAAACAAGCCTGGTGCCGGCGCCGGGGGCGGCATCGGTGCAAGCCTCATGGCCTTCACCAACGCCACCTTGAAGCGCGGCGTTGAGCTGGTTATCGCTCACACCGGTTTGGAAAAGCAAATGAAGGGCGCCGACCTCGCGATCACAGGCGAAGGCCGCGTCGACTCCCAGACCGCATTCGGCAAGACGCCCTCAGGCGTGGCTGCAGTCGCACGAAAGCTGGGCGTACCGGTCGTGGCGATTGGCGGCGGGCTGGCCGACGATGCAGCCGCCGTATTCGCACACGGCATAGACGGGTTGGAGACAGCAACACCCAATGCGATGCCCCTTGAAGAGGCGATCGGCAAATCGCGCCAATATCTGCAAGATGCCGCCGAGCGCACCGCACGCCTGATTGTCATAGGCCAGC
>CAYOPW010000058.1:9004-14143 GCA_964405975.1 uncultured Hyphomicrobium sp.
TCCCTGTCTGGCACGTGGATCAGTCCTGCAATTTGACGAACCAGCGCGTCCTCGTAAGGGTCTAGGACGCCGTCGGAATAGGCCACCTTCCACAGCATCTCGATGATCTCAGCCCGCTGGGTGCCACTCATGTTTTTGGTGATCTGGCTGGTGAATGGAAAATACTGGGCGGAATGCTCAACCTTCTTCTGGGCCTGCGTGATGAGAGACTGCACGGCGTCATGATCAAGATCAAAGCGCTTGGCAAGCAGCCGCTCGATCGTGGCTCGCTCCGCCTCATCGAAACTGCTGTCCATATGCGCTGCCTCAATCAGTAAGGCGGCAACAGACAATTGAAGCTCGTCTGCGCTCTCCTCCAACGCCGGCGCCTCTTGGCCCGACAGGAAGTCAATCAGGCGATCAAACATCTTGTCTCCGGAATTAATGCGGTTCTATCGGGCGAAGCCGCGTTGTTAGAAGCGCGTGCCACCAACCCTGGAATCTTGGCAGGGCAGCGTTGTTGCACCCCGATGTACGTTCCTTCTTTTCATCGAGCACGCCAGCACCAAGCGCGGTGCAACGCACTATCCCTTGACGAGCCGCTCCACGCACTCCGCAACGCCGGTCTGCCAAGCCGGCAACTTAATGCCGAATGCGCGGTCTAACTTACTGCAATCAAGCTGCGAATTTTCCGGGCGCTGCGCAGGCGTCGGGTAGTCGGTGCTCGCTATTGGATCGACGGCGGCCGTAGGACCTCCAAGTGCTGCCGAGCAGCGGAATACCTCCTGGGCCATCTCGCACCAAGTCGCCGTGCCCGTACCTGTGGCGTGGTAGACGCCCCAAGGCGCCTTACCGTCCGCCGCGACGCTGAGCTTGCGCGCAAGATCGAGAATCGCATCAACAAGATGCGGAGCATAGGTTGGGCTGCCGCGCTGATCGTTTACGACGCTTATTCGTTCATTCTCTTCAGCGCGGGCCAGCATGGTCTTAACGAAGTTGCGCCCTGAGGGACTGAACACCCAGGCCGTGCGCAAGATGACGTGCTTAGGGTTGGCGATCCTGACGGCATCCTCACCTTCGAGCTTGGATTGTCCATACACCGTCACTGGCTCGGTCGGATCGTCCTCGACATAAGCATCGCCCTTTTTCCCGCCATAAACATAGTCGGTCGAGAGGTGAATGATTGGAATTCCGCGCCGCGCAGACGCCTCAGCTAAGAGCCGTGCCCCGTCGCGGTTTAGCGCATACGCGCGCTCCACTTCCGTCTCCGCCTGGTCGACGGCGGTGTAAGCGGCAGAGTTGATCACGAGCGTCGGGTTAATGTCAGAGAGCGCCCGCTCAATGGAACGTGCCGAACAGATGTCCAACGCCGCGCGGCCGACCGCGCAGGCTTTCACCTCAGGGCAAGCGGGCGCTGCTTCCACCAACGCCCGTGCCACCTGACCTTGCCAACCCGCAATCAGCAGCCGCATGGCTCAGTTCCGCTCAATTGCAAGACGCGTCACGCCATCGCCCCGGCGCCGTCGCTCGACATGCCACAACACAGATCCGTCCTCCAGCCGCAAGGCAAAAACATGACCCATCGCGCCGGCAATCACGCGAGAGCCAAAGAGCCGCACGTCGATAGGTTGACCATCGCAGCCGCCAGCCCCTGGAATTTCGACAAGAGCGCGCTCCCAAATCACACGGCCCGTTGCCGCATCGATCAAGAGTACGCAGCCCGCATGTCCCACCGCCACGGCAGCGGCGGTGGCAGCCGCGCCGGTCAATTCACTTTTCGCTGGTTCAGGCAAGTTCATCATCCTTTTGGTTCAAAAAGATCAAGATAACCCCAATGCACAAGACGATGCGGAATGCGGCCTGCTGGCCGTTCCACGTTTGCGACTGCCACATCTGGAACCATTCACCGCCAATGACCATGAAGCCGAGGAACCAGAGCGCAAACCCGCATATGAGGCCCGCAACGGCAAGGTCCTTTGACGCATTGAAGTACGCTGCAGGTGCACGGCGCGCCGACCACAACCGCCGTGCCCCCCAAAAGCATAGGATGCCGGTGACCAATTCCAGTGCAATGATGAAAGCGTAGCCCACATGGTGCAGAGTGGGGTTGGTGATTGCACGCCACCTCAGCGCGCTATTGGGGAAGGTGGTGTCCATTGACATCACATGCTGCACGAAGGTGAAGTTGGTGTCGTAGTCTATGATGTTATCTATGCCGACCAGAAGGGCGAAGACGCCAACCATGAAGACCAGCAACGCCTTAGTCATTCTGACAATCATGGGGCGCCCCGCAAAGTTTTGGCACGATCCCAAGTATGCCGGTCTGGCTCTGGTGCGCCAACTCCGCTATTTGTGCGTGCGACGGGAAAAAAGCTAATGGAATTGATTTCAAATGACTGACGCCTCCAAGCCAAAGACTGCAGATCCAGGCCTGAAGGCCGCGATACTGCCCGTCACCCCCTTTCAGCAAAATTGCACACTGTTGTGGAACCCAGCCACAATGATAGGAGCGGTGATCGACCCCGGTGGCGATCTTGATCAGATCGAGAAGGGAATTTCTGAGGTCGGGATGAAGGTGGAAAAAATTCTGCTGACCCACGGCCACATCGATCACGCAGCTGGTGCAGCGGACCTAAAAGAGCGATTGGGTGTTCCCATCGAAGGTCCGCACGAGGCCGATCGGCCATTGCTCGATGCGCTTGAGGCTCAGGGGCAGGCTTATGGATTGCCGGCACGCGCCGTGACACCAGACCGTTGGCTGGAAGAAGGCGACACCGTAACTGTCGGAGGCCATTCCTTAGATGTGCTGCACTGCCCGGGCCACTCGCCGGGCTCTGTCGTGCTCGTCAATCGCGAGCAGCGCTTTGCGATAGTTGGCGACGTTATCTTCCAGGGCTCGATCGGACGCACGGATTTCCCGTATGGAGATCACGAAGCGCTCATCAACGCCATCCGCACCAAGCTCTTACCGTTAGGCGATGAGTTCGCGTTCATCTGTGGGCACGGACCGACAAGTACGATTGGTCAGGAGCGACTCACGAACCCCTTCATCACGGGCAGCGCCGGCACTCATTACGCGTGATTGTATCGTCGGGCCTTAGAAGGCGTGCTCCCACCTGAGGCAGCCCAGGACACCACATTCCTGTAACAACGTGCCGGGACCACGTAAGTTCCAGCCGTCTCCCCATATATCGACGGTCTGCACGCGCAAGGTCTCCGAGCAACTCGTCCGGCAGTAAACCCATGTCCCGCCAGGAAGGCGCACCTGACGACCCACCGATGTGTTGCGCACGGCACCACGCACCGAGCCATTGCCATAAAAACTGTGCGCCGTGACGTAGCCGATAACGGGTCCAGCACGATTTCGCCTGCCGGCGTCAGCCGAGCTGGCAGCAATGCCAAGACTGAAAAGAGTGACCAATGCTGCGGCGATGAAGCGGTGGTAGATCATGAAGTTCTCCGGCCAGGATATCTTTAACCCGGCAATTGTGGCCGGTTTCCAAGCAGATGCGTTGACTAGACGATACCACGTTCGCCGGACCTCGCACCGTGGCTCACTCACGAGGCGCAAGTGGTGTTGCGTCTTAGCATCGCAAGCCAAGTTATCCTGACATCAACTCGTGCGGGCAAGCTCGATGTTCATGCCCCGCAGCGCCGAGCCATTGGTCGAGATTATGACCGACTGGCTCGATTCGCCAAAGGTCATCTTCAGAGAGCCATTGAGGCCGCCGCCGTCGATTGACAAATTCATCTCAGAGTCGGTGACGCTGCCCGAGATTGTGCCTGATTGGTTGAAATTGCGCTCTTCCCAGGTGCCCGACACGCGCCCATTCGAATTGTTGAGTACCGAGCGCAACTCCACCTTCGTTGAGGGATTTGCGCAGATAATATTCAGGCGCAGAATCTTAGCGCCCTTGCCGGAGTAATAACCCCTGCAAGATATCCGTTCACGCTTACCGCTATCGAGTCGCGCAGTGCCTTTTCCGGCCCACGTGCCGACAAGTATTGAAAATGGGTTTCCAACCGCAACCGGTGCGGTGAGCATTAAGATTGCTGTAGCGGTAGCCAGGACAGCCAGTTTCCCCCTACTCAAGCTCACGTCTCTACCTCCCAGGCTCTAAAATCCGGACTTAGATTGAACCCCATTATTGCGGGCCGGAGCATGATTAGCCAGTGGCACTCTCCACACGGCCACGCTAATCGCTTCGCTCTTAAACGCAAGAATGGGCAAAGATTGGGTACGCTAAACCGGACCATTTCGATAGCATAGGCTTAGTTAATGAAATCTGTCCGAATGTCCCCGCGCTCGCCCAGCGAAGCGATTGAAATAATTATCATTCAAGGGCCATAACGCTGGCTTGCTTTTGAAAGTGTGACATATCCCGCAGCACTTTGTTGCGCTCCTAACACATAAAGGTATAGTGCCCCGCTTCTCGTAATTGAGCGCACCGGAGGGGTGGCCGAGTGGTTGAAGGCGCACGCCTGGAACGCGTGTAGGCGGGCAACCGTCTCGAGGGTTCGAATCCCTCCCCCTCCGCCAGCCGATTGTTCCTGGTTGTTCCCCGTTGCATCACAACGCACTGTTCCACAAGATAAAACCCCATGCGCGTTGCGCCTGGTGAATCCTGTATGTAACCCAAAGTTTCAGCCCAAAAGTGGGGTTGAAGGTGGGGTTGGCGATGGCGAAGGAACTGCTCACGGCTCACAAGGTGAGATCCACTAAGGAGGCCGGCGTCTACAAAGACGGAGCGGGCCTGAGGCTAATCGTGACGTCGAGGGGCATTAAGCGCTGGGAGTTATGGATTACGATCAATCGCAAGAGGTGCGAGCGGGGCCTGGGTGTCTATCCCGACGTCAGTCTCCAGGACGCCCGAGATGAGGCCGACAGGATTCGGCGGGCGGCGCGCAATGGCATCGATTTCCGACAGCAGCGCCGCCAAGAGCAGGCGTGCGCCGTCACGTTTCGACAGGCTTTCGACGCCTACTTCTCAGTGAAGTGCAAGCAGCTCTCCAACGCCAAGCATCTCAAGCAGTGGCCAAGCACGATGGAGACATACGTCTTTCCCGTCTTCGGGGACGTTCCAGTTTCAGATGTCACGACGGCCCACGTGCTCGAGGTACTGCAGCCAATCTGGTTCACTAAACCGGAAACGGCGAAAC
>CAYOPW010000059.1:0-2555 GCA_964405975.1 uncultured Hyphomicrobium sp.
GGGGAAGCTTTCGCTCGAATTCGTAGACCCTCTGCACGGCGGCGAAAATCAGGGCTGTCGACCATCCAAACATCAAAAGACCGTTGGCGCCCTCAAATGATGACAGCAGCCGCCAGCTCTCATCAAGAGTGATGTCCCCATAGCCGAGCGTGGTGAACGTCACCGTGGAAAAATATGCGGCCTCTTCGAGGGACTGTGCAGCGCCAATAATCAGGTAGAGCAGTGCCCACGCCCAGACTTCAATAATGGTGGCGACAAACAGCCAGAGCACAAAATAGGACAGCAGCAATGTTGTTTGAAAATTGGATCTGGCGACTTTGAGCGAAACGCGCCTGCGCAACATCGCAACGCTGGCGATCGTGAAGCCGCCCTGGATCACCGTCGTCAAAATAATCATGCCCGACCCCAGGAGCATTTGAACGATCACGTAATCCTCCTGCCGCTATGGCCAAACGACGCTGGTGTATTTGTCTTGGGCCTTGCTCATTGGCGCAGGCTTAGGTGGCCTCTTTCGCCCGTGGCGCGGGCAGCACTGGCGTTGGTTTCTTTTCCGTCGGCTTTGTTGCTTCGCGCAGGCGTTGGAATTGGACGTAGAGGTAGGGAACGAAGGCGACGCCCAGTATTGTTGCAATCAACATGCCCGCAAAGACGGTGATACCGACCGAGACCCGGGCTGCCGCGCCGGCGCCCGTGGCGACAACGAGAGGCAGCACACCGAGGATGAACGACAGCGCCGTCATCATCACCGCGCGGAAGCGCAAGGACGCGGCTTCTTCTGCCGCTTCGATGATCGGCTGGCCGGACTCGCGTTTTTCCTTGGCGAACTCCACGATCAAAATCGCATTCTTGGCGGCCAGGCCAATGAGCAGAACAAGGCCGACCTGCGCATACGTGTTCAGCGATACGCCTGTCATGTAGAGTGCGGCCAATGCGCCCAAAACAGCGAAGACGACCGACAACATGACCGGTATAGGAATCGTCCAGCTTTCGTATTGGGCTACAAGGAAGAGATAGGCGAAGATGATCGAGAGTGCGAAGACGGCCGCGCCCGCTTCGCCCGCCTTGATCTCTTCATAGGACATGCCGGTCCATTCGTAAGTGTACCCATCGGGAAGATCGCTGGCAGCCGTGCTCTGCATGGCTTCGATGGCTTGCCCTGAACTGTAGCCGGCGCGCGCGTCGCCGTTGATGGTTGCGGAGCGGAACATGTTGTAGCGTTCGATTGTCTCTGGTCCGAGGACCGATTTAATGGTGACGAGTGTGTGGAGGGGGACCATCTCGCCGTCTTTGTTGCGCACATAAAGCTTGCCGATGTCATCAGGGCGGCTGCGCTTGTCTGCTTTGGCTTGAACGTAAACCCGGTAGACGCGACCAAATTTGTTGAAGTCGTTCACGTAGTAGGCGCCGATATTGGCATTGAGCACAGTGAAAATGTCGTCGATCGACACACCTTTCGTCTTGGCGCGCGAGCGGTTGACGTCGATGAAGATTTGCGGAGAGTTTGCCCCAAAGGTGCTGAAAACGCCCCTCAGCTGAGGTTTGGAATTCGCGGCATAAATCATTCCGCCAAGGACGGCAGAAAGCGATTGTGGGGAGCGGCTTTCGGTATCTTGTAGAACAAATTCAAAGCCGCCTGTGCTGCCAAGGCCGGGGATCGGCGGGGGCACAAAGGGAATGATGACTGCTTTGGAAATTGCGGCAAACTTGGGCGAAACGTCACCTATGATAGCGCGCAGATTGAGCTCTGGTGTCGTGCGCTCGTCCCACGGTTTCAGTACAGCAATGACAAATGCGCCATTGGGCACGACCGTGCCCTGGAGCAGGCTGTAACCGCCCACCGAAACGACGTCAGCGACGCCTGGGTTCTCTGAGAGAATATGCTCGACCTCTGCGAGAACGGCTGTCGTGCGCGGCAGGGCTGCGCCATCTGGCAAGCGCACATCGACAAAGAACGCGCCTCTATCTTCAGGCGGAATGAAACCAGTGGGCGTCGAAACGCCGAACCAAGCCGCAGCGCCAAAGACCACAGCGACGACGGCCGCGCTAACAAGGGCTCTTCGGATCAGGGTTCGCACGACAACATTGAAGCCGTTGCGCGTCTTGTTCAGCCCGGTCTCAAACCAAGCAAGCGGACCGCTTTTGGCTTGGCTTGGGGGTTTCAGTATCGTTGCACATAAGGCGGGACTGAGCGTCAGTGCGTTGATCGATGAAAGCGAGACGGCGACTGCAATCGTGGCGGCGAATTGCTCAAACAGGCGCCCCGTGAGGCCCGGCGTAAATGCAACCGGTACGAAGACGGCTAAGAGCACCAGCGTTGTGGCGATTACAGGCGCGGTGACCTCTTCCATCGCCTTGCGCGTGGCATCTCTCGGGGACATGCCGTCTGCCATATGACGCTGAACGTTTTCGACGACGACGATGGCGTCATCGACAACAACGCCAATAGCGAGAATGAGCCCGAACAGGCTGATCGTGTTGATTGTGAAGCCAAGCGCAAGCAGGGCTGCGAAGGTCCCAATGAGGGAAACAGGGATCGCGATGGCAGGTATGAGTGT
>CAYOPW010000059.1:2655-4895 GCA_964405975.1 uncultured Hyphomicrobium sp.
ACCCTTGCCAACGTGTCGCGCAAGTTGATGCTTGCGTAGTTGCTGAGAAAAATATCGTCGTACGTTCCCTTAGGTGAGAACACAGACGCCACCATAAGCATGCTGGTGGACTTTTTTTCGGTCGTGACGCCCTGCCGCTTGGTTTCCTCAGGCAACTTGGGCATCGCTTGCGAGACTCGGTTCTGGACGTTGACTTGTGCGGTGTCCGAGTTTGTTTCGATCGAGAACGTGACGGTCAGCGTGTAGGAGCCATCATTGGAGCTCTTGGACGACATGTACGTCATGCCCTCCACGCCATTCACCTCAGCCTCGATTACGGCCGCGACGGTTTCGGCGACAACGTTCGCATCTGCGCCGGGATATTTGGCGGAAACTTGAACCTGCGGCGGGGTAAGTTCTGGATACTCGGCGACAGGCAGCGCGGCTATTGCCAGTAGACCGGCAAGAATCGTCACAATTGCAATGACGAACGCGAATTTCGGGCGGTCGATGAAAAAGGCACTGATCATTCGTTATGGGCCCGTTTGAGGTTTCTGGGCTGGATCGCGTGCCGCCGTCTGAACCTCGGCACCCGGCCGCACTTTCTGGATGCCTTCGACAATAAGCGTTTCGCCGTCGGTCAGGCCTTCGACCACAACGATCCCGTCGTCAACACGCTGACCCGTACGCACGGGTCGCGACTCCACGCGTCCTTCGCCGTTGACGACAAGAACAAAGGGTCCAGCCTGGTTTTCTTGTATGGCCGCTTGCGGAATGACGATGTGTTTTTCCGGATTCTCGCTTTGGAGGATGACATTGACGTATTGGCCGGGCACCAAGATACGGTCGGCGTTTGGGAACTTGAGGCGGACATTTATCGTACCGGTTGCCGGGTCGACTTTGTTGTCAACGACATCGACCTTGCCCGGGTGGTCGTAGATCTCATCATTCGCCAAACGAATGTAGGGCGTGAATTTGTCCACCTTCCCATCTTTTACGGCTTCCATATAGTTCATGTACTGGCGCTCGCCGACGGAAAAGATGACATCCAGCGGATCGAGATCAAGAACGGTCACGAGCACGCCGCTGTCAGGTCCAATAATATTGCCTACATCGACGTTGGCGATACCGCTCCTGCCTTCGATCGGAGAACGAATGGTCGCGTAGCTGAGATCAAGCTCGGCGCGCTGGACTTCTGCCTCTGCAGCCGCCACCTCGGCCTTGGCCTGATCGGCCTTGGATTTGGCGGCGTCATATTGGGCCACACTTGCCGCTTCGCGTTTAACAAGGACCTCGTAGCGGGCAAGGCTATTGTTGGCTTCCAAGAGGTTCGCTTTCGCCTTTGCGAGGTTGGCGTTTGAGGCAGCAAGTGTCGCTTCAAATTCAGAAGGGTCGATCTCGAATAGGATGGCGTCTGTTTTAATTTCCGCCCCTTCGGTGAAGGGGCGCTTCAGCAAAGTCCCACTGACGCGGGCGCGCACATCGACGCGCTGGGAGGCTTCGGTGCGTCCGACAAACTCCACCATCCCTGCGACGTCCTTGGAGGTCACGGGTTCAACGACGACACTTGGCAAGGGGCCCTTTTGGGCGTCTGGCGAGACCGCGTCATCGGAGCACGCGCTAAGAAGAAGCGGCGCGGTAAGAAATAACGTGCACACCGTCAGCCTGGGTAGAAAGGAACAGATTCTCATTGCCAGCTCACTTGGGGTCAGCTCAAAGACCGTACTGAAGCGATGCTAGCCCACGCCAACGCAAACGAACACTGCCAATTGCGACAATGCATATGTTGGGCACCATCGCAACGTCGGTTCCAGGCACTTGCGCGCAAGAGATGCCAAACAGCCGCTTTCATCTACATCTTGACCTCTGCTGCCTGCTTCGCCGTCCCGATGGGCAAACAGCGCGAACGAGGAATCTCTAAAAGGCGCCGTCTCGCAACGTCCGGCCGCAACGCATTCCTAGAACTTGCGGACACGCTCTAGAAAGCCCGGCATGTTGTAGCCGATCTTGTCCCAGAAGGCGCAGCTTGCATCGAGATCGGTTGTGGTCGCCGTCTTCGTATTGAGGATGAACCGGGTGGGGGTCTGTTTTGAGAAGCGAACCCATTTAGGATTGGCGTCCGCATTCGGGTTCTCCTGTTTAGCGAACTCCGCCCAATAATGCGTCACCAATTGGCTCAAGCGCTTCTCATCTGGCCGCAGGACATGGCGTTGTGGCTTTGCTTGGATCTGCGCCGTCTTGGGGTTTGCGAAAACGAAGGG
>CAYOPW010000059.1:4995-13989 GCA_964405975.1 uncultured Hyphomicrobium sp.
TTGCCGCCGCCGAGCCGCGTCTGTTGCGATACGGCGAAGATGATGCCCTCGTTGAGGTTGGTGCCGATTATCGCTGGTTTAGTGATCGCGCTAGCAGTGGGCTGAGCGGGCACTTGCTCGCCGTCGATTACAGGAGCCCAGATCAGCTCGGCGGCAAAGCCGGTCAAAAGAGATACGATCGGCAACATGCCCTTCTGTTGTTGCGCGACGATCTCGTCAAACGGCTTGGCGCGAAGGCATTTGAGGCCCTCAAACTCGCACCCCATATCGAATTTGAAAATCGTAGCGAAACGTTTCGAGACGTCGAGCGACTTATAGGGAATACCGTAGGGGTTGCTCTCGATTATGGCGGCGTTGAACAGAGGCTGGCTTTCCGGTGAGATTAGGTGCAGTCCGACGGACATGGCGCCGGCGCTCTCACCAAAAAGCGTGATCCTGTCAGGATCTCCGCCAAACTCAGCGATGTTGTCGTGCACCCATTCAAGAGCCAGGCGCTGGTCCATGAGGCCGTAGTTGCCCGTGAGCCCATCTATCCCCGAAAGGAAGCCGAGCACACCAACGCGATAGTTGACCGTGACGACGACCACCTCGCCTGCGGCAGCGAGGTGGCGCGCGTCGTAAAGGGGATTGCTGGTTGTGCCCTCCCGGAATGAGCCGCCATATATGAAAACCATCACCGGAACCGGTTCAGAGCCGCTAGTTTGCGGGAGGGAAACCGGGGTCCAGACGTTGAGGCTGAGACAGTCTTCGCTCAAGTCCAGTTCAATGCCCGGGCTGAGTTTCTGCGGGCAGGACGGCCCAAAGCGGGTCGCCTTGTGAATGTCGGAGCGCAATTCCGCCGACCATTGTTCGATGGGTTTGGGCGGCGTCCAGCGATTGTCCCCTGCCGTTGATTGAGCGTAGGGAATTCCAAGAAATGCACTTATTGGGACTGCTGCGTTAGACGGGTTTTCAGCAACGTCCAGTTCAAGGCCGCATACCAGCCCGCCGGTCGTGTGGACGGTTGCGGTCGAACACTCCGCTCTTGCCTCGTTGGAGGAGGATTCTTGGGCATTCGGTGCCGAGAGCGACGATAGTAGAACGACGAAGGGTGCAAAAAAGGCGATGAACAGGCGGCGCATGAACGGCTCCCAACGCAATGGACGAGCAGTGGATGTGACATTGAACGCCATCAAGCGCAAGGAATGCCACGTCGACGCGACGAGAGAGTTAGAACAGATCTGTCGCTCCCTGGTATTGTGTCACTAGAAGTCAAACGGCGATGCATTCGCTACATGCTCTCAGTCCATTCCATGCGCCATTAGGGCTCAGGTCGATTGCGCTTAGTACGCTTCACATAGCCCTCAATTGCCATATACTTTTTGACGTTTGCGGCCCGCTTGACCAACGCCGGGACGGCAGCAGGGAAAGACTTTGCAACAAATTGCCGTGCATCTTTACCGGGCGACCGGAGCAGGTATCGCAATAGCGCTGATGGAGCTGCTTGCGCGTGTGGCCGAAGAGCCCTTGTCGCGTGTGCCGTTCGTTACTTCTATCGTTCTTGTCATGGCGCTACCAGCCAGCCCGCCGGCGCGTCCCTATGCCGTTATCGGCGGACACATGTTCTCGTGTCTGGCAGGGCTTTTGGCTGTTTGGACGCTGGGTCCCGGCGAAGCAGCTGTCGCGGTAGCACTTGGCTTGTCGCTGATGTTCATGCTGACGTTTGACGCGCTGCACCCGCCGGCGGGTATCGACGCGTTTCTCATTGCCGCCTTTGGCCTGCCGTTCTACTGGGTGGTGAACCCGGTGCTGATCGGTGCCATATTCCTGGTTGGATACGCTAAGGCGTGGTCGGCGGGCGAGCGTTGGTTAAGTAAAGGCCCGCTCGCCCGGTTCTTTGGCGGCATGCCGTTGTGGCATTGGAAACCGCCGAAAATCGACAGTGCTGCGTTGGTTCGGCGGGCACTGGGCCAGAGCCGGCATGACGAAACGCCAACTAAGGCAGATGATCGGCCGGCTAAGGGTGACTCGTAAACTGAAGCGTCGACGCGATAGCGGCGGCTCAATTCTTCTTTGCGTTGGCCTCGATAAACGTTTTGCAGGCTGCGTCCAACTTGTCCATGTTGGACTCCAGGCACTTCTGGATGCGCCCGCCACCGGGAATGACATCCGCGCAAAGCTTTTGATAGTCGGCCGTGCAGGCCGCGCGCGCTTCGGCTTCTTCGTCTTCGGCGACGGCAGCTCCGGTCACGCCAGCAATAAGAACAACAGACAGAAATGCAGAGCGGGTCAGCATACTTGAAAATCCTCTTGTTGATGGGTTCCGAAATGTTCGTGCACTTGTGTTATGGCCGAATGAATGGGGCGATTTTAGACCCCTGGGACGGCCTTAGCGTTTCACTGAACTTTGAGCCTAAAGCTTCGCCGTGCCCCACTGTGTTGCTGTTTGGCCGAGTGCGAATTGAATGACGGCTTAAGACCGGCTGATCGCAGGTTTTTCCACACTCTCTGCGTGACTTGCTCTCCCGCTTCCTAAGCGAATCTGGTGGGGAGGAAAGGGGGACGTGCTGCGCATGATGCGCCGCCGCCTGCTCGCTGCAATATCGGAGGGCGCGCGTCATGGCCAATTTCACAACGCACATTGTTACCGGGACCATCGTCTCGGGAAGTCTTGCGACATTGACGCTGGCTGCCGATGTCATCGCACCGGAGAACCTCGTTGCGGTAACGATGGCCGGCGCGCTGGGTTCGGTGCTTCCCGATATTGACTTGAAGGATTCGCGGCCCAGCCGTGCGCTATTCGCCGGCCTGGCGGTTTTCTTCTCGTTTGCGGTTCTGTTTCAATTTGCACCCCAGTTATCGATAGTGGAGATGTGGCTCTTGTGGCTCGGCACATTTTTGTTCGTGCGCTACTGCCTGCACGGGGTCTTTCACCGGTTTGCCGTTCATCGCGGGATTTGGCACTCGGTCGTGGCCGGAATCTTCTGCGGTCTATTGACGGCCTGCATCTTCTACTACGCGCTTGGGCGCCATGACGGCGTTGCGTGGCTCGGTGCCGGATTCTTGTTCATCGGTTATTTGACCCATCTCATCCTTGACGAGATTTATTCTGTTGACGTGATGGGCAGCCGCCTCAAGGCATCGTTTGGCACTGCCATGAAGTTGGTTGACGCGCGCCATCCGGCCGCAAGTAGCATGATGGTGGCCGCTGCAGCGGCCCTGCTGCTCGTTGTGCCGACGACAAAAACATTCGTCGATGGGATATCCTCGCGCCCCTTGTGGGCTGGGCTCCATGAAAGACTACTGCCCAAGGACGATTGGTTTGGAACATTCATCGAGCAAAGCCAGATCGCCGCGTCGCCAGACGCGCACTCAGCAATGACGACGGGATCATTACCTAAATCGTCCGAGGCAGAGGCGACAAACGCCACCACCCAATGATCGGGGAACCTGCATCGCGCATTTGGGCCTACAGGCATTTTCAATGCGCGTGGCGGTTCTGGAGCCCGGCTATATAGGTTGTGACGAAGTCGCCCACCGTTTGTCCCGCCGCATGATTGGTAATTGGCGACAATTTGTCGGTGGTCGATAACGACGTAATACCATGAACGCCGGCCCACAATGTACGCGCAGCTTGCTCCTTTTCATGCGCGTCCAAATCGTTGAGTAGCGGCGCAAGAGCATCCATGAGCGGGGCGAGAAGACTACCTAGTTTTACATGATACCAATCGGGAACTTCACGGCCGGTCGGCAAGCGGTGCTCAAGCAAGAGATTCCAAAGCTTGGGGTTTTCTTGCGTGAATTCGAGATAAGCATCTGCAAGTTGGCAAAGACGCTGTTGGGGTGTGCCATTGGAATCGACACTGCCTAAGCGGCGAGCCAGCCGGTCGAGCAGCCGCGCTTCGATCGTGAGCAGAAGTTCGTCGAGATTGTCGAAAACATTGTAGAGCGTGCCGGGCGAGTAATTGACGCGCTTGGCAATTTCGCGCGCGGACAGGCCGGTTAAGCCGTCGTGGTCAACTATGTCGGTCGCCGCCTGAACTATGAGCTCACGCAGTTCGTCATGAGTATGGATAGAGCGACGTCCCATCTTCGTACCCGGCGCGGAGCAATCTAGTTTGACGTCGGACGATTCCTAAGAATAGGCCGGTCTGCGCGCGCCGCAAAGCTTTCTGGGCGAAATTGGTCAAAGAAAATGAGATTTTTGAAGCCAGATGTCGGCGGGGCGCGGGGGCTGCTGGGGCGAAGGTTAATCGATCGCGGGGTAGATTAATTGCCGGTGCAGTCCAATAGACACTGGTTTCCAGCGTAATCGACACAGCTATTTCTTGGACTGTGGAACGACTTGTCGGTCCAGGTGATTTGTCCGTTGAATCCAGGGACGATATCGGTGAAAAGCGGGTTAAAGGTATAGCTGGACTCCACAACGATGACGCTTTCGCCCTCGGCCACAACATCTGGGGGGAGGGGGTAGGAGGAACATTTTGGGGGTGCCGAATAGCCGTTATGTGAGTACGACCATTCGACCTTTGTGTCGCTTGCATCCTCGGTCGATGCCTTCACGGAAATGATGCTAAGTTTCAACGTGCTTGGGTCGTAAGGGTGCATTGCGTGCCCGACGGACTGAAGGATGCCATCTAGCGTCGCGTTCGATTCCGCTTCCGTAGCCCCCAGCTCCTCCTCCCTGGCAACGAGATCTGCCGTCATTGCGGTTGCTATGTTGAACTGACGGTCAATATTGATCGCTCGGCTGACCTCGACGGTGCCGAGATACAGCAAAACGAGAAGCGGAGCGAGGAAGGCAAACTCCGTGGCCGCTACGCCATCGATGCTGCGCCACACTCGTAAGAGTGCATGCCGGCTGCGACGAGACGCATTTCTGGAAAAGACCATTAACACAGCTTCCTCACGCGGTTCTTGGCTGCTCATTAAAGCGATGGTGGTGTCCTGTCGTGGAATTATTCATAGGGGTGCGGCTCGATGCGGAATGCGGTTGAAGCTTGGATGACGGCAGGTCCGGATCCGTTAGCGCCCGTTCCCAGCTGCAGAATGCTGAAGGTGTTGGCGAGATCCCACTCGTAGCAGATTGTAATCAGCGCAACGAAACTGGCATCGCCCGCATATTCAGAGACGAGTTCTTCGACGCTCCCAGTAGAGTTGACCATCTCGTTGTTGCCGTCCAGACAACCCTGGGGCGTGATGTTGGCCCAACTGGCGTCGCTCTGAATCAGCACCCGCAGCTTATTGCAATCGATCGCCGCACCGGCCTTGCTGCAAACCAACTGCCTGAAGTCGCCAATTGAGGTGCTGCTTTGTATGATTTCACCGGTGCGAATCTTACGAGCCGCAGCCTCAACCCCATAGTTCAGCGAGTTGCTGGCGAAGAAATAGAGCGACGATCCTAAGATGCCAAAAATAAAGAAAAAGAAGGGGATCGCAACTAACGCGAATTCCAACGCGGTCGCGCCAGCGCTATCGCGGAACCAATGCGCGGCATTGCGCTTGCGACCACGCGGCGATTTTTCAGGAGGAGATGACTGGAGGACAGCCGCCATCTTGAATGCCTCTGACGAACACGGACTCTTTCTATTTGTTCCAATTTAGAGCCATGTCTATGAATCATCTATTGCAGGTTTTTCAATTCGATAGCTGGGGTAAAGCAATACTTAAAGCAGCAGATAAAGTTGACTGCATCGGCGAGTTCCAACCGTCCGAGCAGGAGTCTTCGGGGATTCTTAGTCGTGAAGTCTGTAAAGGCTTAGGGTGCGAGTTTGACCCTGGCCCCGCACGCACCCATTGGCATCGCAATGCCGGCACCCAGCACAAGTGAACGTTTATGATCGTCGCGCGTGTTTAGATTGCGCGCCGTTCAGGCACCGCTATTGCAGAACTAACTTGCCTATTCCTCGGCACCTGACTGCGGGGTGGCGCTAACGTCACCCGTTGAGAACCTGTGCTTCTTCTGCGATTGCTTGTTGACGCTCTCAAAGAACGGGACAGTATCGCCAATCGTCATTGTCGGGGCGCAAGTGGGCGTGCAGGTATACGATTCGCGCGTGCTGCCCTTAAGCAAGGTCACGACTTTCTGATTGTCGCGTTCAACAAGAATGCGCTGGTCTTGAATTACGTTGCGGTCGGCATCTAGGGCAATGACGTTCGTAACGCCAAACGTTTTTCCTGTGACGACCAGCAAGTTGGTCCCTTGAATAGCAACGTCGGCAATCGATGGGTTGCCAACGATAACGTCTGCGGCGGGACGGGGTAGACGAATGAGTTGCGCCTGATCATAACGAACGACCAGGTCTGTGGCGGAGCTTGGCAGGATGCTCAGAATGAGAAACGTACCCGCGCTTGCTGCGGTGGCGACCGCTTTGACGCAGGCAGAAGGCGAAACGTATCTAGGCAGCATGTGGCGGGCCATTGTTTCCGGGGTGGCTTCGAGCATTAGGTTCTCGTCACTCACTACCTCAGGAAAGGGTTAAAGAAGTGCAAAGGGAGCCCATTTGATCGGCGTTTCCTTTACCGTTTCGGCAGCGCGAAACGGCGCGAACTTCTACGGGTCCGGCTACAGCGGCAGGTCGCCGGCCGTGAATACGTCGGACGTTTAATGTGTTGTGGCGTTGTGTGCTGATAGTGCTTAGTCAGATTGAGGTTTGACTCATGCCGTCTTAAATACATCGCGAGCAATGCGTGCGGCGATAGACGTAAATGTCCGACGAAGAAGTAGAAAGTTAATTAGAAAATGCGGTTTGCTGTTCGGTGACGGGGAAAGATCGCAAGTATTTTTCGTAATTATACTTGCCTCCGGCAATGGTTTATTGGATCCCTCAATTGATGTTTGAAATATTAATAGCATGTTAGGGTGTCGTATTGAAGAAGTTGTGGCGCTTTACCTGGGTTTAATACCTGATCGAGTAGTCTCCAACCTGTTTAGCGACGCGATTTCTGTTGCGCCGATGAACGCAATCAAATGCAATAAATCTCAATTGGGAGAGTGCTCTTATGAAGACCATTGTATCGCGTTTCCTGAAGGACGAGTCTGGTGTTACCGCCATTGAGTATGGCCTGATCGCCGCCCTCGTGGCCGTCGGCATCATCGCAGCCCTCAACGCTTTGGGCGCATCGCTGACCGGCATCTTCACGACCGTTTCAGCTGAGCTCGACGGCGCCCAGGGCTAATTAGCCTGGTTTGCCGACGTCCGGTTTTATCTCTTGCGGTCTCGCGTGAGGTCAAACTGGCAAAGAAGATGGGCCACTTGGCGCTCCAGCGCCAAGTGGCCCCATCCATAAGAGGTTCGTAAAGCCTATGGGCTTACGCTCTACTTGCGGGAGGCCAGCTCTCGAGCGCGCAACGAACTCCGGGGGTTACTAACGTGCTGGAACACCTCTTGATCATGGTCTTTCCTTTCGCCATGGCGTTTGCAGCGGCGATGGACCTTCAGACGTTGACGATCCCCAATAGCGTATCTGTCGTTTTAATCGGAGCATTCCTTGCCGCAGCCCTGATCGCCGGTCTCTCCTGGCAGGACATTCTGGTGCATCTCGCCACCGGCTCCGTCATGCTTCTTGTGGGCATCTTCATGTTTTCCATGGGCTGGCTTGGCGGCGGCGACGCCAAACTGCTGGCGGCCGGTACGTTCTGGATCGGGTTCGATCATTTGGCGCCGTTCTTGTTCTACGTCGTGATGGCCGGCGGCTTGCTGTCGCTCATAATCCTTGCCTATCGCCGGTCCCCGGCCGGTACAATGCTTGCTGCCCATTTGCCGGGCTGGGCCGAGAGGCTGCACACCGACGGTAGCGGTATCCCGTATGGAATCGCGATTGCCGCAAGCGGACTGATTGTCTTCCCATCTACCAAGCTTTTCGCGCTGCTCGCGGCGTAGTTCGCCTCCTGCGGCTCCCCGTCGCGCCGCCTCCCCAAGCATCAATCTGCAACGCTGATTAACCTCACGTTGACGATTGTCGATCAGACTACGTCCGAATCTTAGGTTGAACACCGCAGGGTCGAAAGGGCCTTTCTGCGCGATGAAACGAGCACAATTGATTGGGTTTTCCATTGCCGGAGCGGCGGGTCTTCTGGCTTTCATGCTCATGAGGTCGATGGTGAACGGCCCGCAAGAGCCCACGCGTGTCGCAGTGCCCGTTAATGCGACGGAGGTGCTTGTTGCGCGCAGCGACATTGGCCTGGGGCAGATCACCAAGAAGAGCAGCTTTCGCTGGCAGACTTGGCCCGCAGATGCGGTAACGCCGTCGTTTATTACGAAGTCCTCAGGTTCGGACGAAGTGAAGGACGTTCGTGGTGCGATTGCCAGGGCGCCGATTATGGCCGGTGAGCCGGTTACGCGCCAGAAATTAATCAAAGCCGGTCAAGGCGGCGTGCTCGCAGCCATCCTTCCCGGCGGTATGCGCGCCATCTCGACGAAGATCAAAGAAGAGACCGCGGCGGGCCGTCTCATTCTTCCCAATGATCGCGTTGACGTCATACTCACGCGACGACTGCGCGACCGTAAGGGAAAACAGCATTTCGTCAGCGACACGCTTTTCAAAAATGTACGTGTCTTGGCGATCGGTCAGCAGATCGAAAGCAAGGACGACAAGAAATCAACTGACGGCGCTGCAAATACAGCGACGCTCGAACTCTCACCCGAGCAGGCCGAGCAGCTTGCTCTCGCAAATTCAATGGGCTCAATCAGTCTGTCGCTGCGCAGTATCGCAGATTTGAACCAGGGCAATGGTCCCAGTTCGAGCGACGGTCTCAGAAAGAAAAGTAGTAGCGCTATACGCATCTTGCGTTATGGCGTCCGCTCGCGCGCGTATGGCGTTAACTGAGTGCAGTAATTCAGTTTCGGCTGTCAAAAAGGTTATCGATCATGCGAACGACCCTGACATGGGCTCGCGCAGGCATGGCCGCAGCGCTTTTCGCCTGCACTGCGGCGACGGGCTACGCGAACAAGCTAGAAGTGCGCGGCAATGGACCGCTCGAGGTGAGCCGGGATTCCGTACTGCGAATTCCTG
>CAYOPW010000060.1:0-13870 GCA_964405975.1 uncultured Hyphomicrobium sp.
GCTGCGGCTGACCCCAGCTATAGGCGTTTTGACTTTGGAACTCGATATCGCCGGCTTCGGTCTCGACTTGTTTGATCTCGAATTGGCCGATCGAAGGCTCGGCTACGGTGGGCATTGCGGACGTACAAGCAACGAGACCAGCGGTAAGGGAAACTGCGACGCACCTCATTGACGTGCTCGCGCGCCCTGCAATGCTGCTTCTGTATGCCACCCCGTATCGCAAATGAAGATCAGACCCGCCCATTCTTCTCATCATTTTCAGCCTGGTCTTCGTAGCGCACCTGGCCACCAAGCCGGTCGGGATCGAAGCATGGGACAATCACCGCTCGCAACAAAAGATGCCGCGCGCGAGTCGGCGGCGACAGCAATGCGGCTATGATGTCACACTAAGGAAAAGCGGCGTGCCCGCGGTTGATAGATCGCTTAGACCACGGGCCCGCCTCTTGTTGATCATTTACGGCAGCGCGGCCCGCAACGATGAGATGCTTAGTACTTCACCTTGATGCCGCCATAGATCGCAAACGGCGGCGCCGGCGTGATCGTTCTTGGGTTCGTGAAGAAGTCGTCGCCGAGCCCATCGGCCTCCGCCGGTCCGTTGGCCAATTCCGTATCGAAGAAGTTGCCGAACAGGCCGTAGCGAGAGTCGAACAGGTTGTCGATCAGGCCGTAAATCTGTACGTGTTCCGTGACGTCATAAGACGTGCGCACATCGACCCTGGCATAGCCGCCAAGAGGTGCCTGGATGTTGCTTTCATCGCCAAAAAAGATCTGATCACTGACCGCCACCAAGTCGGCACCAACTTTCCATTTGGGGTGGAGCCAATAATCAAAGCCGAACTTGAACCGGTGTTCGGGAATGCCCGGCAGTCGATCGCCCGGCGTAACGAAGACACAATTTTCCGTTGGCGCGGTTGGGCAAGGGGTAGCCCCCGGATTATTCGGGGATGGGAGCACAAGATTGCTCTGAAACGTGGCATCGATGAAGGCATAGTTCGCCCAAATGTACCAACGCGGATCGGTATAAACGACACCAGCCTCAATACCCTGGCGAAGCGTATCCCCAGCATTCTGGAAGAAGCCGCGACCCGACGTGGGCGCCGCCACCGCGATGATGTCGTCCTGTGTCTCCGTGCGGAACAGTCCGGCGGTCCACTGGAGTTTTCTGTCCTGGCCGAGAGAGGCCATTTTCCCTCTGAAACCAAACTCATATGTTCGCGCGACAACTTGGTCGAGTGGCGGATCGGCCGTGAGGAAGCTCTCGATTACACAGGGGTCTTCTGGATCGGCGCAGGCAAGCTCGGCAGGCGTGGGGGCGCGATTGGCTTCCGAGTAGCCACCGAACATGGTGACTCCATCGTGTATCTGATACGTCGCCCCCGCCATGGGATTGAATCGGTAGTACCGATGATCACCGTTGAGCTGCTCGTTGTCGCCGGTATTGTCCTCAAGCTTGATGCGCGCAAAATTGTAGCGGCCGCCGACGGTCACGGCGAGATCAGACGTGACCTCCATCGTATCCGAGAAGTATAGGCCTGCGTAAGTGTTCTCTGTCGTTAAATCCCGCGGTTCAAAGTCATCTGGCGAGGAGAGAAAAATAGCGGGATTAAAGCCGTTCAGAACAAACTTTGGCCCGAAGAAGCCGAGCTCGCTGGTGGTCGCGTAATCAACGCGGCCGCGATCATAACTGGCCCCGATCAAAAATTGATTGGGATGGCTCCACAAGGGCGTCTTTTCTACGGCCTGAATTGCACCGCCATAACTTTGTGCATCTTGAGAGGTGCGATCGTTCGAGCCATAACTCAAGGCGGGATCAAAATTGATCGGCAATCCATTCTGATCGAGGGCCGGTGCAAGGTCCCCGTCCTCCTCAAGGCACAGTTTGCCCGGGGGAGATGGAGGATCACATGGCTCCGCCTCCAAGATATTGCCGTCTTCGTTCGCCTGCTTGTACCAGCGATAATAACCAACACCTGAGAAGGTCAGCGTTTTTGAATGTTCCACTGAACCGTTGAGCGAAAGCATGTTCAATTTGTTTTCACTCGTCTGCGGCGAGGTAAAGGTGCGACTCCAACTGAGATCCAAGAGCTGCACGGGCGCTGCCGCGGTCGCTCCAACGAGGTTGTCTGCGCCCGTATAATTCAGGTGAAGCTCGACACCGTCGTGCTTCACACCAATATCGGCGTACATGCGCCGAATCTCGGCCTCCGAAAAATCGCGAAAGCCGTCGTCGTCAATGTATTCGCCAGCGATGAAGGCCGCCCAGATGCCGCTTTGCGCACCTGCAGCCACACCAACCTGTTTGCGCCCGAAGGACCCAAAGCGGGTATCGAGTTCAAAGCCGTGGAAGTTGAAACCATCGCGCATCACGACGGCAACGGCGCCGCCGATCGCATTGAGGCCGTAAACGGGATTAGCCCCGACAACAGTGATGCCGTCGATGGCGTTGTCGGGCAAGAAGTCCCAGTTCACGACGTCGCCAAAGGCTTCATTGATGCGCACGCCGTTTTGATAGACGGCAATACCTTGCGCGACGCCATTGATGGGTGAGGCTTCGAAGCCGCGGTATTGGAGGTTTCGCCTGAACACGTTGCCTTGCCCGTCACCGATAACGACACCTGGCACCGTGTTCTGCAGGACTTCCGGAATAGAGGCATCAGCCGAGCGTGAGATATCGGCTGACGACGCGCGGCCCACCGCGCCGGGGTAATTCTTGATCGGAATGGCGCTGCCGCTCACCGGTGACATAAGCACAGTGCCGCTATCGATGCTGCCCGTTCCCGCAACCGGTTCGGCAGGCGGTTGAGCCGGCGCCGGCTGCGGCGCTGTCGCAGCGGCCTGTTTCTTTGGTGCCGCCTTTTTCTGCGCAGCCTTCGGTGCGGGCTCAGGCGCTTCCTGGATCACCTCGACGGCCGGAAGTTCACCAGCCGGCGGCTCTGCGGGCGTGGGCGCAAGGGGCTCGCCATCTGTGCCCGTGGTCGCGGCAGGGGCTGTATCAGCAGGCGTCGTATCAGCCGGCGCGGCGTCCGTTTGCGTATCTTGCGCGCTCGCTGACATAGGAAGTAACATAACAACGGTCGCGCAAACGGCTAATCCCAAAGCCCTAAACTGCATACCACCCCCCGGTTCGGCAGCTGTCATCCGCCAGCAACGAAACGACAAACCGGCCACAGTCGATTCGTTATAACGTTACGCAAGGCCTGATCTATACATTGGAATTGTGGGCATCGTCAATGAGTCAATCGTCGTCCACAACCCCACCCGCGCATTCGGGATTCCATATGTGTCGCAGATGCATCACTCGTTCGTTCGGCTGAAAATGGACGGCCGCGCATTACGAATTTGCAACGATGCACTGATGACGAAAACGTTGACGAAGTTGACATGAATGTTCGCAAGAGCGTTATATAATATCACTGTGTTAAGCTGAGCACGCGCTGGGGTATGGCAAATCTTCGGGCCGGCCTCAGCCCTTAAAAAAGACGACGGTCTCTGCGCCTTAGGGTGCGGTTATAACAAAACAATCTGCGAGTCTGTGCCCGGGAACGCGCCCCGATGCCCAAGCCGCTTAACCATTGGCCGATAGTTATGAGACTACCTCAAGCATTCGACCTCACCTTTCAAACACGGCACCGTGAGTCGGACGTAGATTCCGCAAAGCGTGAGTGTTCGTTGTTACGGTCGCCTATGGAAACGAATGTTCCTTAGCCCAAATAGTGAAACAAGACTGGTTCGTTAAAGTAAAACCCGTTAGACATCAGAGCATGAGATGAAAAGTTTGCGTTCTGAGAGAGCAATGACCACAAAAAGCGTCTATGCCGTCGCGGCAACCTTAGTGCTTATCGCTGCCAGTCTTTTTCAGCTTCAAGAAGCCAAAGCGCAGCAAGAACAAGAATCCATCACCGTCGAACTGAACAAGTTGGAGCCCTCCGACAAGGGCTGCCGGGCCTATATCGTAATCTCGAATACGTCGAGTACGGCCTACGATGCCTTCAAGCTCGATCTCGTGATGTTCAAGACCGACGGGATTATCGGGCGCCGCTTCGCGTTGAATCTTGCGCCCATGCGCCCCTCCAAGCGCGCCGTGAAGCTCTTCGACCTCGATGATACGAAGTGCGAGGATATCGGCAGCTTCCTCGTCAATGACGTGATGGAATGCCGTGTGGGGGATCAAGCCAACCAGGATTGTCTCGCCCGACTAAAGGTGAGCTCTCTAACCAAAGTTGACATCTCAAAATAATAGGGACTGCCCGTGGTGACTGAAATTTTCATGACTGAAGGCCGTGACTTCTCGATTCTCGGCCTTGTAACGGAGGCCGATCCCTTCGTTCAGGCCATCATGCTGCTGCTGGTCTTGTGTTCGATTGCCACGTGGGCCCTCATCTTCGAAAAGGCGATCCGGCTCACGTTCTTGAGCCGCCAGGTCCGCGCACTGAAGCGCATAGCCAAGGAAGGACGGCTCAGTTTCAATGGAAAACGCGGTCTCGTCGGTGCCGTCGCCACCGCAGCCCAAAGCGAATGGGTCGAAGGCAGCGACCGCGACGAAAGCCGCGTGGAGCTGCGCGAGCGGCTCGAGCGGGCCATGCGTTTGGCGATGAAGGGTGAACTACGGCGTCTGGAGTTCGGTCTGCCATTTCTGGCAACCGTCGGCTCCGCCTCTCCATTTATTGGCTTGTTGGGCACCGTCTGGGGCATCATGAACAGCTTCACAGCCATCGCGATGATGAAGGACACAAGCCTCGCGGTTGTCGCTCCGGGTATCGCCGAAGCGCTTTTTGCCACGGCCTTGGGCCTGGCTGCGGCTATCCCGGCTGTCGTTGCATTCAACCAAATCTCAGTCGCTTTGGGCCGTTCTGCTGAGCAAGCTGGAACGAGCATTACGTCGCTAGCAAAAGTCATGTCTCGCGGACAAAGCGAGGGAACGGTCCGCCTTGAGGAGGCCGGCTGATGGCAATGTCCATGAGAGGCACGTCGTTGGATGATGATGGCGGCGAGTACAAGCCTCTCGCCGAAATCAATGTCACACCGTTTGTCGACGTGATGCTCGTGCTGTTGATCGTTTTTATGGTTGCCGCGCCATTGATGGTTCAGGGCGTGCCCGTCGACCTGCCAAAGACGTCGGCCACCAAACTCGCCAAGGTGCGCAAACCCATGGTTGTCACGCTTGCAGCGGACGGCAACCTCTACATCCGCGACGAGCAGATCGCTCGCAATAAGCTCGTGAACCGCTTGCTGGCCATGCGGTCGGATGAAGGTGACAGCGTCGTCTATGTGCGCGCCGACCGCTCGATCCCATATGGTGAGGTGATGGAGATTTTGGGCCGGGTCGGGGAAACCGGCTATCAAAGGGTTTCTTTATTGTCGCAACCCTCGCCGTCTAGCGGCGCCGGCAAATAACGCCTAACGCATTGCGCTCGAATGGACGCTGTACGCTCAACAACCTGGCTTATCTCGCTCGGACTGCACGCCGGGATCCTGGTGGCGCTCGTCGGCGTCACGGCCGGCGGTGCTGCCTTGGAGAGCGGCAGCGGTGAAGATGTCTTCGTCGTTGAGCAGGGCATTGCGATCGAAGGCGTTGCAAAGCTCGGCGAAGCCGAAGAAATGGTCGAGACGATCGACATACCTCCTGTTCAGCAGGCCCAATTAGAACCCCCTGAGGAAGTGGAACCGGAACTGACAGAGGTGATCACCTCCACTGAGAGCGAGCACGAAGAGGCTGTCGTCGAGCAGGAGCCTGAGCCCGTCGTTGAGGAGGAGCTGCCTATTGCGGTCCCGATCGAGGAGCAGCCTCCCCAGGTCGCAACGGTGGCGCTCAAAAGCTCCGGCCAGGTCCAGACCGGAGGCGATACGAGCCAGATCCAGGCCTACAAGGGCCTCCTGTTTAAGACGATCGTGCGTAACCAGGTGAAGCCCAAGCGCCGCCAGAATGGAACCGTTCTGATCAGCTTCACGGTGGACCCTTCCGGCCAGCTTCTCTCGCGCAGGGTCAAGAAAAGCTCCGGCTCCAAGCTATTGGACGAGGCGGCCATTGCCGCCCTGGATCGGTCGGCGCCGTTCCCGCCAATGCCCGAAAATGTCGCGCCGGGCCCGCTTGAGGTGCAGGTACCCTTCAAGTTCATCACCCGCTGAACCGCCACGCGGAATCCAGACCGTTCGTGTGGAGCGCAGGGCCTTATACACCCCGCGAATACTGAGTTTTCCGTGAAATCAGCATGAGGATTAACCACGCATTATCCTATGCCCCCTAGCCTTATGGCCGAGTAGGTCAATAACCAAAAAGCTGTGAGATGATCAGCGGGCCACTGGACAGTAAAAAGTACAGCTCGTTGATGAACGAATACGCTTCGCTCCTCAGCGACGCGGTTCTCCGTCATCGCGCCCGCACAGCTGAGCACTCCGCACGCGTTGAAGCGGAACTTGCCAGCAAACTGAAATCCGACTTTATCGCCAATATGAGCCATGAGCTTAGAACACCCCTGAACTCCATTATGGGATTTTCAGAACTGCTGTCCGAGCACGCACAGCGAAAATTATCGCAAGCTGAGATTATCGAATACGCCAACCACGTTCATGACGCGGCCGGTCATCTGCTTGTGGTCATTAATAACATACTTGATATTTCGGAGCTCCAAACCGGCAATTGCACACTCGATGCGGGAGAAGTCGAATTGTCGGAGATTCTCACGGCATCTGTATCCTCATTCCGGTTGATGGCGCAGAGGGCAAGCATCAATCTTAACCACAGCATCGACGTCAATCTTCCCACAGTGCGGGGCGACAGCGTCAAACTGCGTCAAGCACTGAGTAGTCTTATCTCAAATGCGATTAGGTTCACAGGCGACGGCGGCACTGTATCGATTGACGCCAACGGTACGACCGAAGGCGGTGTGTCCATTTGCATTACCGATACGGGAGTAGGCATGGGTGAAGACGACATTGTTTCTGCGTTGACACCGTTCGATCAACTCGACGCCAGCAAGGGGCAGTGGCCCGGAGGTGCCGGCTTGGGGTTGCCTGTTGCGCAGGCGCTCGTGCAGCTGCATGGCGGCAACCTCAAAGTCGAGAGCGAGCTTAACGTTGGCACACGAGTAGAGGTGACATTGCCGCCCGGTGAGAAGTTTTCCGTAACAGAGGCGCGCGACATTGTAATGGGCCAAGGCCTTTCATCTTAGTGGGGGCAATTAAAATGCAAGCCAATATGCCAAATTCAAAAGTAACCACCACGTCTGACGATATCTCGATTGGTCGCATCGTCTCAGTCACTGGTTCCAAAGCCATTCTCCTGCTGGATTGCCCAAAAGAGGAACGCATTCGCCTCACCGAGCGCCCCGACATGGGAACGCTCCTCGCTATTGAGACAGAGAATACCGTCGTTCTCGCCATTATCTCGGCCCTGAGCGTGCCGGTTCCGTCGCAGCGGGATGGTGAGGCAGAGATCTGGATTGCTGAGCTGGGGCTCGTCGGAGAACTATGGCCTGACGAGAATAGCGACACCGTCACATTCACACGTGGTGTCACATACTATCCGTTGCTCGGAGATAGGGCACGAGTGGCATCAAAGCCAGAACTTGAAGCATCATTCTGCGGTGAACCGGATAGGTCGGTCCGCATTGGCTGCATTCGCCAGGATAGCTCCATACCCGCGATGGTTTGCGTCGACGAGCTGCTCGGAAAGCACTTCGCAATACTCGGTACGACAGGGACAGGAAAATCCTGCACGACTGCGCTAATCCTGCGCTCAATTCTCGAGAAGAATCCTGCCGCACACATTGTCCTCCTCGATCCTCACAACGAGTACGCGACCGCATTCGGAAATTCAGCAGAGATCATCTCTCCGAGGGATATGCACTTACCGTTCTGGCTTTTGAACTTCGAGGAGATCGTCGAAGTTCTAATTGGCAATGCCGAGCGGAAACCCGAGATTGAAATCCTATCGGAATTAATCCCACTCGCTAAAGCGCGCTATGGCGCTGGCCGCGGTCGTGAGGGCCAGGCGGTGCGTCGCGACGTCTACGAGGCAGGGCGCTTCACCGTCGATACACCCGTTCCCTACCGCATCTCAGACCTGTCAGGACTGATCGATGAGCGTATGGGCAAGCTCGAAAATAAGAACGATCTCGCACCTTACCGTCAGCTCAAGGCCCGCATCGACGCTATTTCTCAAGATCGCCGTTATGCCTTCATGTTCGGGTCCCTGACCGTTAATGACGGTATGGCGCAAGTGCTTGGACGCATCTTCCGCGTGCCAGTAGATGATAAGCCCATCACAATTCTTGAGCTAACGGGCATACCAACAGAGATCGTCAATGTTGTCGTGTCGGTTCTGGCGCGTATGACCTTTGATTTTGCGCACTGGAGCGAGGGCAAGTTGCCATTGATGCTTGTGTGCGAGGAAGCGCACCGTTACGTGCCGGCTAGCCAAAAACTTGGCTTTGAGCCGTGCAGGCGCGCCATTGCGCGCATCGCCAAGGAGGGCCGCAAATACGGCGTCTCCCTGTGCATCGTCACACAACGTCCCGCCGAGATCGACCCTACAATCGTGTCACAATGTAACACGGTGTTCGCACTCAGAATGTCGAACGATCGCGACCAGGAGATCGTCAAGTCTGCACTATCGGATACGGGCTCCGGGCTCTTGGAATTCCTGTCTGTGCTGGGTCAGCGCGAAGCGCTAGCATTTGGCGACGGCGTTGCACTACCCGTCCGGATCAAGTTTGACGCACTTCCAGAGGATGCGCGGCCGCGCAGTTCGACAGCAAAATTTAGCGCGCATTGGCAACGCTCAGTGGGCGATAAAGGATTCTTGGAGCAGGTCGTTGAGAAGTGGCGGTCCTCCAATGCGAGCACACGTGGCGATGCCGCGCAGGAGGTTGAAGATTTTGCCGAGACAAATGCCATGCAGCCCGAGACCGCGCCGCCAAACGGCATGCCAAGCCGGCAAGATGCACAACTGCATGAACCGCACCCCGCTGCACAGGCCGCCCGCCAACATATGCCTGCTGCAACCAGCAACGGCGCAGCCGCAAATGGCGCGGAAACCAATGGCGTTATCGCTACGGGCACAGCGGCTCCGGCGCGCACCGCCAGCGTGCGTCGCAAAAACGTCCCGCCGACTGGGACGGAGGAGTCTCGCAGCGCCCCGACGCTGCGCGCCCGGACTGAGCGGCCTACTCAGATGACGGCTGGCACTGGTAACGCAGACCAGCCCGCCGCCAGTGAGGCGCTCAAGTCTTTGCGAGATCGCCTCATTCAGCGCAACCAGCGCTGAGATCGCTTAGTGCGGTTGATCTCCGGATCGAATGGCAACGATGCGCCCATCGTCGTTTGCGGCATCATCTGACGGAGCGGCGTCTGGCTTGTCCGGCATGTCTTCCTGAGGCCTAGCTTCCATCTGGCCGAAGCGATACCAGCTCACAGGAATCGACGCCAGGTACGCAAGCGAGCCCCCCGTCAACGTTCCAAATGGATACGTGACGAGCAACGCCACGAAGCCGACGGCGAGCATGAAAGTCGGCATCACGTACTCGCGCGAGATGCGCTCGCCCAAGAGCTTTCCGGAAAACGTGGGGATGGTCGACACCATCATGAAGGCGATCACGAGCGTGTAGACCAGCACGACATTGAGCAACAGGGGTGAGGAGCGAATGGCACCGAGCCCCAAATACTCCAGATAGACCGGCAGAAGCACGATGATGGCCGCGGCCGGCGTCGGCATGCCGACGAAGAAGCCCTTTCGCCACTTGGGTTTTTGGTCATCTTCAATCGCAACGTTGAACCGCGCCAACCGCAGCGCTGAGGCAAGCGCAAAGATCATCACGCAAATCCAACCCAGGCTCTTAAGGCTGCCAAGCCCCCAGTTGAAAATAAGCAGCGCCGGCGCCACGCCGAAATTGACGAAATCCGCAAGACTGTCGAGTTCGGCACCGAAACGCGAAGACGCTTTCAGAAGGCGCGCGATGCGCCCGTCGATGCCGTCAAGCAGCGCAGCGAATACGATCAGCCCGAGCGCCAGATCATAACGCTCCTCTATACCCATGCGAATTGAGGTGAGCCCCGCGCATAGGGCCAGGAGTGTGAAGAAACTCGGCACCAGCATTCTGACCGGCACGTGCCGGTGGCGGAAGATCGGCGTTCGCCGCCGCCGCCGTGTTTCCCGTTCCAGCCTTGGTACTATCGGGTCCATCGTACTTAGCCTCGCTGCCTCGTCTTCTTAAAGAAGACGGCGCGCTCAGTCGTCTTTATATCACGCCCGGCGGGCAACCCGCTCTTGTTCATCGGATTGTGTGTCGGCAAATACAGTCTCACCGGCAACCGCACGCTGACCCACAGCGATCAACGCGTGCTTTCCCGGCGGAAGGTAGACATCCACGCGCGAACCGAAACGAATGAGCCCGATGCGCTCGCCTGCGCCGAGACTATCGCCTTCGTGCACGAAGGCCACGATGCGCCGCGCGACGAGTCCGGCAATCATGACGACCGCTAATTCGCTACCGTCGGACCTTTGTATGATAAGTCCACGACGTTCGTTTTCCTCGCTCGCCTTGTCGAGCGCAGCATTGAAGAACGCACCCGGCACGTAAACGGAGCGCACAATTCGCCCCGCCACTGGCGCGCGGCAAATGTGTACATCTAATATGGAAAGAAATGTCGAGATGCGCACGCGGTCCGCCGGACCAAGACCAAGCTCAGGTGGAGGTACCACGGTTTCAACCGAAGAGATGCGCCCATCGGCGGGCGCGATGATAAGACCTTCGCGCAACGGGGTAACGCGGTCAGGATCGCGAAAGAAATAAGCAATCCAAAGCGTCACGACCACCAAGATCCATGCGAGCGGCGGCCAAATCAAAAAGAAGAGCAAGGCCAAGCCTGCCCCAATGAATAAAAACTTGTGGCCGTCCCGGTGCACAGGCGCCAAGTTTTCGGCGATCGTATCGAAGATACCCTGACGTTCCGACACGCAGAAATTCTCCTTGATTGGCGATCACTTAGTTTTGGGCAACGTAAGCCGAGTGTAACGAGGCCTACTGCACCGGCACGGCGATGAAGCGATACCCGCCTAGAGCATCCTCAACAACAAGCTGAACGGTTTTACCGCCGTTCTTCTTCACGTCCTCAACCTTCTTAGCAATGTCCTGCGGATCGGTAACCGGTTCTTGTGCAGCCTCAACAATCACATCACCGGGCCTGATGCGTTTTGCAGCCGGGCTTTTTGGATCGACCTCGCTGACGATCGCGCCAGTGACATCAGCGCCGATGCCATACTTAGAGCGCAGCTTGTCATTGAGACGTGATAGCTTCAAGCCAAGTACCGACGTTTCCGGCAGCGCCGTCTCCGGGTCAGCGGCGCCAGAAGTTTCCTCGGGCCGCTCTTCATCGTCCGCCAAGCGCCCGATCGTCACTTTGAGAACTTTCTTCTCCCCTTTGCGCCGCACTTCGACATCGACAGTCTTGTCGATCGGCGTGCGCGCAACCAGCCGTGGCAACGTGCGCATTCGCGCCACGTTTCTTCCGTCGAATTTTACAATGACGTCGCCCGATTTCAGCCCGCCCTTCGCCGCAGGGCTGTCGGGTGATACGGCAGCAACAAGTGCACCGGTATGCGCCGGCACGTTCACGCGTCCAGAGATGCCATCAGTTACAGTTTGGATCTTCACACCAAGCCAGCCCCGCCGCACGACACCGAACGTCCTCAGCTGTTGGACAACAGGACCCGCCGTGTCCGCCGGGACCGCAAATCCGATACCGATCGAACCGCCCGTTGGTGAAATAATTGCCGTGTTTATGCCAATAACCTCACCGTCCATGTTGAACAGAGGACCGCCCGAGTTGCCCTTGTTGATTGATGCGTCAGTCTGCAAGTAGTCGTCATAGGGGCCTGAGTTAATGTCGCGGGCCTTCGCCGAGATGATGCCGACCGTCACCGTACCGCCGAGGCCAAAGGGATTGCCGATCGCCATCACCCAATCGCCGACCTTGATGTTGGCCGAAGCGCCGAAGGCAACGGACTTGAGTGGCTTCTTCGGCTTAACTTTTAATAGCGCAATGTCGGTCTTGGTGTCTCTTCCAACAAGCTCCGCATTGAGCTGGGTACCGTCGCTGAAATTGACGCTTATTTCTTCCGCGCCGTCGATCACGTGATTGTTGGTGACGATGATGCCTTCTTTGCCGTCGATGACAAAACCCGACCCCAGTGAAGAAACCTTGCGATTAGGGACGATGCCGCGCCCGGGATCATTATCGAAGAAATCTTCAAAGAGATCCTCAAACGGCGAGCCCTTGGGCACGTTTGGCAGTGGAATGCCTTTCGGCCCCTTGATCGCCTGGCTTGTCGAAATATTGACGACGGCGTCGATCAATTCCTCCGCCACGGGCGCGACGGACTGAGGTCCACGCTTGGAGGCGGAAGAAACCGTCCCGGTCAGCATCACAAGTGCAACCAGGATGCCCAAAGAGCGGCCACAGAATCGCGAAAAATTTCGCATGAACGTTTCTCCTGCCGGAGACGTCGACCGGCCTATCCTCGCCCGTGACAGCCTCTCGCCGATCCTTTAATAGCCAACCTTAAGCGCAAGTGGATGGCAACGCAGAGCGGCTGTCAACGAGCCGGTTGGCGTCCTCAACCGCGAATCAGCCAAACAAGGCCCGCGCCAAGACCAACTGCGGTCCACCCCGCGATCCGCAGCGTCCCTTCAGGCGTGGCCCGGGCAGCTTCCAGCATGCGGATGCCCAGATGCGGTGCAATCGCCCAGAGCAGACCCTCAATGACGAGTACGAGCCCGAACCCGACGATCAGGTCGCTCATTGCACGCTCAGAGGCGCCGGCTTGGCGCCACCCGACGGATCCGAAAAATACTTAAAGAACTGCGAGTCCGGCGAGATCAGCAGACGCGTATCGTCTGACTTCAAGCCTTTCTCATAGGCCTGCATGGATCTATAAAATTCGAAGAAGTCCGGGTCGCGCGTATAAGCCTCGGCATAAATGCGGTTACGCGCTGCATCGCCCTCACCGCGCGTCTCCTCGCCCTTGCGCGAGGCTTCCGCCCTGATGACAGTCGCCTGTCGATCCGCGGTCGCCTTAATGCGATTGGCGGCGGCCGCACCTTCCGCGCGGAACTCGGCCGCCTCCCGCTCGCGTTCAGCACGCATACGCTCAAACACGCTCTTGGAATTCTGCTCCGGCAAATCTGCGCGCTTCATGCGAACGTCAACAACCTCCAAACCAAACTCCTCGCCTTCCTGGTTCACCTGGGTGGCAATGCGTTTCATTAGCTCTTCACGCTTGTCGCGGACGATCTCTACAAACGTTGCAGAACCCAGCACACGACGCAGAGCCGATTCAACGATCGGTCCGAGGCGTGAGCGCACACCGTCCTGGTAGCGCAGCGTTTGATAAAACTTCAAGGGATCGACGATCTTGTAGCGCGCGAAGGCGTCCACGACGAGACGCTTTTGGTCTTTCGCGATCGCTTCCTGCGGAGCCGTGTCGAGGTCGAGAATGCGCTTGTCGTAGATCTCCACCTGATCGATGAACGGAATTCGCCACTTCAGACCGGGTTTTTTCACGACTTTCTTCGGCTCACCAAAGCGCAGCACGAGAGCCTGCTCGTTTTGATGCACAATGTAGGCCGAAAAGAAAACCGCGACAGCGGCGAGCCCAATGAGAATGACAAGAAAGGCCAGAAGTCCACGCATGATCAATTGCCTCCCTGTCCGGGCTTGGGCTGAAGCTTGTCGAGCGGAAGGTAGGGGACGACGCTTTGACCGCTCTTGCTGTCGAGAATGATTTTGTCGGTACCGCCCAACACCCGTTCCATGGTCTCCAGGAACATGCGTTTGCGCGTAACGTCGGGTGCATTCTTGTATTGGTCGTAGA
>CAYOPW010000061.1:0-13291 GCA_964405975.1 uncultured Hyphomicrobium sp.
GAGAGATCTTCGAGCAGGCGCTCTTCTCCGCCATAGAGATGCGCAACGCCTGTGATGTCGATCCATATGCCGTCAGGGCCATCAACATTGCGGTTGAGACCATAGCGGCCGCACCAGCGTGCAAACTTCAACAGGGCAACGCGATCGCAATGGGGTTCGGCGGGACGCGAGGCAAGAGCGGGCAGTGCGGCGCGCGCATCGGCAAGCGCTTGTCCAACGCGCACGCCGTCGGCTGCTGCCTTAGCGTTGACGGCGGTGATGCGAATGCCATGGCTGCCGGATTCGACGAGCGCAAGGGCTGTGTCATCCAGCACGGCGGCCGGCGCGGCGCGGCGTAGCCGCTCGATCGGCCAAAGCGGAAACCATATGGAAACGATGCGTCTCATTGGACCATTCCAGGATTAGTGACGAAGATTGCGGTGCGAACGCACCGTGGCGGCAACGTTTAAGCGAAACGGTATGACGGGATAGGCCGGGGGCGGCGCCCTCGAAGGGATGCGGTGCGCTTGTTCGCCCGCCGATGCGCCAGCGGGTTGCGGTGGCCCCGGTTGAGGGCGTTCGCGGATCAGTAAGAAGCAGGCATGGAATGCGGTGTTCGGCGGCCGCGAGGCTTAAACGCCGCGCAGGCGTCAGCTCCACGTCTTTGAGCACACCTAGAACAAGCGCTACGCTTGCCGACTTTAATCCTTCCTCCATGGCCCAAAGCGCATCGCTCGCGCGCGCCGTCTCCACGAAAAGGCAAGAGGCCGGTTCAAGACCCAAAGAGGAAAGGCCCGGCCCATAGGGCCTGCCAAGCTCGTGAGCAATAGCTGACGGCCAGCACCAGAGAACCTGCGCCGGAGTGCCTGATTGAGAGGTGCTAAGCCCGTGCAAGCGCCGCACGGTAAGCCGCAGCACAAAGCCAAGGGCTGTCACCCAATCGCCCATAACGGCGCCGGCTTGGCGGCGCTCAGGCTTCACCTCGTGCAAGGCTCCCTCATCGAGACCGCCTCTCAGGTGGCGGTCGATCTCGGGCACGCCCAGCGTCCACACCTGAGAAGATGATGGCGCGTGCGAGCGCAGTGCATCTGCCGACCCCTCAGCGGGAGTGAGAAAGGGAGGATGACGCTCGATGGCATGAATGCGTGCGCGCAAGCTGTCCAGAAGAGCGGCGCGCGGCGCCCCTGCCTCCGGAACGGCGAATGGGGGCTCGCCGTTCCGGTTTGGGCAAGACCGAAGCCCGGCACCAGACAAACTCAAACTTGGGTTCGGTCCTAAAGGCGAGATCCGCCATGGATGGGCGGACAGAGGGGTGGGGGATGAGGCCGCCTGATCCACGGGAACGCTCTCGCAACATCTGGGGAGACAACGGCGCTTACCGCCGCTTGTGTTCTTTTTTTGTTCTAAATTGCTTTGCTCTGAAGGTCAAGCACAAAAGAAGAACAAAATTGTTTGGATGTTCCGGAGCCCGCCGCCCAAAAACTGCACGAGCTCACGCTGTTGCGCCCGCAAGGCCCCAGCCGGACCGCAGAAAAAAGGCCTCAACAGGCCGATCACGTACGATCCTGCAACAAGTGTGACTCTCCTGCTCTGCCGCTCAAAACGGGACTGATATATACGCTCCCTTCACTTTCTTGCCGCAGGGTTGACCGCGAACCAATAAACCGGAGCCACAACGCATGACCCCCATTCGCTTGTTGAGTTCAAATGTCATGGCGCGTGTAGCTGCACTTCTCGTGCTCGCAGCTCCTACTACGGCCAGCGCGCAAGGTCTGATTGATTTCTTATGGGGCGGCAGCTCGGACTGGGGTGGCGGCCGTCAGAATGTCAGCTTCAGTCCCAGGTACACACCAGGCCAGATCATCGTCAGCTTCGGCGATCGGCGCCTGTATCACATCACGGGGCGAGGCCGGGCCACGAGCTATCCCATCGCCGTGCCGCGCGAGCAGAGCCGCTGGCAGGGAACGACAAGAGTCACGATGAAGCGTGAAAACCCATCCTGGCGACCAACGGGAGAAATGCTGCGCGAAAATCCGCGCCTGCCCCGGTGGGTCCCCGGCGGCCATCCCATGAACCCGCTCGGCGTGCGCGCCCTTTACCTGGGATCTAGCACCTATCGCATTCATGGAACCGATGCGCCGTGGACGATTGGCAAAGCCGTCTCCAAGGGATGCATCCGCATGTATAATGAGGACGTACTCGATCTCTACCCGCGCATACGGGTCGGAACGCGGGTGACTGTCACTTGGCAGCGCTTCAACACAAGCACGATGGCGTCGACCTACTACAACGACACGCCGTCTTTCCAACCGACCTACCAGAAGCGGGCGCGCCCGGCGAAGCCTAAGCGGCGCGTCCTTCGCAATCTGCCGCGGACGCCAAGGAAGCCTGTGACGTCTCCTGCCGTTGCATCAGAGAAAGTAAAACCCGCCGCGACGAAGACAGCGGCGGTGGAACCGAGTAAACACGCCAAGAAGGATACAAAGCCAGCAGCCAAGACAAGCACCAGCAAGATTGCTGAGGATGCAATGAAGGCCGCCGCTAGCGCCAAGAAAGCGGCCGAAGATGCAAGGAAGGCTGCTGACCGCGCAATAAAGGCCGCAGCCGAGGCCAAGAAGAAGGCCGCAGCAGCCAAGGCCACTGGGGATACGCAAGAGACAAATCCGGCAAAGAGCGCAGCGCTTTAGAAAGACAAAACTGATCTGCGCGTAAAACTAGCGGGGCATCGGTTCTGACCGGCGCCCCGTTTTTGTATGCATCTGGGGCTGATTTCAGGCGTCAGCTTACGTCCCGCCCTCAAGGCAGTCTTTCAGCCCCGCCGCCAGATTACGCATCAGCTCAAAGTAAAGATTCTCACTCGCCTTAAGCATCACGCCTGAAGGATCGAGCGTACCTGAGCGCGCATTCGTGTCTTCTGTCACGGCAGCAATGAGCCGGGGCTGGAACAAGGGCTCGGCAAACACGCACACGACATTGAGCTCACGAATCTTTGCGCGCAGCTGATTGAGCCGCTTTGCACTTGGCGGCACTTCAGGGCTCACCGTGACCGACCCCACGGCATCGACACCGAACCGCTTGCCATAATATTGGTAGGCATCGTGGAAGACGATGAACGGTTTGCCCTTGATCGCGTTGGCGCTGTCTTGTAGCTCGTCGGCCAATGCGTCGATGTCGGCTTTGAGTTGCGTTGCATTGTGCCGGAGCTTGGCCGCATCGGCGGGCGAGCGCTCAGCCAGCACCTCTGTCAGGTACGTCACGATAGCCTTGGCGTTGTCGGGATCGAGCCATATGTGGCCGTCGACCACACCGTGGTTATCCCCACTTTCGTGCTTATCTTCCTCTGCCTCCGCGTGCTGCTCGAAACTGCTGCTGTCGCGCACACTCAACAACTTGATACCCGGAGCCCGCTCCAGCGTAACGATGCGCACGCTCTCGGGCACAGCCTCGACGATCTTGCGCGTGAACGGCTCCACTGACTGGGAGACACGAATAAAAACGTCGGCATTGTTGATGGCGCGCGCATGCGATGGCTTTAGCGAAAAGGCATGCGGGGAGGACGGCCCATCAACCAGTAGCTTTGGTTTGCCAATTCCCTCCATGAGCCGCGAAACGAGCGAATGGATCGGCTTGATCGTCACGACGACGTCGAGATCGGCTGACGCAGTGGACGGCGCCATGAGCGTTACTGCCCCCGTAAGGAGTCCCGCCACGATAGATTTCAACTGCGCCATAGAGTATTGGCCCCCATTGTGATAATATCCAAAGCGGGCAACCTATTGCGTCGGGCGCCACCATGCAACCGCCACCTTCCTGCTTCATCTTCGGCGCGGCTCAATGCATGCTATGCGCTGGAGCGCCGCCGCCGAGGAACACCGGCCGCACCGGCATAAGCTCCAGCTCAATTCTTAAGAGGGGTTTTGAACGTGCACGCATCACGCTTCATCTTTCGGGCACTTTGTCTCGCGACTGGCCTCGTCGTCGGTGCGCCCAGCACACTGGCCCACCCGCACGTATGGGTGAGCGTCAAGGCGACCGTTCTTTATGAAAACGGAACATTGACCGGGCTTCAGCAGTCATGGACGTTCGACGAAGCCTATGCCGCTATGGCGATCGAGGGGCTCGACACCAATGGCGATGGCAATTACGACCGCAAAGAGCTGGAAGAATTAGCCAAGGTCAATATTGATGGCCTGAAGGAGTTTAGCTACTTCACCTTTGCCAAGCTCGGTGACGGCGGCCTTACGTTCAACGAGCCAACCGACTACTGGCTGGAGTACACGGGCGGCGTCCTCACCTTGCATTTCAAGTTGCTGCTGGAAAAACCCGTGCTTGCCGAAACCTCCGGGTTCACGTTCTCCGTATACGATCCAAGCTTCTTCATTGCCTTCGATCTTGCCAAGGACAACCCCGTCAAGCTCGCCGCCAGCGCGCCCTCCGGCTGCAAGGCAGAGGTCGTCATGCCGGCAAAGGAGGGGGGAGACACGCAGCGCTTAGGCGAGGCCTTCTTTCAAGAGCTCGGCGGTGGGGCCGACTACGGGATCGCCATGGCCAAAGCCATTGCCGTTAGCTGCGCCAAATTATAGTTGCGACGTGCGCTAACGGCGCAATTTGGAACACCGGTTAACCACCTCTTCATTCCTGCGTCCCCGCGGGCAATCGTGCGCCCTAGAATGCGCGCATGTCGCGCCCGTGTTCCAAATTTGGCGCATCTTTCTTGTTGTGCCTTACCGCGCTCGTCGCTGCTGCCGCTGTTACGGCAATTCCGCTGACGAGCGGCCTAGCCCTGCAACACACTGAGACGGCCGTCCGTCTCGCGCCACAGCTGGAAATCGTCGTCGTCGAATCGACGGACTGCGTCTACTGCGTTCTTTTCCGCCGCAACGTGCTGTCCAGTTACGAAGAATCACCCCGTGCACGCGATGCCCCCCTGCGGTTCCTTGATTTGGCGGACGTGCCGGCGAGGCATATGGTGCTTGCCGAACCCATCTTTGTCGTCCCGACGGTTCTCGTCCTGCGCGATAACGAGGAAGTCGGCCGCATCCCCGGCTACGTCGCCTGGGATGATTTTTTCCACTCAATCAATTATTTACTGGCGCGCGTGCGCTGAGCCCGCGCGCGGGGAGCCGGCCACATTCACGCCCGTTGCCAATAGTACGCCGATCGGGTTTGATGATCTCTTCCATGCTGATCGGGGACATACTCTATGGACCGCCGTGCGTTCTTGAAGACATCCAGCGCCGCTGCAGCGGCTGCAACGACAGCAACCGCTGCGACGGCCGAGACGTTAGACCAGGCGGCATCCCATGCCGCGCCGGCCGTGGCGAAAGGCGTGAAAGAACTGCACTTGGCCATGCCATGGCCCGATAGCGTCGCAGGTTTTGGCGATCAAGCGCGACGGCTGACCCAGCGCATCGAAGCGATGAGCGAAGGCCGCTACCAATTCACGTTTGCTCATGGCGTCACAAATGGACTGAGCGCCGTTCAGCGTGGTGAGGCAGACCTTTATCACGGCAGCGAGCACGACCATCTTCAAGCGCATCGCGCATTTGCTTTTTTCGCTGGCCTTCCAGGCGATCGCGGCATCGCGCCCCAAAATTTGATGTCCTGGATCCTAGTCGGTGGCGGTCAGTCGCTTTGGGACGACCTTGCCGGTGATTTTCATGTGAAGGCGATGGTGGCGGGTCATACCGGCGCCAAAGCGCACTTCCTTGCGACCCGGCAAGTTCAATCGATGAGCGATTTGGCAGGCGAGAAAGTGTCGGTGAGGGGCCTTGCAGGTGATGTCGTGCACGGCATCGGGCTTGAGCCCGTCACCGTTAGCGCAACAGATGTGGCAGTCTCATTGTCGCGCGGCGACATCCTCGCGGCCGAATGGGGCGGCGCGATTGTCAGCCACTCGCTCGGGCTCACATCGGCGGCGCCATATGCCGTCGGCACGAGCGTTAACCGGCACGGCACAGCGTTGTCGCTTGGTATGCGCCGCTCGCTATGGGACAGCCTCAGTACCGCTGACCAGGCGATCTTTGCGGCGGCCGCGGCAGCCGAAATGCAGCTCGCGCTGGCCGAAGAGGAAACGCACCGCAGGTTGCTCAGTCCCGATGCAGCTGATCATAAGACTTGGCGGTTTGCTCCAGACCTGGAACGGGCAATCAGTCGGGTCTCCGACGCTGTCGTGGCCCATGTGGCCGCCTCCGACGCACAGGCGCAGCGTATTAATGCCAGCTACGTGGCGTTTCGGCGGGTGGCGCTCGGCGATGATGCCCCGGGTACCGGACCCGCAACGGCCTAGACTGCCCAATTTTGCGCCAAACAGGTGGTTTGCAGTCCGAAGCAGGGCATGAGACTCTGACGGACGCAATCCATGGCTCATTGCGAGCCGCGAACAAAGATCCGCCAATGGGCAAGCGCACAGCGAGCCTTAGCGATAAGTTCGATCTCTCCGTGCCGCATCAGCTGCTCTCCGGCACGCAGGCGATCGTGCGACTCGTTCTCACTCAGAAGACGCGCGATAAAAAAGCCGGCCTCAACACGGCAGGGTATGTCACCGGTTATCGCGGCTCGCCGATTGCAACGATAGAGACTGCGTTTGCGCGCGCTGAAGCGCTCACTTGTGAAAGCGACATCGTCTTTCAGCCGGCAGTCAATGAAGATCTCGCTGCGACTGCCATCTGGGGTTCGCAGCAGGCCGAGCTGAGAGGCGAGGGCAAATTCGACGGCGTATTCGCGATTTGGTATGGCAAGGGTCCGGGCGTCGATCGCTCTGGCGATGCATTTCGCCATGCCAATCACGCCGGCACATCAAAGCATGGCGGCGTGCTGGCACTTCTAGGTGACGACCACACCTGCGAAAGCTCAACCTCCGCGCACCAATCCGAGTTCGCGCTGGTCGACGCGATGATACCAATCCTCAATCCCGCCGGTGTGCAGGAGGTGCTCGACTATGGGCTCTATGGTTTCGCGCTCTCTCGTTATGCTGGCGTGTGGGTCGGCCTAAAGTGTGTCAAGGACAACTTCGAAAGCACGGCGACAGTGGATGCCCGCCTCGACCGCGTTCAGATCCACATTCCCAGCGACCGTGAGTTTGCGATGCCGCTGGGGGGCGTCAACATTCGCCGCCAAGATGCGCCACTCGACAAGGAAGCGCGGCTCCACGGTGCAAAGCGCGGCGCGGCCCTCGCCTTCGTGCGTGCCAACGGACTCGATCGCATCGTAGTAAGCGGAGGTGCCAACCCGAAGATTGGCATCATCACTGCGGGTAAGAGTTACCTCGACACCCGCCAGGCGCTTGACGAACTGGGCATTGATGAGGTGCGCGCTAATGAGCTGGGTCTGCGCCTCTATAAGGTGGCGATGACTTGGCCTCTAGAGCCCAACGGTATGGAAAAATTTGCAAAAGGGCTCGATCTCATTCTCGTCATCGAAGAAAAGCGCGCGCTCATTGAGACGCAAGTCAAAGAGCAACTTTTCGATTGGCCACAGCACCCGCGGGTCTTGGGCAAAAAGGACGAAACGGGGAATTGGCTCTTTCCCGCCAAGGGTGCCTTGGAATCACTCGACGTTGCTCTCGCGATTGGGGAGCGCATCTTGCGGTTCACGCCGGACGAACAGCTGGCGGTGCGGCTACAAGATCTCAAGACGCTCAAACACGATCTACCCGCACAAACAAGCGCGATTGCACGCACTGCCTATTTCTGCGCGGGCTGCCCGCACAATTCCTCAACTGTGATTCCTGAAGGCGCTCATGCCTACGCCGGCATTGGCTGCCACTACCTGGCGCAGTGGATGGATCGTTCGACCGACGGCTTCACACAGATGGGTGGTGAGGGCGCCAACTGGATCGGCGAAGCGCCTTTCTCCAAACGCCGCCATGTGTTTCAGAACATCGGCGATGGCACCTATGTGCATTCCGGCAGCCTCGCCATTCGCGCAGCAATCGCAGCCGGCACCAACATCACCTATAAAATCCTTTACAACGATGCCGTCGCCATGACCGGAGGGCAAAAGCCGGAAGGCAATTTTACGGTGGCTCAGATGGCCGCCCAAATGCTGGCGGAGGGCGCGGCCTTGGTGGTCGTCGTTTCAGATGAGCCGGACAAGTACGGCCCGCGCGGACTGCCGCGCGGCGTCAGCGCGTTTCACCGCCGCGACTTGATGCGCGTGCAGAAAAAGCTTTCGGCAATCGACGGCGTCACCATTCTGATCTACGACCAAACCTGCGCGGCTGAAAAGCGCCGGCGGCGTAAGCGTGGTGCGCTCCCCGATCCCGCAGAACGTGTCTTTATCAATCCACTGGTGTGCGAAGGCTGCGGCGATTGCGGGATTAAATCGAACTGTGTCGCGATCCTGCCGCTTGAGACCGAGTTTGGACGCAAGCGCGCCATCGACCAATCGGCCTGCAATAAGGATTACTCCTGCCTCGATGGCTACTGCCCCAGCTTTGTTACCGTGATCGGCGCAAAACTTAAGCGCTCCGGCACACTCTCAACTGACGTCGACACACAAGCGCCGCTGCCAGAGCCGGCGCTTCCCTCCCTCGACAAACCATATGCAATCCTGGTGACGGGCGTCGGCGGCACCGGCGTTGTCACCATCAGCGCCGTCTTGGGGCAAGCGGCGCATCTCGCCGGACTGGCATTCGGCGGCATCGACATGACAGGAATCGCTCAAAAGGGCGGCGCCGTCGCCTGCCATACGCGGATCGCTGCCAACGTCGATGCAATCCACGCTATTCGCATCGACGCCGCCGGTGCCGATCTCGTTCTCGGCGGCGATCTCCTAGTTGCCGCCTCACCGGGTGTTATCGAGATGATCCGGCCAGGGCATACGGCACTGGTTTATTCTAGCCATGAGACACCAACGGGGGCTTTCACGCGCGACATAGATTTTTCGATTCCCGGCGCAGAACTGAGCAACGCGTTTGAAGAACGATGTGGCGGAGCACCCCTAAAAGCAATTGATGCCCAGAGATTGTCACTCATAGTGTTCGGCGACACACTCTATGCCAACATGATCCTCTTGGGCTTCGCCTACCAGAAAAGCCTTGTGCCAATCCGTGCTGAGGCGATTGAACAGGCCATAACGCTCAATGGCGCCGCGGTGGACCAGAGCATCCGGGCCTTCCGCTTAGGCCGTCTTGGTGCACATGATCGCGAGTATTTACAACGCACTTTGAGCGCACCTGCAACGGACGCTCCAATATCGCAAACGCTCGACGACATAGTTTCGTTGCGTGCAACCGAGCTTGCTGCTTATCAGGATGACGCACTCGCTAACCGTTACCGCCAGCGAGTGGCCGACATCGCGTTGCTTGAAAAGGAGAAAGCGCCTGGATGCTCCGGCCTTGCCGAGGCAGTCGCAAGGAGCTACTTCAAGCTTCTGGCCATCAAAGATGAGTACGAGGTCGCCCGCCTTTTCACGGACGGGCGCTTTGAGCGCATACTCAGCGAAACGTTCGAGGATAAACGCGCGCTCAAATTCCATCTGGCCCCACCAATTCTGGCGCCAAAATACCCAAATACTGGCGAACCGAAAAAAATTATGTTTGGGTCTTGGATTGCCCCGGTATTGCGTCTGCTTGCGCGGGGCAAGCATTTGCGTGGCACATGGGCAGACATCTTCGGCTATACGGCCGACCGACGGCTTGAACGGCGCATGATCGATAACTACGAAATGCTTCTGACCGAAATGGCCTGCCACTTGTCCCCTGAAACACACGCAACGGTCTGCGCGCTCGGGGCCCTGCCGTTCCAGGTCCGCGGTTACGGTCACGTGAAACGCGCCAGCTACGCAGCTGCCAAGCAGCGAGAGGACGCGCTTTTATCTGAGCTACGCTCCACCCCGCCCGCGAAACGTCTGGCCGCCGCCGAATAAGAGAAAAACTAGCTTGTCATTTCGCATTCTTCGGCAAGGGCAGGTCGCGAGATGAGAATACGCGCCATGATGCTGTTTTAAGAATTGTACTTTCCATTTTTATCCAGACGTGTCACTGGCTACGCTGCTTACTCTGTTATAATGGACACGCTAGACGGCATACGGGGACAAACGCCTCTCCATCACACCAGACTGACATCAACACACAAAGCCTGAGGTCGGAATTACAAATGGCGACGAGTTCCAACTCGTGTGGCGGCAGCTTTCTTGCCAGGCGAAGCAGTCTCGTCAAAGCGCGCGCTGAGACGAACGACGCGCCGCCCGAAGTATTGGTGATCGAGGATGAGAGCATCGACGCCGAACACCTTTTGGCGACACTGCGGATCCTGTTCGGCTACGATCATGAGATCCGTTGGACGTCCACACTTGGCGATGCGGTGAATCGCGTGATCGAGAGGACACCCGACATCGTGTTTCTCGATGATGCGCTAAAGCCGTCCTCCGATGCCTCGCAGACCATACCGTTACTGCGCGGGGCCGGCTTTTCTGGGCCCATCATAGTTATTTGTGGACAGATAACACATGCACGCCGTGCCCACCTTCTTGCCAGCGGCGCTTGTGACGTGATCGACAAAGATGATGTCGATAGCGTCCGTGTCGGCGAGGCAGTGGCGCTATCACAGACTCAATCAGTCAACGGTCAATCAGACTCCTGATTGTTTTTCTTCGAAGACTTCGTGACGAATGAGCGCTTTGCACGCCGCTTGCATGCATTTGTCGTTACGCGTAATCAGCGTGGTGCACTGTCGCACGAGGCTGCGTTTCACATATCTCACCCGCGTCAATGATTCATTTGAAATGCGTCGCCGCTGAATCTGTAAAGGCAATACGCTGAAGGCGTACTTATGAAAATCTATAGCGTTGTTCTTGTGGTTCTATTCGTATATGCGGCACCAACCGCAGCTGCCGAAGAGTTCGAACTTCCCGCCGAGGTGACGCCTGAACTTCGCGCAGCCTGCGAAAACGACGTCCGCCGGCTCTGCATTGGCAAGCGGCCGACGATTGCCAAGGTCAAGAGTTGCGTCGCGAAAAAGTTCTTCAAACTGGGACGGCGCTGTCAGACTGAGCTGACAACGATCGGTATTACCGGATTGTAACGCGCCCCGGTTTTGGAAACCTCTTCACGCCGCCTTCGCCGCCACTGGCCGAGCCGTCTCAGCGAAGAACGCCATGGCGGCGTCGACACCGCCCCGCTTGTGGGGAACACCGGCCAACCCAAGCCCCATCTCGACACCGGCAAGCGCCCCAAGAATGGTGAGATCGTTGGTGTCTCCCAGATGGCCGATGCGGAAAGCCTTGCCCGCCAACTTATTGAGGCCCGTGCCAAGCGACATGTTGAACGTGTCGAGCACGACTTGCCGGAACGCGTCAGCGTTGTGGCCGTCAGGCATTTTGACCGCGGTCACTGCAGTTGAATGATATTTCGGGTCGCGGCACCACAGCTCCAAACCCCAAGCTTGCGCGGCGCGCCGCACCGCCTCGGCCATCCGTGCGTGCCGATCGAAAACGTTGTCGAGACCTTCTTCGAGCAGCATGTCGATGGCCTCAGAAAGACCGAAAAGGTGCGCCGTCGCCGGTGTGTATGGAAACACGCCGTCGCGATTGAGCGCGAGCATATCGTCCCAGGCCCAATAAGAGCGCGGCAGCTTGGCCGATTTCGTTGCCGCAAGCGCCTTGTCGCTGACTGCCGTGAAGGACAGACCGGGTGGCAGCATCAAGCCCTTTTGCGATCCGCAAATCGCCACGTCCACACCCCACTCGTCGTGACGGAAATCCATAACCGCCAATGAAGAGATGGTGTCGACCATGAAAAGTGCCGGATGGCCCGCTGCATCCATCGCCTTGCGGATCTCGTCGATCCAGGAACGCGTGCCCGTCGACGTCTCATTGTGAACGATGCAAACGGCCTTGATCGCGTGGGACTTGTCCTTCTTGAGATGCGCCTCGACCGCATCGGCGTCGGCGCCGGTGCGCCAATCGGTAGGGATGACCTCAGGCTTGAGTCCGAGATTCTCGACCATGTTGCGCCACAGCAGAGCAAACTGCCCTGTCTCGACTATGAGCACGCGGTCGCCGGGCGACAGCGTGTTGACGAGGCCGGCCTCCCAAGCCCCCGTGCCTGAGGACGGGAACAAGATGACCGGATTCTTCGTCTTGAACAGCGCCTTGACGTTGGTAAGGACGCGCTTGCCAAGCTCCTGAAACTCCGGCCCGCGGTGATCGATGATCTGCCGCGACATGGCATTGAGGATCCGCTCCGGGATCGGCGTCGGACCGGGAATTTGCAAATAGTGGCGGCCGGTATGGTGCCTCTCGTTGGTCATTGGGTTTTCCTCGGGCGATCCTTAATAGGCGTTTCGCAAGCTTGTCCGTTGGGTGCCTCTTTGCCTGCGCAATCGCTCGTGGAGGCAGCCCCATAGGGGCAATCTTATGTGTGCAGGGTCCGCAGCTATAGGTAGGAAAACGAAGTCCCGTCAAGCCTACCCGAGTTGCTAGGACCGATCCCAATGACGGGGTATGAAAGATTGAGCTAGGTTAACTGCAGTCTGACTTGCGGCCACGGCGAGTGGTATTAAGCACCCGTTCCACGAGCACTTAAGGAGGCATCCTAATGAGCAGCGATGACGAGAATGCCGTCAGAGCCGCCGTCGATGGGTTCTGTGACGCCTTGAACGCAATGCTCAACGGTGACCCGAACCCCCTCAAGACTATCTATTCCCACGCCGGCGACGTGACCTACCTGCCGGCCGAAGGCGGAATACAAGTCGGCTGGGACGCCGTTTTTGCCGACTGGAAGCTGCAAGCCGGCAAGAGCCTGGGCGGTGCGGTAGAAATCTCCGACGTTCACATAGTCATCGGCCAAGATGTCGCGATCGCCCATAACATCACGCATGGACACGTCAAGGGCGCGGACGGCGCAACCGTGGAGATTTCACTCCGCGAGTCCTCTGCATTCCGCAAAGAGAACGGCAGTTGGAAAATGATCGCCCACCATGCCGACGACTTTAAACTCTGGGAAGGCGTGGTCGGACGATCATCCTAGGCGGCACATCAAGGCGGCTTGCTGTGACATTGATGCACTATTTCAGGACCGGGAAGCTGTCTAACATTCGCGGGAGGGGGTCGCTGGGGGGAGCAACGTTGAGACGCCGACTTCGACATCGAAATTGGGCTCTTGCAGCGTTGGCGTGCCTGGCGATCAGGCTCGTCATCGCAACATTGCATGTGCCGCCCGCCATGGCCGGTGTGGCCCCCACCGGGGATTTTCCATCGCAAGTGGTTCTGTGTACCGCGTCGGGCATGTGGATAGTGCAGCTCGACGAGAACGGCCAGCCGGTCGGACCGAAACGTCCAGCGATCAGCCAGGACTGCCCCGTCTGCT
>CAYOPW010000062.1:0-13218 GCA_964405975.1 uncultured Hyphomicrobium sp.
ACGGCCTCTCCCTTACCAAGGGAGTGCTCTACCACTGAGCTACGGCAGCGAATTGGGCGATATTGAGTGTGCGAAACCAGGAGCCCGCGTGCTTGGCGCGAAGCGCGGGGACACTGCCACAAGCCCCTGGTGTGAGCAAGACGCCCCGCGTGTCCTGGTCTGCCCCGCTTTGGCCTGTTTTAGGATGTGATACGTTTCATCCAGGCGTGTAGAATGGCAGCAGCCATGAGTGCCAAAAGCGACAATGTGCCCAGACATCGCTCCGGCAGCGCCACTAACCGGGAGGACCGGCTGGAGGCGGAGCTTCGGGCCAATCTTAGGCGGCGCAAAGAACAGGCGCGCGCCCGGTCTCGGGCGGGTGCTGATGCCCTGGACGGGCCAGAAAAGGCGAGCAAATCAAAGCCTTCCAGCCAGGGTGATGGGCGCTAGGTGGCCCGGCAATGACTTTGCAGCGGGTCCTTGCTGGAAAAAGTCCAACGACTAATGATGGACAGATTGCGGGTGTTGAGTCGGCCGCGTTTCCGCCGCGCGGGGAACGGGAATAAGGACCCATCGGGGCAAATAACGGGGGCAAGTCTTCATGGATCGCATCAAGATTGTAGGCGGCGAGCGGCTCACAGGCTCGATACCCATTTCGGGCGCGAAGAACGCGGCCTTGCCGCTGATGATTGCAAGCCTGCTGACGTCGGATCGGCTCACACTCAAAAACGTTCCCAATCTTGCCGACGTGAACTTGTTGGCGCGCATTCTGCGCAATCACGGTGTCGATCTCGCCGTTGATGGCAAGCGCGCCGGGCCTGCGGTGCATCTGGGCGAGACGTTCCATCTGTGCGCGCGCGACATCGTCGATACGGTCGCGCCCTACGAGATGGTGAACCGTATGCGCGCCAGCTTCTGGGTCCTCGGTCCCTTACTAGCGCGATGCGGGCAGGCCAAAGTTTCGCTGCCTGGCGGCTGTGCTATCGGTACGCGCCCGGTCGATCTGCATCTCATGGGCCTCAAGGCGCTCGGCGCTGATATTGAGATTGAGAGTGGCTACGTCATCGCCATGGTGGCGGGCGGGCTGCGTGGCGGCCGCGTGACATTTCCTAAGGTATCGGTGGGGGCCACACACAACGTGCTACTGGCCTCGGCGTTGGCGCGCGGAGAAACCGTGATCGAGAACGCTGCGCGCGAACCTGAGATCGGCGACGTGGCCGAGTGTCTCGTCAAGATGGGCGCCAAGATTGAAGGCATTGGTACCTCGACGCTGCACATCCAAGGTGCTGACCGGCTCGAAGGCGTGGTGCACACCGTGCTGCCCGACAGAATTGAGACGGGCACCTTCGCCATGGCTGTTGCTGCGACCGGTGGTGAGGTCACGCTAGAGGGCGCGCGTTCGGAGCTGCTGACGACGGCGCTGGATGCGCTGAGCAGCACCGGCGTGGAGGTTCAAGAAACCAATAGCGGCATACGAGTCGCACGCAACGGAGCTGGCATTGAGCCCATCGCCATCGAAACGCAGCCGTTTCCCGGTTTCCCCACTGATCTACAGGCCCAGCTTATGGCCCTGATGACAACGGCCAAGGGCACGAGCGTCATCCGCGAGACGATCTTTGAGAACCGCTTTATGCATGTGCAAGAGTTGGCGCGCCTTGGTGCCGACATTCAGCTGCACGGCGACACGGCGACGGTCAAAGGCGTGAAAGGTCTCACCGGCGCTCCGGTCATGGCAACGGACCTGCGCGCGTCCGTTTCTCTCGTCATTGCAGCGCTCATGGCCGAAGGTGAGACCGTGATCAACCGCGTCTATCATCTCGACCGCGGTTTTGAGCAGCTTGAACAGAAGCTGTCGCGTTGCGGCGCGAATATTGAACGCATCACCGCCTAACTTAGTTTTTTCCCGGCGTGTTCCTTGCGGAACAGCTCGTGCTGCCCGCATCGCCCTACTTTCCGTGCGTGAACATCGGCTGGCTCGAAACGGGCCCGCCCTCATAGCGACGGAGAAATGGACGATGGCAACAAACATCATGAAGACGGGCATCCTGTGCGGCGCAATTCTGGCTACGACTGTGGCCGGTGCTCTGACGAGCAACGAAGCCGAGGCTCGTGGCGGCAAGGAATATTTCTCGCAGGACTATCAGTTCGACCGTCCCATGCATGGCTTCGAGGGCCGGCAGGGCAACTACTACTGCTCCTATCAGCGCATTCCCAACACCGTCTGCGACCAAAACGGTAAGTGCAAGGTGAAGGGCTGGACCCTGCGTCAGCACTGCTATTGATCGGTGGATGATCGTGGCGGGGCATCAGCTCCGTCGCCCCGCAACCGCCTCCGATCGACGGGTCCCGGCTTCCAGGCTGGGGCCCGTTTCTCGATTCCACTTCAGGGTATCTTTGGATTGGGATCGGCGTAGAAGCTAGCCAAGCTCGATGTCACCATTGACGACATGGTTGAGGTCCGTCCCCGAAGCGGTGAGCACCATCTTCACTTTCAGCTGGCCTTTACCGGCCAGATTTTGCTCGCGAACGATGCGCTCAATCTCCTGTTGCGAGGAGATGCCCACTTCCTTGAGGAAGCGGCGAAGCGAAAGATTGAATTGTTCATTTTCCATCGAGGGGCTTCCTTGGAATTGAGGGATCGTGCCGTGAGTTTAGGGGCCCGGGCTGCCTCGATTCAAGCACTCGAGCATAAAGGCGCCGTTTGAGGCGGGTAAACATGCGTAACGGGGGCGGTATGCCCAACGTAGCATGAATAGCGGGAGGTGCGTCGCCACATTTAACTTGCCCCTGCCGGCAATGCTTTTGGAGAACGGCGTTATGCGCAATACGATTGGTAGCTGTACGGCTGGATGGCTTGCATTTGCTGTGAGCCTTGGCCTCATGGTCCTGTGTGGAGCCGCGAGTGCGCAGACACCGCAGCAATTGTTCTCCAAGGCGGCAAGCGGCTCAACCAAGACCGTCGATCACTCGGCTTGGGATGCGCTGCTCAAAACTTACGTCAAGCCGGCCCCCGGCGGGCTCAATCGTGTGGACTACTCTGCCTTCAAGGCTGGCGGGCACGGCGCACTCAAGGATTACATCGCCGCCTTGGTGGCCGTCGACCCTGCGGCGCTCAATAGATCGGAGCAATTCGCGCTGCTTGCCAATCTCTATAATGCCAAGACGATCGATATCGTCCTGGAGAACTATCCCGTCAAATCGATCAAGGATATCTCGCTTGGAGGCGGTCTCTTCGCTGCGTTCACGGGCGGACCATGGAAGGCCAAGGTGCTCAAGATGAAGGGCATGAAACTTAGCCTCGACGATATCGAGCATGGAATCCTTCGGCCCACTTTTCGTGATCCGCGCGTTCACTATGCCGTCAATTGTGCCTCCGTGGGGTGCCCCAATCTGGGCACCGAGGCGTTTACCGGGGACAAGCTGGACACGCAACTGGATGCTGCCGCGCGTGCTTACGTTAACAACTTGCGCGGCGCGAGATTCACACAGGGTGGGCTTGTCGTGTCCTCGATCTATAGTTGGTTCGATGAAGATTTCGGCGGCACCCAGAAAGGGATCATTGAACACCTGAAGGCTTACGCGGCTCCGGATCTTGCACAAAAGCTTGAACGCACCAAATCCATCAGTGATTATGCCTACGATTGGTCATTGAACGACGTAAGACGATGAATGTCTCCAAGCAGTTGCGTCTTGTCGTTGCGGCCGTTGCAATTTTGCTGGCGGTCGCCATCGCCGGTTTTGCATTCGTGCCCACGCCAATCGTAAGCGTCGGGCCACCGTCGTTGCAGGCAACGGTCAAAAGCATTGCACAGCGCTGGCCGGAGATCGGCCATATTGCGCCGGAGCGGGTGGCACCACTCGTGGATGAAGGCAAAGTCGTGATATTTGATGTGCGCCAGGATGCCGAGTATGCCGTGAGCCATCTGCCTGGCGCCATTCACGTCAAACCGGAAACGAGCCGCGCTGAATTCATTGAACGCTATGGCGACGACGTCAAAGCCAAGAAGGTGGTTTTCTATTGCTCTGTTGGTGCGCGTAGCTCGATGCTGGCTAGCAGAGTAGCGGACGATCTGAAGGCACGCGGCGCGGTATCAGTCGATGATCTTGCCGGCGGTATCTTTGCATGGCACGGCGAACGTCTACCGCTCGTGGATGCCCATGGTCGTACGGAGTTTGTACATCCATTCGACTCGAACTGGGGACGCCTTGTTTCGCGGCAGGGTTTTGTGCGCACCAAGCCCGGCAGTTGAGTTGGGCCAATTAAGCGGATTTGTATGAGCGCCAGGCTGTGCGTGCGATGACTGAGAGAATTGTCACGCCTGCCATAAGAGAACCGCGCAAGGTTCCCGATATCTTCGACGCACCGATGCGCGTGCGATAACTTACTGGGACCTCCAGATATCTAAGACCTGTCTCAGCCGCCTTCAGCTGCATTTCGACGGTCCAACCGAATGCCCGGTCCTTGACGTCAAGCGATCTTAGAGCGTCCGAACGGATTGCGCGGAAAGGGCCAAGGTCGCTACAGGTCGTCCCGCACAAGCGGCGAATGAGACGGCACGCGAGCCAATTGCCGAAGCGTTGCTGGGGCGTGAGCGCGCCGCGTTCGCGTTCGCCGCGCACGCGCGAGCCCACAACGAATTCGACGCGGCCGGACGCGATAGGATCAACAAGGGCTGCCATTTCTTGCGGGCGATCGCTGTAGTCACCGTCGAGAAACACGACGATGTCAGGTACGCGAAGTGCTACAATACCAGCTTGGCAGGCGGCGCCATAGCCGCGCTCGTGTTCGACAACGACGCGCGCGCCGGCTGCACGCGCAGCGCCTGCCGTGCCATCGTGCGAGCCATTATCGGCGACAACGATGTCATCGACCCATGACGGTATATCGCCGATTACGTGTCCGATCGCTCGCTCTTCGTTGAGCGCTGGGATAACGACGCCTATGCGTTTGCCGTTACGCATCTTTCCCTTTTTCTATGCAGGCCTTGGATTACGCCGGTTGTGCATCGCTTCGAGGGTTAGCGCTGCCCAAACTGGAACCCAGATGATCCAAACGACATATTGCCTGAATACCTCAGGTTCGCCCGCAGCCGCGAAATAGAAGTACATATAGTAGAGCGGCACCGTGACAGTTAGCAGCCGAAAGCCGAACCACGGGCGGAAGGCCAAGAACGGTGCAAACCAAACTATATACCAGGGGAACTGCGCCGGGGAGAGAAGCACGAGGGCTGCGACCAGAAGGCTTGCGCGGCCCATGAGGTCGTCGGTGCCTCCGATCGGCTTGATGGCGATGACCAATGCGAGGCCACAAAGGACGAGCGCAATCAGTGCGCGCGCGTGGGCAGCTGCGTTTACATCTGCCAAGTTTGCCGCATTGAGAAGCGCTGCCGCCACGCCTTCAAGAAGCGGAAAAAGCGCGCTGTTGGTTTTCCAATTCGCCAAGTAGGCGGTAAATCCAGAGTTTGCATCATTCCCGCCAAGCAGAACCGGTGCCGCCCAAAGCAAAATCAAACCGCCGAAGAGTGCCAAAGCAAGGGCCAGTTTGGTTTTGTGGTCTGTCAACGGCCGCAGAATTATGGGCAGAAGCAGCACCGGCCAGATTTTTGCGCCGGCGGCGAACGCGAGACTGATGCTTGCAGAGATCTGACGCCACCGCGCGGCGAGCAGAAAGGCTAAGAGAACGAGCGGCAGCAAGATGGCTTCCATATGAGCGGAATTGAATAGTTCTTTGAGGACCAGCGGGTTCCACCAATAAAGGGAAGCCCACAAAGGAGAACGGCCGGTCTCACCCAACAGCATCACGATGAGAATGAGTGTCGCAACGTCGCATGCAAGAATGACGGTGCGCCATGCGGTTAAGCTCCACGGTTTCAAGACGTAGGCCAGCGCAAACGCCCCTTGCGCCACAGGCGGATAAACCGTCTTGAGCTCGGGGTGATTAATGCGCTGTGCGACCGGTCCAGCCTCCGCAGCGAGCCGCGAATAAGCGCTTGGGGCTTCCGGTTGGCGCGCTGCGTCCGGCGAGACTTCATAAGGGTTTTGGCCGCTCGCCGTCACGGCTCCGTCCCACAGGTATCGCTGATAGTCATCTTCAAGTATGGGGTCGCTCGCAAACAACACAAGCCGCGCCGCCAAACCGGCAACGATGATCGCGACCATGAGAGCGCGGGCCAAGGCCGCATCAGCGTTGAGCGACCGGGTGACAAGCAGGGGGAGGGCCAAGCAATAGACAAGTCCCGCCAGGACGAGTAACGCGACGAGAGCGAGTATGGGCATTTCGGCGACTTCGTAGTCATAGCCGAACTGAGGCGATATCGCAGTGAGTGCGATGGACAACGCAATGAACAGCAGGCTGAGCACGACCCAGCCTGCCACTATGCTTTGCGGGGACGCAAACATCTCTGCATCATGCTGCAGGCCCCCAAGACAAAGGATCAGTGGGACCCGCGCGGAATAATGCACTTGCCTCTGTCGGCATCCCAAACCGAACCTTTGGGGCATTTGCGCTCCTGGGCGGATGCTTCAAGGCTCAAACCGGCAAACGCAATGGTTGCCAGCAGCGCAACGAGGGTCTTGCTCATGAAATTCCTCCTTTTAGACGATCCGAAGTCTATGAGATGGATTGGATCAATGTCTATTCGACCATGGAGTCCGAGTGGTTACATTGGATTTTGTGATGGCAGCGTGCTGATTTAGGCCAGTCCCCAGGGTCGCTTGCACGGGCGCACCCGCATCGCTATCAAACGTGCGTGTACTCAGGACCCCGGTCCAAAGTCCGGAAGAGCCGCATAGAGCGCTATCAACAATGGAAGAATTGAAACTAATTGCTCTGGATCCAGAAGATCTTCGAGTCCTTTCTTGCCATCTCCAGGATGCCGTAATTCGGGTAGGCGATATGGCCTATTTGAAGGACGGCATGCGATTTGCAGCGATCGCCAACAGGTTCGACTGGGAAGGCGCGGCTAAGTCTGAGGATGGTGAATTCCAGCGGCGGCGCACCGGATTGCGTTTTGAGCGCGTCAAGTCGGCCCAGGTGCACGGCATCGATCTGAAGAATAAAGACGTTGTGCTGGTGTTGCTGGCAGTGGCGTTCGAACCTGGTGACGAGCCGGAAGGCACGCTGACATTGCATTTTTCCGGGGGAGGTGCGATCCGGCTTCGCGTCGAATGCATCGAGGCGGAGTTACGAGACTTAGGCGCGGCTTGGCGCACGCACCGCAAGCCGGAGCACGCAGGCGACGATCCCTCCACGACGTCCTAGCAGATTCCAAGGGAGACGGCCGGACTGGCCGAATACGAAATGCCGAAATGGCTAAAGACGGCGGACACCGGCTTTGAGGAGACGTTCAAAGCGTTCCTTTCAGAGAAACGAGAGGTCTCGGCCGATGTGGATGCGGCCGTGGCGGAAATCCTGGCTGACGTAAAAGCGCGCGGTGATGCCGCACTGATAGAACTTTCGCGCAAATTCGATCACATCGATCTTGAAAAGGTGGGGCCGCGCGTCACCAAGAAGGAAATGCGGTCTGCGCTAGACTTGTGCAAAAAAGACACCGTTGCAGCGCTTGAACTTGCCGCCAATCGTATCGACGATCACCACCGGCACCAGATGCCTATCAATGAGCGCTATACAGATGAGTTGGGCGTTGAACTGGGCTGGCGCTGGACGGCAGTTGAGTCGGCAGGTCTCTACGTGCCAGGCGGCCTTGCGTCCTATCCGAGCTCTGTGCTCATGAACGCGATCCCCGCCAAGGTGGCGGGCGTGCCACGTCTGGTCATGGTCGTGCCCGCGCCCAAGGGCGAACTAAATCCATTGGTCCTGGCTGCCGCCTATCTGATGGGAGTTGAGGAGGTTTACCGGGTCGGGGGCGCGCAGGCCGTGGCGGCACTGGCCTACGGGACCAAATCCATCGCACCCGTTGCCAAGATCGTTGGTCCGGGCAACGCATACGTCGCCGCTGCCAAACGCCAGGTCTTCGGCACCGTCGGCATCGATAGCATAGCGGGCCCGTCCGAGGTTCTCGTCATTGCCGATAAGCACAATGATCCTGACTGGATCGCCGCGGACCTGCTGGCGCAAGCCGAGCACGACACGGCCGCGCAGGCGATCTTAATGACGGACGACGCGGACTTTGCGCGTACAGTTGAGGCGGCGGTAGCGCGTCAGCTGGAGAAACTACCTCGCGGCAACATTGCAGGCGAGAGTTGGAACGTATTCGGCGCAGTCATCGAGCTTAGATCACTCAACGAGGCACCAGAGCTGGCCGATAGAATAGCGGCAGAGCACTTGGAGATAGCAACTGAGGACGCGGAGGGCCTGTCAAACAAGATTCGCAACGCCGGCGCTATCTTCCTTGGAAAGCAAACGCCTGAGATGATCGGCGATTATGTTGCTGGTTCCAACCACGTGCTCCCCACTGCGCGCAGCGCGCGATTCTCTTCTGGGCTCGGGGTGCTCGATTTCATGAAGCGGACTTCGCTTTTGAAGCTTAGCGGCGCAGCACTGGCCGCACTCGCACCCTCTGCTATGGCGCTTGCCCGCGCGGAAGGCCTGGAGGCACATCGCCGCTCGGCTGAGATTCGGCTGGAGGGGGCGGCGCAAGGAACGCCATGAGCGAAGCAGAGACGCCGGCTGAGGACAGCAAGTCCAAGCTCGTCGCGATTACGCTCGACGAAAGATCGACTGCGACTTCCAACCCAAATATTGAGCACGAGCGCGAGGTGGCAATCTTCGACATCATCGAAGGCAACTCGTTTGCGCTCGAAGGGCGAGAGGATGGTCCCTACAAGCTGGAGCTTGCTATTATTGAAGACCGGCTCGTGTTCGCCGTTTCCAACGAGGCCGACGAAGCACTCGTCACGCACATGCTGTCGCTGACACCGTTGAAGCGGATCATGAAGGACTACTTCCTCGTATGCGAGAGCTACTACGAGGCTATTCGCGCCGCACCGCCTTCGCGCATTCAAGCAATCGACATGGGCCGGCGTGGATTGCACGATGAGGGAAGTCACATCTTGCTGGCGCGGCTGGCGGGCAAGATCGCAATGGATCTCGATACGGCACGACGACTTTTCACGCTGATCTGTGCGCTTCACTGGAAGGGTTAGCCCTCATGTCTCGCCAGGTTGCGGGCAGTGGACAGGCGGATGTTTCCCGCCTTGCGAGTACGCCGGATGGTGCTTCACCGCGCGCGCTGCCGGGAGCGGTGCTTTTCGCCTGCACCATGAATACCGTACGATCAGTGATGGCAGCGGCCATTCTGCAATACCTTGCGGGAAACAGAACATATGTCATGTCAGCGGGAGTGCGTGCCGGTGAACCTGATCCATTCGTTGTAATCGTGATGCATGAGATTGGCATCGACGTATCGCAGCACAACCCGAGCACTTTGCAGGATCTGCAAGATACGTCCTTTGATCTCATCATCACGCTGTCGCCGGAGGCACATCACCAGGCACTCGAGTTAACACGCACTATGGCGGTGGATGTGGAATACTGGCCGACGCTCGATGCAACAATGATGCTGGGACATGCTGGCCGCGAGCAGATAATGGACTCTTACCGCAGTGTTCGTGACCAGTTGGTTGAGAGGATCAAACGGTGCTTTGGCTTCGAGGGCGGCCCAACTGTTTAACGCACCTATTATGCCGCCTCGCGTGGTGAGGGTCGGTGTTCGCCGACGACATACCAAGTCTCTTGCGCGCCGAGACCTTTGACGTCGACGGGGCCGCGCCGCTCGAACTCAAATGCGTCACCAAGATTTTCGTGGCATGTGGGGCAAATGAGAATTCGACCCGGAGCAGCCAGACCCTCCAACCGGCTCGCCAAGTTCACCGGATCGCCCCAAACGTCATAGCTGAATTTACGTGTGCCGATGACGCCGGCAGTCACCGATCCAGAGGCGATTCCGACGCGGATGTTGATATTGAGGCCCGTCTCCGCGCGCAGCTCCTTTATGTAATCGAGCATGTCGAGTCCCATGCGAGCCAACCGCGCACTATGGTCGGGAACGGGATCTGGTAGCCCTGCGACAACCATGTAGGCATCCCCGATGGTCTTTATCTTCTCTACCCCGTGCCGGATCGCGAGTGCGTCAAATTCCGATACGATGCGGCTGAGAAGGTTGACGGTCTGATCCGCACCAAGGCCGCGCGCCAGCGAGACAAAGCCCGTGATATCGGAAAACATGATCGAAGCGTTGTCGATGCTGTCAGCGATGACGGCCCCCGGATGGGCCTTTAGGCGCTCCACAATCGCGTCGGGGAGCGTGTTTCTCAGGACGGCATCTGTCTCCGCCTTGGCGCGCTCGACCAAGCTAAACGCGTACCAAACGCACGCCGCGATGAGTATGACGGTTGTGATCGCTCCCTGCACATAAAGCGCGTCCGCCACGGGCTGCTCGTGCGGCGCGACACGCCCCTCGGCTGGAAACCAGAACCAGACGCACAAATGCAGGACCAAGCCGAGGAAGACGATCGTGATAATGAGCCAGATGCGCTTGAGGCCGAATATGACGAATGGGGCGGCGGCAGCGATGAAGTATTGGAGTTGCGTGCCCGCCTCGCGGCTGAAAAAGTCGCCAAAGCCAATGAGGGCAGCGTACTCGGCACCGACGAGCAGGAGACCGCCGGCAATGTCGTTAATGCGGTGCGCAAGCGGCACCATGAGCGCGGCGACGACCAGCGCCAAATTCAGAAAAATCATTGGCGCGTAGGTCGTGAAGTCCTGAATCGCTTGCTGAATGGCATAGATCAACGTGGTGATCGCGATCAGGTAGGCGACCATGTTGAGAATCTTGAGCCGGCGTCTGGTGTCGGGCGGGTAGGATTTCGTTCCTGCTTCGGCGAGGCGACGCAGCATGGCGCGCGTGCGCCTTACGAAAGGCGTGTGCAGGACGAGCTTGAAGCGCGCACCCAGTTCGGAACCGAGTGTTCGTAGGAACGGCACAGCTGGCAATTCGCGGATCGCGCGCATGGGCCTCATTTCGCAGGATTGCTGGTCCGATCTTAGCCCACGGCGCGGGTTGCGGCTAAGGGAAGCTCACTTGAACCGTTCATTCTGCCCCAGCGATCATCTGCAACTCCTCCAAGTCGCAAACGATGCGTGTCCCATTGCGCTGTATGGCGCCGCTTGCCTCGAGCAGAGACAGCGCTGTGTTGACCTTTGGCCTGCTTGCTCCAATGAGCAGGGCAAGCTCACTCTGTGACATAGGCAGCTCAATTTCGATGCGGCCCTCCGCGCTATCGGGGGCCTTCTGACGTGCAGCGGCCAGGAAGAAGCGGGCAAGCCGGCCTTCAATTGGGTAGAGCGCGATAGCTTCGAGTTGCTGGTCGGCCTCGCGTACGCGCGAACAAAGGAATCCGATCGCGGCATCGCCGACATGCGGGTGCGCGTCGACGACGCGCTTAAAGGATGGTTTTGACAGAGTGAGAGCTGTGACCTTGTTGACGGCCGTTGCGTCCGCGGTTCGGGTTCCCCCATCGAGCATGGCGATCTCGCCAAAAATAGACCCAGGCTCAGCGTGTGCGAACGACAACTCGCGGCCCTCCGCGCTGAGCACGGAAAGGCGAACGCGGCCATTGACGACGAGGTAGATTTCGCGGCCTGGATCGCCGCGGGCGAACATGACCTGGTTTGCCGCGAAGTTCACCTCGCGCATCTCGCCGGCCACCGCGCGCTGATCGGCTTCGTCGAGCGAGCCGAATAGTTGGGTTTTGCCGAGCATTTCGACGATGGCGGTTTTGTCAATCATGGCAGATCCTGTCGGCGTGAATGCGCGGACGATTTAGCCCGAAAACGCGGCCTCATGGCAATGGTGGATTGACCTCTTGCTTTTCGAGGACGGCCTTTGCATTGTCTATAGACAGGTTCGCCGCGTCTACCGCTATAAAAACCGCTGGAATCGCGTCGGGTCATCGGCCACACCAATGCCGCCCCGGCCTGCCACAAGTCTTGAGTGTTGCTCGCCTGCCGGCCAGTTGTCCCCAGGTAAGGCGTATCAGTTTTGGTTTATGCGGTATTGATTAAGCCGTCCCCATCTTTCACGTCCAGGTGATGTTACCATGACTGCCAAGGCCGCTTTCTTCACCGCGCTGAGCCGGACCGACAGACCGCGCCGGGAAACCCTGCGCCGCGAACTTGCTCGGACGCGTTCTGGAGAAAAAGAGGGGGCGGCACGGCCCACACTCGTTTTGGCAAGCGCTAGCCCGAGGCGGCTGATGTTGCTTTCTCAGGTCGGGGTCGAGCCAGATGCGTTACGGCCTACAACGATCGATGAGAGCGCCCGGCGGGCGGAGATGCCGCGCGGGTATGTCGCCCGCTTAGCGCGCGCCAAAGCCGAACTCGCGCGCGATCAGATCGCCAACGACAAAGACATCGCGTCTGCATACGTATTGGGTGCTGATACCGTGGTTGCGGTGGGGCGCCGCATACTCATGAAGCCCGCGAACTTGGAGGAGGCTGCGCATTGCCTCCAACTGTTGTCTGGACGCGCGCATCGCGTTTTAACGAGCATATGCCTGATCACCCCCGACGACCGCATGCGCCAAAAGATTGTGGATACGCGCGTGCGCTTCAAGCACCTGTCGCGCGAGGAGATCGAAGCCTACATCGCTTCCAGAGAATGGCGCGGTAAGGCAGGCGGTTATGCAATCCAAGGGCTTGCTGGATGCTTCGTGCAAAAGATTATTGGGTCGTACACCAGCGTCGTCGGCCTGCCGTTGACAGAGACGGTTGGAATGCTGGTGAGCGAAGGCTTCCCAATTCACTTCAATTGGGTGCGTGCCGCCGAACTCGATCCAAGTTGAGACTCTATTCTGGTAGAGGCTAATGGCGAACGAGGATCCAGTTGCAGTAAAAACCGTTGGACGCGGTCGCTGCCCCATTTGCGGTGAACCCACCGCCATGGATTACCGCCCGTTTTGCTCGGGCCGCTGCCGCGACGCGGATCTATCGCGGTGGTTGCGGGGCGGCTACGCAATACCCGGCGGCCAGGTCGATGCCGACGAGGACGGAGACGATGCGTTGGCCAATCGCGCGGCTAGGCGGCCTGCAGAAGAGGACGGCGAAGCGGACGACTAGGATCGTTTGATGGCTGCCGTTTAGGTCCAGCAGGGTAGCGCTGGACAGGGTCAGGGGGCATCTCTATAACGGCCGGGCTCTAGCGCACCGTTTGAAGCGCTAGAGCTCAAGCCCAGGTAGCTCAGTTGGTAGAGCACGTGACTGAAAATCACGGTGTCGGT
>CAYOPW010000063.1:0-13193 GCA_964405975.1 uncultured Hyphomicrobium sp.
CTGCCCCAACGCGGAAGGGTTGGTGGCAGCGCCGTCTCGGCGGCGAATAGGCCTCGGCGCCCGTATCAAGAAAGAATAAGGGCCGGAGGATACCTCCGGCCCTTTGTCATTTGTCGAGCGGCAGTGGAATGCGACGTCCGTCAGTGCCAGCTTCCACGATGACCGCCACCGTGACGCCAGCCACCCCGCCCACCGCACATGCGCTTGTGCGCATGGCGCCGATGCCCCTTCATGCCACCGGCGACGCGGCGCAGCACGACATTGGCGACCTCCTTCTGCTCGTCAGATAGCGAGGCATAGAATGGCTTGAGAACCTCGGCGAACTCTTTGGTTTTCTCCGCGCGCTCACTCATCTTCGACGCGCGCTTGGCCATCCATTCGCTACGGCGCTCCACGCGCTCAGGCAACGCGAGCCTATCGCGATCCTTCCGACCACCCCGCTCCGCCCGCTTCTCGCGCCTTTCCGCACGCATCTTGCGCCGCTCCGCGTAGTCAGCGCGGATCTGCTCTTCGACAGGCGCCCAAAGCTTTTCCTGCTCTTCATTGAGTTTCAGCGCGGTCTTGGCCATTGCAATGCGCCCGTCCTCGAGCCGCGCGCCTGTCTCCGGCGATAGGCCCTTAAACTCTTTCTTCGGTTCGGTCGGCTCCTGCTCGGCCTGTTGCGCAACGACCATCGTGGCCGGGATGGACGCTGCCAGCAGGGTGACGGCGACCACACGTGACAAATAATTCATGAATCTCTCCTGATCTGTTCAAAACAGCGACGGTCGGGGAGGCCGGCTACTGTTGGTTCAGGAAACGCATGACGTGCCCGCGATCCGTCGGCACTCGCGTGATCCGTGGGGCAATTTGTTCTGAGGCAATCGTTGCTTCAGGTTTGCCGGCGCTTATCCGACCAGCGTTTCAGCCGACGCACTGCCTCCGCCATGTCCTCATTTGTTCCCGCATACGAAAAGCGTATGAAATGTTGCCCCCGCTCCGCATCAAAATCGACGCCGGGCGTCGCCGCAACGCCTGTCTCCTCTAGCATGGCGCGGGCGAACGCGTGGCTATCGTTGGTCAGAGAGCTCACGTCACAGTAGAGATAGAAGGCACCGTCCGCGGGCGCGAAGCTTTCAAACCCCGCCGTTGGCAGCTCGTCCAAAAGTAGTGCGCGGTTTTGCGCATATACGCGTCGATTGGCTTCCAGTTCGTCTACCCCGTCGAAGGCACCAAGAGCCCCGGCCTGCGCCACAGCCGGCGGCGAGATGTAAAGGTTTTGCGCCAGCCGCTCCAGTACGCGAACGAGCCTATCTGGCACCACCATCCACCCGACGCGCCACCCGGTCATCGAAAAGTATTTGGAAAAGCTATTGATGACGATGACGTCGTCACTGTGTGCCAGCGCTGTCTCGGCTGGGCGCGAGTACGTCAGCCCGTGGTAGATCTCGTCGGATATGAACCAGACGCCCTCCTGCCGGCACACGCGCACGAGTTCGGCGAGACGTCCATCCTCCAACATCGTCCCCGTGGGATTTGCCGGGCTGGCAATGAGCAAGCCTTTGATGCACTCCTGACGGATAGCGCCGGTAAGCTGATCTGCGGTTGGCATCCATCGCGCTGCCGGACCGGTCTCAATCGTCACCGGCCTCTGGCCCAGAGTGGTAAGGATGTGCCGGTAACAGGGATAACCCGGCGAGGGCAGTGCCACCGCATCACCGGTGTCGAACATGGCGAGGAAAGCCAGAATGAATGCGGCTGAAGACCCGGTCGTAACGACGATACGCTCCGGATTGATTCGCACACCATACCAATCGTTGTAATGGCGCGCGATGCGCACGCGCAGCGCATCGCAGCCCAGCGCCATCGTATAACCGAGCGTATCCGACTCAAGCGCGCGTGCGACGGCGGTGCGCGCGGCTTTCGGCGCGGGCGTGCCGGGCTGGCCCACTTCCATGTGCATAACGCTGCGCCCAGCCGCCTCGTGTGCCAGCGCCGCCCGCATTACGTCCATCACCATGAAGCTCGGGATCTGGCTGCGGACAGACCCTTCCGCCAGCAAAGACGCCGCCGATGCGGGACGGTTGATCGTGGAGCGTCCGGCCATGCTGCTAACTGAAAACCTCCTGATTCAACGGCACAATAAGGGAATGTCCCCTCTTGTGCCCCATTCTTGCCAGCCTGGAGTGCTCTGAATGAGAGCATCGCTACTCGTGCCCTTTTTGGCCAGCAGCAGCCATTAGGGCAGCTTATATGTCGGGGGCTGCCCAAGCGCCAACCTTGCAATTGAGGGGCGGGTATCCCTAGTTTCGGGTCCAAGTTTAGCGTCTCAGCCCGCGTCCTGAAAAAGGTCCGTTGCAGATGACGATCGAGACCAACTCCAAGTCGGCCGCAATGGCGGCCAAGCCGTGCGCTGCCCGTCGTGCGTTGCTCGCCGGCGCGTGTGCAATCACATTTGCAGCCACGATCACACCGGCCACCGCGCAAGGCTTACCTCTTATACGTGACACTGAGATCGAGAAGCTCCTTAGCGATTATGCTACTCCGGTTTTTCAAGCGGCGGGGTTGGGATCGGGCCGCATCAAAGTGCGCATCGTGCAGAATGAGAACTTCAACGCTTTTGTCGTTGACGGTCGCAACGTCTTCATTCACACGGGAACGCTCCTCCAGGCAAAGACGCCCAATGAGGTGATCGGCGTACTCGCGCACGAGACTGGTCACATCACAGGCGGCCACATGGCTGCCTTGCGCGCACGTGTCGCTCAGGATCAAACGCGCGCGCTGCTTGCGCAAATCCTCGGCATTGGACTCATGGTGGCCGGCGGTGTTGCCGGTGGCGACTCTGGAAGCGACCTGGGAAGCGCTGGCCAGGGGGTCATGTTCGGTGGCAAGGAAGTCATCATGCGCGGGCTCATGGCAGAGCGCCGCTCGCAAGAGTCTGCCGCCGACCAGGCCGGACTCCAGTTGCTCAACGCCACGAAACAATCCGGCCAAGGAATGCTGGAAACGTTCGAACGTTTCGCCCAGCAAGAATATATTTCGGAAGCCCACAAAGACGCCTTTGCACGTTCGCACCCCCTTTCCACTAACCGTCTTGCGCGTTTGCGCAAGCTCGTGGTCGATAGCCCATACTATCGTGCAGCGGACCCACCACAACTCCAGTTGCGGCACGATCTTATGCGCGCGAAGCTTTCAGGTTACCTTGAGCGCCCTGCGATCGTGTTTAACCGCTATCCCCAGACCGACAAGTCTCTGCCGGCAAGGTATGCGCGTGCTATCGCGCGCTTCTTCAAAGGCGGCGCTGGCGGCCTGCAGGCGGCGCTCGCGGAAACGAACTCGCTCATTCGCGATCGCCCAAGCAATCCTTATTTCTGGGAGCTAAAAGGTGATCTGCTCATGCGCTCGGGCAAAATGCGCAAAGCAATCGCACCCCTGCGTCAGGCTCTTAAACTCGCGCCAGATTCCAGTCTCATGAGCGTCCAGCTCGCAGCGGCACTGCAAAACGAGAACACCAAAGCAGCCACCAAAGAGTCGGTGGCGCTGCTGCGGCGCTCGCTTGTTGAGGACAAGAATTCTAGAGCCTATCGCCTGCTCGCTAATGGCTACTATAAGCAGGGCAAGCGGCCGGAAGCCGACGCGATGATCGCTCAAGCCTACTTTCAGGAAGGTAACTTGAAACAAGCGCAGATATTCGCTAAGCGCGCGCAGACGAAGCTGCGGGCGGGCTCTCCCGAATGGCTAAAGAATGACGACATCATAAACTACAAACCTCGCACTTGACTCTAAGCAATTAGCGACGCGGCGGCTTGCCGAACGCAAATTCGTCGTGCCCTGCCATAACGCTCCAATCCTCACAAGGCGCATTAAATGTCCTCAACCTCCCTAACGAGTTTCTTCCAAACACTAACTGAGCGCAAAGTCCTTTATCTGGCGGTGCCTGCACTGCTTTTGCTCGCTGCTCTCCTCGTAATTGGCCGGCAATCTGAAGACACTCCAGCTCCCCTCGCAGAAGCCGGTGCGACGCAACCTGAAACTCTGGTTGCCACGGCCGGCCCCTCCAAATTCAGTGACGGTCAGAAGCAGGCGATTGGGCAGATCATCAAAGAGTATCTCCTCAACAACCCCGAGATTTTCATCGAGGTGCAGGGCGCGCTTGAAGCCAAGCTTGAATTGGAGCAGGCCGAGCGGCTCAAAGTCGCTATCGCGGAAAATGCCGAAGATATATTCCGGCATCCTAATGCTGCGGTTGCTGGCAATCCCGACGGTGACATCACTGTGGTGGAGTTCTTCGACTACAATTGCGGCTACTGCAAACGAGGCTTGGCCGACGTCGTGAAACTCGTGGAGTCGGATCCCAAAGTGCGCGTCGTGTTCAAGGAGCTGCCGATCTTATCTAAGGGATCTGAAGAAGCTTCACGCGTCGCACTTGCCGCGAAAAATCAAGGCAAATATTGGGAATTTCACCGTGCCCTGCTTGGAACGCGCGGACAGGCAAATGAAGCGTCGGCGCTAAAGCTTGCCGACAAGCTGGGCCTTGATATGGAGCAGCTTAAGGTGGACATGGATTCGACTGAGGTCAAAGCCGAGATCGCCAAATCGGAGGCTCTTGCAAAGAAAATGGGGGTTAACGGAACGCCTCACTTCCTCGTCGGCGATCGCTCCATTCCTGGGGCACCCGAGGACCTTTATGAACAGCTCTCCGTCCATGTCGATGAGCTGCGCAAGAAGGGCTGTTCTTTCTGTTAAAAGCCTTCGATCCCAGTCCGCTGCTTGGCCTTTCGCAGGTGCGGGAAAGCTGGTACACGAGTCGTCCCATTCCGCTCCCGGATACGCCAGTGTCCGGCGAATTTCGGGCGGCAGAAGGAACCCATGGCAAAACCAATCTACGTCCTCAACGGACCCAACCTCAATTTGCTAGGCCAGCGCGAACCAGCGGTCTACGGGCATGAGTCGCTTGATGATGTGCGCACCCGGAGTGAGGCGCGCGCAAAGGCTGTTGGGCTTGCGATCGAGTTTCGCCAATCCAACGATGAGGGCGAGCTGGTCAATTGGATTCAGGAGGCGCGCGATAACGCGTCAGGCATCATCGTTAACGCTGGCGCCTATTCGCACACCTCAATTGCGCTTCTTGATGCATTGCAGGCAGTTGAGCTTCCAGTTATCGAGGTTCACCTTTCCAATATTTTTCGCCGTGAGACCTATAGGCAGCACTCCTATGTTTCACAGGCGGCTAAGGGCGTGATCTGCGGCCTTGGTCCAAAGGGCTACGAACTCGCGCTGGAGGCCATGGCAGAAACGCTCGCAGGCACAAACCGTGGTTAGAAAAGGTGCGCGGCCGCAGCAAGAGCCGCATAAGAAGGAACAGCAACGTATGACGGCCAAGGATAAGGGCGAGGCTTCTGGTGCCGAGCAGCGGCTGATCCGCGAGCTCGCCGAAATTCTGGACGACACAGGCCTCAGCGAAATCGAGATTGAGAAGAGCGGATTTAAGATCCGCGTGGCACGCGAGCTTTCCGGACCGCCGATCGCAGCGATGCCCCTACCGGCACCCGCCGCAGCAGCGCCAGCCGCACTTGCAGCACCCGACGCCGCTGCACCAGCCGCGGCCGCCGATCTGTCCAAACACCCAGGAGCCGTAAAGTCGCCTATGGTCGGCACGGCTTATCGCTCGCCGGAACCGGGAGCCGCCGCCTTTGTAGAGGTCGGTTCGCGTGTATCGGAAGGCGACCCACTATTGATCATCGAAGCCATGAAAACGATGAACCAGATTCCCGCACCAAATGAGGGTAAGGTCTCAGCCATCCTCTTCGAGAACGGCCAGCCGGTAGAATTCGGCGAGCCACTCGTCATCATCGAATAGAACCCCGCCATCTGCGTATCGACGAGACCCAAAATACATGTTCGATAAGGTCCTGATCGCCAACCGGGGTGAAATAGCATTACGCATTCAGCGCGCATGCAAGGAGCTGGGCATTGCCACCGTCGCGGTGCACTCCACAGCCGACGCAGACGCCATGCACGTGCGCCTAGCAGACGAGAGCGTGTGCATAGGCCCGCCTCCCGCGGCTGAAAGCTATCTGAATATTCCCCGTCTGCTTTCGGCCTGTGAGATCACCGGTGCCGATGCTGTCCATCCCGGCTACGGCTTCTTGTCTGAGAACGCCCGGTTCGCTGAGATCCTCGAGGAGCACCAGATCGCCTTCATCGGCCCCAGCTCCGAGCACATCCAGGTCATGGGCGACAAAATCCAGGCCAAGGAGAGCGCCAGGGAACTCGGCATCCCCGTCGTGCCCGGTTCAGACGGCGCGGTTGCCAGTGAGCCCGAGGCGATGAAAATCGCCAAGTCCATGGGTTTCCCCGTGCTTATCAAGGCCACGGCTGGCGGTGGCGGCCGCGGCATGAAGGTCGCACACACAGCCGCCGACTTAGGGCTAGCACTGTCGACTGCGCGGGCGGAAGCCAAGGCCGCATTCGGCAACGACGCCGTCTATATCGAAAAATATCTCACCAAACCTCGGCACATCGAAATTCAGGTGTTCGGTGATGGACAAGGCAACGCCATTCATTTGGGCGAGCGCGACTGCTCCTTACAACGCCGCCACCAGAAGCTATGGGAAGAGGCTCCCTCACCGGCCCTTAATGCCGAAGCGCGCAAAAAAATCGGCGACACGGTAGCCGAAGCCATGCGCAAGCTCGGCTATCGCGGCGCAGGCACCGTTGAGTTCCTTTATGAGGACGGCGAGTTCTACTTCATTGAAATGAACACGCGCCTGCAAGTCGAGCACCCGGTCACCGAAGCAATCACAGGCATCGATCTCGTTTTAGAGCAGATCCGCGTCGCCTCCGGCGCGCAACTCGTACACCAGCAAAGCGACATTACCTTCTCAGGCCATGCCATCGAGTGCCGCATCAACGCAGAGAACGCGCGTACATTCCGTCCCTCTCCGGGTCAGATTAGTTATTGGCATCCGCCCGGCGGTCTTGGCGTGCGCGTAGATTCTGGCGTTTACCAGGGCTATCGCATCCCCCCATACTACGACAGTCTCATTGGTAAGCTGATCGTCCACGGAAAAACACGCAATGAATGCTTGATGCGGCTGAGGCGCGCCTTGTCGGAATTTGTAATCGACGGGATCGAAACAACCATCCCGTTGTTTAGCGACCTGATCCTCCAGCCCGACATCGTCAACGGAATGTATGATATCCACTGGTTGGAAAAATATCTCGCAAAGTCATAGAATTAATGGCGCATGTGGTGACGCGCTTCTCACTCTCTGCTGCTTATTAAACCGCCGCGTAACGGAGTGTATGCTAGCCTCGAAGAGAGAGAAACGTTAGAGCCCGCCGCCACATGGCTTCGCGCGACGACATCGTTATCGAGATCACGCCGCAGGTCCTGCTGAAGGCCTACACGTGCGGCATCTTTCCCATGGCCGAAAGCGCCGATGACCCAGCGCTCTATTGGATCGAGCCGCAGCACCGCGGCATTCTCCCCCTCGATTCCGTCCACATTCCCCGCCGGCTAGCCCGCTCGCTTCGCACAACGCCTTTCACCGTCAAGATCGACACAGACATCGAGGCCATAATCGACGGCTGCGCCGCATCGCGCCCAGGCCGGCGTTCTACCTGGATCAATGAGCGCATTCGCATTCTCTACCGTCAGCTGTTCGAACTTGGCCATTGTCATACCGTCGAGGTTTGGGACGCAGACAAGCTCGTGGGGGGGCTTTACGGTGTCGCGCTCAATGGCGCGTTCTTCGGCGAAAGCATGTTCTCGCGCACTCGTGATGCTTCAAAGATTGCGCTGGTGCATTTGGCGGCCCGTCTGGCCTACGGCGACTATATTCTGCTCGACACCCAATTCGTCACCGACCACTTGCGCCAATTCGGAACAGTCGAGGTCAACCGCGATGAGTTCCACAATCTGCTCGAGCGGGCACTGCATGTCGAGGCAGATTTCAATGCGCTGCCCAAAGATGCGAGCGCCGATGATGTGCTCGACATCCTTGCATCCGGGTCTTCGCAACCTGACTGAGCGTTGCCGGACGCTGCGGCGGCGCGCCACACGTGCCTGTTCCCTAAGGAACAGCCCAAGCGCCTAACTGCCCCCAATTTTGCTGACCGAGAGCGGTCTTGACTGGCCGGCCTCTCGTTCGCGCGTACCGAACGCCGAGCAACACGCTGAGCATTAGGAGCAAACATCATGCAAACGACCACTAAAAGCACCCTCATTGTTGGCGCAACCGCCCTCTTTGCCATGTTTAGTGCTGCCCACGCTGCCGAGCCCTTCGGCGGCGGCGTCAAATCTCTTCGCTCATATCTGAACGAAAATCTCAACGACTTCCGCAGCAACGGTACCGGCCAATACGGTGGTGAAACCACCTCCGTTCGCAGCATGGTGCAGGGCATCCTCAAGGATGTCGGTGCGCGGCGCGCGAAGAAAAAATGAGTAGCCCGCTCCCCTGTTCCTGAGGGAACAGCACAAGCGACACCGTTTGTTTACCAATCAAACTCGTAAGGCGCTTAACGCAACACCAGGGGCGCCCAGACACAGCTGAAGACCAATGGCAGAAGGACCCAGAACTTCACGTTCTCATTGATACGACACCGCACTATTCCCGTTCCCGGCCGGGCCTACCCCCGTCCCCGTCCCCCCGCGCCCGGCCGGCGCCCTGCCCTCCAGCCTTCGCGCTGGAGGGCTTTTTTTTTTGCGCATTATTCAAAGGCCGCACCGCCTTCGCCGATTTTTTCTCAGCCTGTCACCCAGGTAACAGCGCCACATGCGGGGACCTGGCAATATCTCCCCATCGAGAGCGCGACGGGGCCCACGCACCCTGACAGCTCTCCCCGGAATTCGACACTCCTGATTACGCTTACTGCCACGCACCTCCCCCACTGGCCCCTCGGTTCCTCCCCGAGGGGCGTTTTCTTTGCAGAGCAATGGTCAGAAAGCCCCTCACTCCCACTCGATCGTGCCAGGCGGCTTTGAGGTAATGTCATAGACGACGCGATTTATGCCCTTCACCTCGTTGATGATGCGCGTCGCCGTCCCGCCCAGAAATTCGTGTGAGAAATCGTAGTAGTCGGCGGTCATGCCGTCCGTCGATGTCACCGCGCGCAACGCGCACACATAATCATACGTGCGCGTATCCCCCATCACGCCCACGGTGCGTACGGGCAGCAGCACCGCAAACGCCTGCCAGATTTCGTCGTAAAGCCCCGCATTGCGGATCTCGTCGAGATAGATCGCATCAGCCTTGCGCAGAATGTTGAGCTTTTCTTCTGTCACCTCGCCGGGCACGCGGATAGCCAGGCCTGGACCGGGGAACGGGTGGCGATTGATAAAGCTTTCGGGCAAGCCCAGCTCGCGGCCGAGCGCACGCACTTCATCCTTGAACAGCTCACGCAACGGTTCCACCAGCTTCAAGTTCATGCGCTCAGGCAAACCGCCCACGTTGTGGTGCGACTTGATGGTGACCGAAGGCCCGCCTGTAAACGACACGCTCTCGATCACGTCGGGGTAAAGCGTGCCTTGGGCGAGGAATTCAGCGCCACCGAGTTTGTGCGCTTCCTCGTCGAACACGTCGATGAACAATCCGCCGATGGTCTTGCGCTTTGCTTCGGGATCGCCGACACCGGCAAGCGCCGTTAGGAACCGTTCGCGCGCATCAACGTGAACCAGCGGGATGTTGTAGTGCCCGCGGAAGAGTTCGACGACCTCTTGCGCCTCGTTCTGGCGCAGCAGGCCGTGGTCGACGAAGATGCACGTGAGCTGTTCGCCAATGGCCTCGTGGATCAACACAGAGGCGACGGCGGAATCGACGCCACCCGACAGCCCTGCGATGACGCGGCCCTTCCCTACCTGCGCGCGAATCTTTTCCACCTCGCTGGAGTGAAAGTGCGCCATCGTCCAGTCGCCAGCCAGCCCGGAAATCTTGTGCACGAAGTTCGAAATCAAGTCTGCGCCGCGCGGCGTGTGCACCACCTCGGGGTGGAACTGCACGCCGTAGAGACTGCGCGTCTCATCCGCGATGGCCGCAAACGGCGCGCCCTTCGACACGCCCACCGCCTTGAAACCCTCAGGCAGCTTGGTCACGAGATCACCGTGACTCATCCAGACCTGGTCGCGCATGCCCTTCGGCCAGAACCCGTCGAACAGCCGGCAATCGTCAACGATCTCTAGCTCCGCCCTGCCAAACTCGCGGTGATGGCCAACCTCGACGACGCCGCCGAGTTGGGAAACCATAACTTGCTCGCCATAACAGATGCCAAGTACGGGCAAACCGCTGGTCCACACCCAATCGGGCGGCAACGGCGTTGTCGTCCCGGTCACACTTTGCGGTCCGCCAGAAAGGATCAATGCCTTCGGTTTCAACCGGTCCAACGCATCGTGCGCATGGTTGATGGGCACAATCTCCGAATAGACGCCTGCTTCTCGCACGCGCCGCGCAATCAGCTGCGTTACTTGGCTGCCGAAATCGATGATGAGGACGGTGTCGGTCATAGGGATAGCAATCTTGCCCTAAGCCAGCGGCCGAATCACCGATGGCATTCTTATCCTTAGCAGTATTACATCGCCCGGCGTTACCGCCAGCAAGCTCCTTAGGCGTTGAGACGCCAAAGCTCAAAGTTCAACGCCGCCGCATAAGTGATCCACAGTAAATAGGGAACAAACAGCACCGATGCCGTTCGCCGAATGGGCCATGCGACAATGATGAAGGCAACAATGGCGACCCACAGAACTGCAATATCGACGAGGGCGTGTGTGATCATTTTTTGACCAAACATGATCCATGGCCACGCTCCGTTGAGCGCGAGCTGCACAAACCAGATGCCGAGTGCAAGCCCCAGCCCTTGCGCGCGCCACACAATCCAACCGGCGAACGCGATCATCAGATAGAGCACGGCCCACACCGGTCCAAACAGCCAGTCGGGTGGCGTCCATGCCGGCTTGCTCAAGAGTTCGTAAAAGGGGCCTGGCGTAAACTGTCTGCCAAACAACGCCACCGCGCCAACGAGGACGAGAAAAAAGAAAAGAGCGGTGTACTTCTTCACGGTTGTGCCTCGATGTATGGAGCCTCTTAGCCTGTCTTGGTATGCCACTGCTGCCATGCCCGATTGGACCGGCGCAAGTGGCTTCGTGCGGTTTTCCGCTCACCGTTGCGCGCGGGTCCTCAGGCGCCGCCGCGCCGCAGGCGTGCGATAAAAAAACCGTCCGTGCCGTGGCAGGCGGGCGTCAGCAGCAACGTGTCATCGCGCCCGTCGGCCGAGCTTGGTGGCTCGGTGCCAAAGTGTTCCTTCCAAGACTGAGCATAAGGCTCAACCGAAAAGTCGGGATGGTCTGAGCGGAACGCCGCCACCTGATCGGTGTTCTCCTCCGGCAGGACCGAACACGTCACGTAGACGAGGCAGCCGCCCGGCTTCGTGAGACCAGACCCCAGCGCCAGAACGGCTCTCTGCTCAACTTGGCGCTCACCTATGTTGGCCGGTTTCAAACGCCACTTGGAATCGGGCTTGCGCCGCCATGTCCCTGATCCTGTGCACGGCGCGTCCACCAACACCACGTCGAAACGCGGGCCCAACGTTGCAAGCGCGCTCTCATCGCCTGCGTCCATCGCCTGCACGTTGCGGGCACCTGCCCGCCTCAAACGTTCAAAGATCGGACGCAGCTGGCGCTTGTCCGCATCGTAGGCATAGATCTGCCCGGTGTTCTGCATGGCGGCGGCGAGCGCAAGCGTCTTGCCGCCGGCGCCTGCACACAGGTCGAGCACCTGCATCCTGGAGGTCGCGCCCGCCAGAAGCGCAGCAACCTGCGAGCCCTCATCCTGCACCTCGAACCAGCCCTTGCCGTGCGCCGCCTCGGCTTCCACGTGGGGCGCGCGGCCTGCGCCCTCAGGCGGAGGAATGCGAATACCCACCGGCGACAAGGGCGTAGGCTCTGCCGCAAAATGCGCAAGCGCCTTCAATGTCTTCTCGCGCGTCGCTTTCAGCGTGTTGACGCGAAGGTCGACGGGTGCGCGCGCACTCAAAGCCGCCCCTTCCTCCGCTGCCCGTGATCCAAACGCACGCTCAAGCGATGGCGTAAGCCATTCAGGAAAGTCTCCTGCAGTATAGGCCGGCGTCCCCTCTGGCAATTCGCGCACCAGCGCCGCCTGCTCGGCTTCGCTCAGTGCCGCAATCGCATACGTCGAGCCGTCCGCCGCGGCCACGACCTCCTCCGGCGTCATCGCGAACGCACGGCTTGCTGCCCCCAGCGCAAGCGCCCTCGGGGTATCGGACCCCATCCTTGCGGAAATCGAATTGCGCCGGCGCAGCGCGTCATAAACGAGCGTGCCGATCGCCGCCCTGTCACCGGAGCCTGCGAAACGATGGCTTTTACCCCAGTCGGCCAGAGCAGATGCCGCCGGGCGATGACGCGCCAGAATGTCTCCTAAGACCTCTTCGGCAGCCTTAAGCCTGGCACCAGGGCGCATGGGCTAAGGCCACCCGAACAGAATGCGAATAGCGAAAATTACCCACATCGCGCCTAAAATCACGACTCCCGCCAGCATCGCTTTGAAGCGCGAGCGCACATCGTTGGACCCGGTGTGGATGTAGGCGTGCACCAAGCGGCTCGCCACGAACGCCCAGGCAAGCGTCACGAACACCACACCCGTCAACCGCGTGATCAGCGCCAGGGCGATCACCACGAAAAACAACATCGGGGTCTCAAGCTGGTTCTGGAAGCAATTGCCGATCTGCGTTGCACGCTTGGGCCACACGGGCTCACGCAAGGACACGTCGGTAAACGTCACGTCACCCCTTTTGATCGCTGCCACGCGATGGCTCCACATCCACGACATCAACACGAACGTCAACGTGACCTGCACGAAAACCGGGATCAGCAAACTCGTAACCGACATGGGGCTTTGGCCTCCTTGAGCTATCGTCGTAACGGCACCGAGGCGCTCAGTGGTCACTATAAGCAACGCCGTCCCGGTCTCCGCCAGCGTGATGTTTTAGATTGAACAATCCAAATGCTCCACCTCTCCCGTCATCCCGCTGAAGAGCGGGATCTACGCAAGTATTCGCTTGCGGTTGGTTAGTCATTGTTCTGCGTCCACGTGAAGTATGGCTTCGCCATGACGAAACATTGTTGGGCAACTTGCGTGGATCCCGGTCTACGCCGGGATGACGCCAAGATAGCCTTGAGCAATCGCACGTCACTGCAAGCT
>CAYOPW010000064.1:0-12978 GCA_964405975.1 uncultured Hyphomicrobium sp.
GCTTTACGGGGCGGGTTATGTCCGCGCCAGATAGACGGTTTGCGTGAACTCCCGGCTCTGAAGCGGATTGTGAAATGTTACGCGCTCGGCGCGCGCCTCGGCGAAGGCTTCAGCGAGCCGCGCCGTGAACGCATCGTCAGGAAGCTCGTTTGACCACAGTCCAAAGATTCCGCCCGAACGCAGATGCGCGGTAAGCCTATTCAACCCCTCGGGCTGATAGAAGGCCGCGTTACGTGGATCGAGCAGGAATTCCGGCGAATGGTCTATGTCGACGAGAATGGCATCGAACCGACGATTGGGAACATTCGGATCGAAGCCTTCCTTTGAGGCGGCCAGCGCAAAGAAATCACCCGGCACAAACTGGCAGCGTGGATCTTTGGTCAATTGGGGTCCGAGCGGCAGCAGTCCCGTCTCATGCCAGTCGATGACGGCGTCGAGTGCCTCGACAACGATGAGAGACTCTACCGCCCCGTGCTCGAGCACCGCTTGCGCGGTATAGCCAAGACCAAGGCCGCCGATGACGACGTCAAGGCCCGCTCCGGTGAGTTCTGCCAACCCCAGCCGCGCCAGCGCGATCTCCGATGCAGTAAATAAACTCGACATCAGAAATTCATCGCCAAGCTTGATTTCAAAAACGTCAACCCCCAAAGACAGTTCCCGTCGACGGCGCAAGCTAAGAGCGCCGATCGGCGTTGGCCGATAATCGAGTTCTTCAAAATACGCGCTCATGCGACCTGCTATCCTTGCGAAAGGGTGGCATTTGACCGCTGTTTGCTATCGCCTTCGCGCAGCACGGGCTTTCTTGCAACTCTCAACTCGGCTGGCATACGCTATGACGTATGCACGTCAACCGCCGGTCCGTGGTCATGTTCGCTACTTATCCTCGAGTTGGACCGCATACGGGTCTCAAGTCGCGGCGGCCCAGGCTTGTCGCATCATTGATCAGTTGATTGGTATTGGGCAGGAATCGTTTCCGATGACCTATCGTGCGGACAGTTGTGGCAGGGGGAGACCGGTATGAGAGTCGAAAAGCTTGCAAGGTTTTGGATGCTCGCTGGAATGGCCGTTGTTGGAGTGGCCTGCCTGGGGCTGATCTTTCTTCTCTCAGATTTTGCCTCAGGACCATCATCTGCGCCCACGACTGACCGCTCGTTAGAGCGCGCCACGGCCTCCACCTACCTGGCGGAGATACAACCGATTTTCAATAAGCGCTGCGTTGCTTGTCACGGCTGCTTGGGCTCGCCCTGCAACCTCAAGCTCACCTCCTTCCGGGCAACCGAGCGGGGTGCTATGGGCCGGAACCCATATTCAATTCACTTGGAAGACTATCAGCGCACAGGTTTGGACGTGGTCCGAACGACCGACGAGTGGCGCAAGCGCGGCTTCTATCCCGTATTGTCGCGCGGCGGCTCAAAGCTTGAGAATCGCTATCGCTCACTTCTCTATCAAATGGTGGAAGCTGGCACTCGGTACAACAAGCCCGGCTTCTCTCGCAAGCCCCTCATGCCGGTCTATACCAACCGCTATAACCACCAGTGTCGGGCCACGCCCGACGGGCTCAAAGCCCACCTGATCGAGAACCCGGCGGCGGGTATGCCCTTTGGACTGCCAGCGCTCGATGAGAACGAGTTTAAGGCTGTACGCGACTGGGTAGCTGCCGGATCGCCCGGGCCTACCGATGCCGAACTGCACGCTGCCAAGAAAGTAAACAACGCGGCAGCCGTTCTAGCTTGGGAACGTTTCTTCAATGCGGACGACAAGAAATCTCGGTTGGTCGCGCGCTACATATTCGATCACGTCTTCCTGGCGACCATCGTGCTTAAGGAAAGCCCTGGTGACTTTTTCCGCTTAGTGCGCTCGAAGACTCCGCCAGAACGGATCGTCAAGAACGCGAACGGCCGGGACAAAACGGTACGCTTGCCAATAGAGATCATCGATACGCCGCTGCCCTACACGGACCCCCACACGTATGCCGGCGTCGATCGCTTCTATTACCGCCTGGACAAGATCACCGCGCCGATCGTGCAAAAGAACCATTTCGTTTGGCATCTGGCACTTGCCGACATCGACCATCTAAAGACGCTGTTCCTCACGCCAGAATGGGACGACAAGGCCAAACTCGATGCCCCTTGGGGGATTGGCAATCCCTTCGAGGTCTTTCAAGCCATCCCAACCGAGGCGCGCTACCGCTTTCTCTTGGAGAATTCCGAACTGATCGTTTCCGGCATTACCTATGGCCCGGTGTGTCTGGGGCAGACGGCGACCTACGCAGTGAAGGACCAGTTCTGGGTGTACTTCGTTGATCCCAAACACGATGTCTCGGTCCTCAATCCGAAACTCGGGCTTGAGACGTGGGACACTTTTATGGACCGATCAATCCTGGGCAATGACACTTATGAGGCCGCCTATGGTGCAGCACTCGCCAAGCTTAGGCCCAAGGGATACACGATCGATGCCATCTGGAACGGCGACGGAAAGAACCCGAACGCTTGGCTGACGGTGCTGCGCCACGAGTCCAACGTCTCGGTTATAAAGGGCCGGCAGGGCGGAATTCCGCGCACGCAGTGGCTCATGGACTATAGTGGTTTTGAGCGGCTCTACTACGATACCGTTGCCAACTTTAGATATTGGTCCGGCGATATTCCAAAGCTCGAAACCTTGGTTTTCTTCAACTTCCTGCGCCAAGAATTCGAGGACAACTTCCTGCTGCTGCTGCCCGAGGGCGTGCGCGCCAAGATTCGTGGCGAGTGGACCCAAGGGATCGGCGAGGTAGGACTAGAAGTGATGCCTTTTGCCGGTGCGGATCAGCCGACCCAAGTAGAGACCAGTAAGCGCGATCCTTTGTTCAGTCTGATCGATGACATCCAGGTGCAAATGGGCGAAGCGGTTAGCGGCCCGGTCGACGATCTGAACCCGCGTGTCAAGCCTAACGTCTCCTTGGACGATCCGATCGAAAGCTATGACGACTGGGTTAAGGCGGTCTCGCTGCTGACTGCGACCCGGAGTTACAAGTTTCCGCGATATCTGCCCAGCGTGATCTTGTTGAAGCTCAACGATGGTGACCAGTCGCGGGTCTATTCGTTGATTGCAAACCGAGTCTACGCAACGCAAGACACGCTGTTCTTCCAGAACGGTCTGGAGCTGCCAGATCTCTATACGATGAGCATCTATCCAACGATTATCGGGGGCTTTCCCAACTACTTCATGGAAATGGATCTGGCAGACGCAGGCGATTTCCTACGGACCCTGCGCGACGTGCAATCGCTTGCCGATTGGAACAAGCTGCGCGACAGCTACGCTATCTTGCGCAACAGTGCGCGCCTTTGGTCGCTCTACGATTGGTTCACCCAGTGGAATTTTGATAATCGCGGCATCGAGGCCGGCTACCTGGACCTGTCCTACTACGATCTTTTCGACACAGTGTACTGAGCTGGAACTCTTCCAGCCCTCGGAAACATGTGGGCAACGGCTGGTGCTCTTGTCTCCGCTTGCTCGCAGCAAGATTCTTCGGGAGCTTGCCACTTCTTGGAACTCCGATTTCGCCGACTTTGCCGATCGGTGGCTTCGCGAACATGTCGCGCTGAAGCGTAAGCCAAATACACAGTCCGTTATACGCGCGTAGCAGGCCGCCGCTTCGAAGGGCACTGGGATTAGAAGCCGACGTTCGGCCGGCCGTTCAATCAGCGCAGCATCAAAGTGATGGTTGAGGGGTAATACGCGTCCTGCTGCCGTGAAAAAGCCCGGACGGTAACCGGAGGGCCATCCGGGCCAGGTAAGGAGGAGCTGCCCGCGAAGGGAGAACGCGGCAGCAGGTCAAAGGCTGAGCGCCAAATATGCTCAATATGTGGCGCGTGTCGAGGATGTCCGCTTGGTGCCAAAAGCGTACACTGGCGGGCTAAGCCGCAGCGAAGGTAAGACGCTCATTGTAGGGCGCGGATGTCGTCGTCGACCAGATCGGCCGCAACAGGGTGTAGGAAATATAGTAGCTACCCTACCGGCCACCGCGAACTTGGTGGCGCCACTATGGATAATCCTGTCGAAAGCCGCTAGGGTCGGTCGCTGCGCTCTCGATTTTTGTGCGACTTCGTTTGCACTCGATGTTGAAGCCGAATCTGAACGTGTTGGGGTAGTGATGGCGGAACACTTTGACAACAACAACGTCGTAATGGTGGCGTCGATAATCGGGGGAATTGTCCTCTTGTTAGGACTTTGGGGTGTCTTTGCTAAATTTCTATGATCACGGTTTTAATCACCCTTGGCATTCTCGTGGGTTTCGTCATGGCCGTGATTATACCGTGGGCTCTTTTGCGGCAGCTGGAGAACAAGGACGAGGGAAAAAAAGATCAGGAAAAATAGGAATGGTAATGCCCTGTCCACAATCGAGCCCTTTTCCATGTAGGCCATCGCCACGCTGAGGCGGTCATGGGAACGGCCCGCGCCAGGCTACTTGCCAAGCAACGCATCCTGACGGCGCCCCTCCCCATTTTTTTTGCGGAACACGTCCATTGCGTGCATGACTGTTCGCGAGACGCCGGGCCAACGGCCACAAGTCTCATGGCCACGTCCGCTTTGCTTCCAGCTGCGGCCTCATCCCTACAATGCCCGCATTCGCAGACGCTACGCGACCTTGAAGCCGCGAAATTCCAGTTTCAATCGACAGTTGACGTTGAGCCGCGGCGCCCGGCTTCGATGCTCCCGCTGCGTGCGCCATGAACAGACGCCGTCCGATGATATAAGTTGCTGGCTCTTATATCTGAATCGATGTGGGCATAGTCGCATTCAGTGGTTCATATGGCCAATGCGGACTAATGACAAGTCTCGGTCTGTTTGATATAGGTCAATCCTGATACGCATAATTGTTGTGCTGCCTGTTGCGCCTCACATGACTGTGGGCCAATCGAAGCGCCCATAGTCACCGTTGAGGTGCGACCGCTCCGACGAGCGATCTGGGAGGCGTGAGCATGGCTATCGCGAAACACGTCGCTGACGCGAACGTCGATCGACCAATTTTGGTCCGCACGATCGACGCTGCGGACCTGAAAGACGCTTTGGCCAAGGGCTTCGACGACTTCAAAGCGATGCCGACCTTCGCTTTGTTTCTCGTCATTATATATCCCATAATCGGTCTCATTTTGTTCAGTGTTGTTTTCGAGTCCGATTTGTTGCCGTTGGCCTTCCCGCTCATCGCCGGATTCACCCTGATCGGCCCCTTTGCCGCGATCGGCCTGTACCAACTGAGTCGACTTCGCGAGCAGGGTCAAGCTGTCAGTTGGGAGGCCATGAAATTACACCGAACTCCGTCTTACGGCGCCATCTTGACGCTCGGCATCGTCCTCCTGGCGATTTTCTTCGCCTGGATGGCCACAGCGCAGGCCATCTACCATCTCATCTTCGGCAGCGAGGGGCCCGCCTCGATTGCGGAGTTCGCCAATCAAGTGTTCACCACATCCAATGGCTGGACACTCATATTCGTGGGCTGCGGCGTCGGCTTTGTGTTCGCCGCCGTGGTGTTGACCATCAGCGTGATGTCCTTTCCGATGCTTGTCGACAAGAACGTCGACGCTGCAACGGCGGTTCGGACGTCTGTAAGGGCGGTATTTGCAAACCCGGCGACGATGGCAATGTGGGGCCTTGTCGTCGTGGGCGGTCTGGCAATCGGCTTCCTGCCGTTCTTCGTCGGCCTCGCCATCGTTCTGCCAGTGCTCGGTCATGCGACATGGCATCTGTACCGTAAGGTCGTGGAGTGCTGATGGGTGTCTGTTCGTCCAGTGACAATCAAATCATCGCGGCAAGTCATACGTCGGCAAACGACGTGCCGCGAATTGTAGTGTCGAACGACGTGTTTAGTCCCGGGAAGAAGGTTCCACCAAGCTTGGGTTCGTAAGCAAGAAAATAAGGTTCCTTCGAACTCATACTTGGACCATTCGGGGCGCAAGGAGGAGGAAATGTTGGTAGCAGTCTTACTGCTTCTGGTGGTCGTGGCATCAGTGCTATTTCACCTGACTAGCCCATGGTGGTTTTCCCCCCTTGCCTCAAATTGGGGTTACGTAGATACGACAATCATCATCACATTCTGGATTACCGGTGTGGTGTACGTCGCCGTTATATCGTTTGTGGCCTATTGCGTGTTCCGCTTCCATCACCGGAAAGGAATAAAAGCAGCCTACAATCCGGAAAACAAAAAGCTGGAGTGGTGGCTTACCATAGCCACTGCTGTGGGCGTGGCGGGCATGCTGGCACCGGGACTGTTCGTTTGGTACGACTTCGTTACGGTCCCGCAAGACGCTGCTAAACTTGAGATCGTCGGCAAGCAGTGGTTTTGGAGCTACCGCCTGCCCGGCAAGGACGGCGTGCTGGGCAAATCCGATACGCGGAACGTCAGTTCTGAAAATCCACTCGGTATCGATCCAAAAGATCCGCTTGGGCAGGACGACGTCGTGATCGAAGCCGATGCATTGCACCTCCCAGTCGGCAAGCCGGTCAAGATGTTGCTCCGTTCCACAGACGTGCTGCATGACTTCTATGTCCCCCAGTTCAGGGCCAAGATGGACATTGTGCCTGGCATGGTCACCTATTTCTGGTTTGTTCCAACCCAAACCGGAGAATACCAGGTCCTTTGCGCTGAATTGTGCGGCATTGGGCACCACACCATGCGTGGCACCGTCATCGTGGAGGAGGAGAGCCCATATCAGGAGTGGCTGAATAAGCAGAAAACGTTTCAGCAATTATCTGCTCAAGCCGCGAAGGGATACGGCGACAAGTTGGATCTGGCCTCAAGAGAGAAGATGCCGGGGTTCGCCGAATGATTACCTGAGCCATCCGACCGCAAGCAATGGCTCGTTGCGAAGACAGGCGAGGAGTGTATTTCGATGACTGATATCACGCCCGGCACAGTTGACTTTGTTCCGCCTGCAGAAGTCAAAGAAGTAGAGCTTTACCATCCGAAAAGCTGGGTTACGAAGTACGTATTCAGCCAAGACGCAAAAGTAATCGCCATCCAGTATTCGTTCACGGCGCTCGCGATCGGACTTGTGGCACTAGTGTTATCCTGGGTGATGCGGCTGCAATTGGGTTTCCCAGATACATTCTCGTTTATTGATCCGAGCGACTATTACCAGTTCATCACCATGCACGGCATGATCATGGTGATCTATCTTCTCACCGCACTGTTCCTAGGGGGCTTTGGGAATTACTTCATCCCACTGATGGTGGGTGCCCGAGATATGGTGTTCCCCTACGTTAACATGCTGAGTTATTGGATCTATCTGCTCGCCGTATTGGTACTGGTGGCGAGTTTCTTCGTTCCGGGCGGGCCCACTGGCGCCGGCTGGACCCTATATCCGCCTCAAGCCATTCTCGGTGGTACGCCCGGGCGCGACTGGGGCATTATTTTGATGCTCAGCTCTCTGGCTTTATTCATCGTCGGATTCACCATGGGTGGATTGAACTACGTGGTGACGGTGTTGCAGGGGCGGACACGCGGTATGACGCTGATGCGTATGCCCCTTACGATCTGGGGCATCTTCATGGCCACAGTCCTGGCGCTGTTGGCCTTCCCCGCTTTGTTCGTCGGCGCCGTGATGATGTTGTTGGACCGTATTTTGGGCACCAGCTTCTTCATGCCCTCCGTCGTCGAGTGGGGCGAGCATCTTCAGTATGGAGGCGGCAGCCCCATCTTGTTCCAGCACCTGTTCTGGTTTTTCGGCCACCCCGAGGTCTATATCGTCGCTCTGCCGGCTTTCGGGATCGTTTCTGACCTGATCAGTTGTCATGCGAGAAAAAACATTTTCGGATATCGCATGATGGTGTGGGCGCTCGTGGCCATCGGCGCGCTCAGTTTCGTCGTATGGGCGCACCACATGTATGTCAGCGGCATGAATCCGTATTTCGGGTTCTTTTTCGCCACCACAACGCTGATCATCGCGATCCCTACAGCCATCAAGGTCTACAACTGGATCCTAACTCTGTGGCGAGGTGACATTCACCTCACGTTGCCGATGCTGTTTGCCCTGGCGTTCATTGTCACGTTTGTGAACGGGGGAATCACAGGTTTGTTCCTCGGCAATGCTGTTGTGGATGTTCCTCTTTCGGACACCATGTTCGTCGTTGCCCACTTTCATATGGTGATGGGTGTGGCGCCGATCTTTGTTATTTTTGGAGCGATCTACCATTGGTATCCAAAGATAACGGGGCGGATGCTGAACGAGCCGCTGGGTAAAATTCACTTCTGGATTTCCTTCCTCGGCGCGTATGCGATTTACTTTCCCATGCACTATCTGGGCTTTCTTGGTGTGCCGCGGCGGTATTACGAATTGGGGGATGCTGCGATTTATCCGCCATCAGCTGCAACGCTGAATGAATTTATTACCGTTGTAGCATTGATCGTTGGCGCGGCTCAGATGGTGTTCCTGTTCAATCTGGTGTGGAGCTATTTCAAGGGCAAACATGCCGGCAGTAACCCTTGGCGGGCCACCTCGCTCGAGTGGCAGACACCTGAAACGCCGCCAGGACATGGCAATTTCGGCAAACAACTGCCTGTGGTTTATCGCTGGGCTTATGAATACAGCGTACCCGGGGTCGCCGAGGATTTCATTCCGCAGAATCTTCCGCCGGATCAAATTAGGTATTCCGATCAAAGGGCGCCGGGCGCGCAGGGAGCCGGCGCGTGAGTTTCTTCGGACAACTGACAGAGAAACCCTGGCTAACCGCGCAGGGACAGGTCGACAACCTTCACGATGGTGTCGCATTTTCGCTTCCCAGGGCGAAACTTGCTCTGCGAATATTTCTTGCGGTGGTCACGGTATTGTTCTTGCTCCTGACCATCGCATATGCAGAACGCATGGTGCATGAAGACTGGCGTCCTGCGCCGCCACTGCGGCTTTTATGGTTGAACACTGCAATGCTGATTTTGAGCAGTGTCGCGTTGCAGTGGGCAAGGAGCGCCATCGTCCGCGCTGAGACCTTACCGCTTTCACGACCGCAAGAGATGGAACATGTGAAGTGGGGCCTGACAGCAGCAGGCGTATTTGGCTCAGCATTCCTTGCCGGGCAAGCAGTCGCCTGGTGGCAGCTCGACTCGATGCCGTTTTTAGACATCACCAACCCCGCCATCGCATTCTTTTATCTGATCACAGGACTGCACGCGCTGCATATGCTGGGCGGCCTGGTGGCGTGGGGCAAAACCGCGGCCGGGTTGGACAATGTTGATTTGAGCCGACTACGCCTGAGCATCGAGCTATGCACCGTCTACTGGCACTTCCTGCTAGCGGTTTGGCTGTTTTTGTTCGTCATGCTGTTTTCGGGGAATGATAATTTGGCAAATTTCTTGGCCATTTGCGGGATCAGGTAAACTGGATCAAAGCTCATGACACATGCTGCAACGACAAATACCGGTGACTCAGTCGCGTTGCCTCAAGGTTTGGACGGCATCGTGTCCGACTGGTCGTCCGACCAGCGGGCCTTCAAGAACGTCCCCTGGGGCAAGGCGATGATGTGGATCTTCCTCCTCAGCGATACGTTCATCTTCAGCATTTTCCTGCTCTCCTACATGACGGTGCGAAGCTCGACAACGGTGCCGTGGCCCAATCCGAGCGAAGTCTTCGCGCTGGAGATCGGGGGCGCGCACATTCCCCTTATCCTGATAGCCATCATGACCTTCATCCTAATCAGCTCGAGCGGTACGATGGCCATGGCCGTCCGTTCCGGCTACCAGCGCCACCGGAAGACGACCACGATTTTGTTGCTGGTGACTGCGCTACTGGGTGCCACATTCGTCGGCATGCAGGCCTTCGAGTGGACCAAGCTGATCACGGAAGGCGTTCGACCCTGGGGCAACCCATGGGGTGCACCTCAATTCGGCTCGACCTTCTTCATGATCACGGGCTTCCATGGCACCCATGTCACCATCGGAGTCATATTCCTGATCATCGTTGCCCGTAAGGTTTTGCGTGGTGATTATGATCGCGGAACACCGGGCTTTTTTACCAGCAGGAAGGGGAACTACGAGAGCGTCGAAATCATGGGCCTGTATTGGCACTTCGTCGATCTGGTGTGGGTGTTTATCTTTGCACTTTTCTATCTTTGGTAGGAGCGATCTATGGCGCAGGCAAATGCACAGGTCGAGTCGGTCTCCGACTCTCTGGACCACGAAGGACAAGAACATCCGATCAAGCTCTATCTTGTGGTGTGGGGCTGGCTGTTTGTTCTGAGTACTTGCTCCTATCTCGTCGACTATTTTCATTTCGAGGGCTATCTCAGATGGTCTTTGATCCTCTTGTTCATGATTTTAAAAGCAGGCTTGATCGTCGCTGTCTTCATGCACATGGCCTGGGAACGACTAGCGCTAGCATATGCCATTCTGCTCCCGCCGGTTTTGGTCTTGGTATTCGTGACGATTATGGCGCTCGAATCCGACTACACCTTGTGGCTGCGAACGATATTTTTCGGCACTACCTAGTCGTGAATTGGCATCTGCCTTGCGCGTTAGGTTCGCTGGTCTGTGTAATGGGTGACGTTCTACTCGTCCGTTGCGCAAACAAAGACCTTCTCGGTTGATCCTCGAGTTTAGGCGAAACCACCGTGTGACGTGCCCACCATGAAAAACAACATGGGAATAGAAAGGAGTGCATTCGCTCGCGAGAATAGCATTGCTGTATTTGCCGCCGCGGATTTCACTTCGCTGCTGGCGTCTACGATCCCGAGCGCCCGCCTCTGATTTGGCCAGACGCCAAACCACACATTGATCCACATTATGATGCCAAGCCACATGCCAATGCCAATCGGCATGCTACGGCCATTATCCTTCAGCCCCACTGAAAGAGCGTCCCATAGATAGCCGTTCATCCAGGCCAGGATCAGACCCGTCACGATTGTCGCCATAGAGCCCCAGCGAAACCACCATAGTGCGGCCGGTGCAATGACCTTGCCAATGGCTGGCTTCTGTTCGTCAGGAATTTTGCCCATATTGGGAATTTGGACAAAATTGAAATACCACAGCAAACCAACCCACATAATGCCGCTAATGACATGCAACCAGCGAAGGCAGAATGTCCACCAAGTGCTGCCTAGACCAATACCCGTACCAAGATAGAGACGGACGAGAACGTAGATTATGAGTGTTAGTACAAAACCGGCAGCGATAGTGATGCGGAGATTTGTGAGGATTGCACCCATGTCGATCTTCTCCGTCTCAAACTATTTCCTACAGCCTCATCGGGATCGCGAAATGACGTCGTCGAGTGTTTGTGGCACCTCCTGCCAATTGCACTTTAAGTAACGGTGAAGATGGTGACAAATGCCGTTGAAGATAAGCGCCGCCAGCGGCATGAGGCCGAGAAAGCTACGGGGTCGGCTGACGCAGTGCCCTCAGATGTGAGACGCCACTCTGCTAAAGCGGGCCACCTTTGCCCCATTCAAGGCGACCGATGCTAATGGCGGATCAAAACCTAATAAGTAGAAGTGAAATTATCAGGGATACGAGGGCTAAAACGATTACGAGAACAACGGGAATCCGGACGCGCTCGTCTGGATGGTTTATCCAGAATAGTGGATGGTAAGGCATCGGCCGCGAGGCGATCGCCAATATGATACCTTTGTTATCTATGTGCTTTTCTATTTCGAGTTTTTTTTGCAACGCGTAACCGATACCGATCTGATCATTGAGTAAATCGACATCTGTTTTTATGATGCAGAAGACCCGCTTGCCGTTTCTTGTATTGGTGATCGAAACAACAGCGCCAGGTTCAACTCCTCTTAACGATGCAGGATGTAGCGCAACAGAGCCATTCGCTTGTTCGCCGGACTTTGCTTGGGGGTAGCTCTTGATTTTAAACCGTTTGACGATGTGCATGATGACCAAACCTTCCAGCCATCCGCTTACAAGCGCAACCCAGATGCCACCACCCGTCACGCAAAGTTCACTACCAAAATTTGAAGCACTCTGAAACAGAAGCGATAAGCCGAGCCTTGCATGCCCTGCTTCACGATGGGGTACTACTTCTGCAACCAAAGACGTTATCTTGTATGATCTCGGGATCTCCAGACAGCGCAACAACGCAGCGTAATCGGACGTAGTGTTGAACTCGGGAGTGGCTGACAGAACATAACAGCATAACTCCGCCAGAATTCGTTTTGACTGATGAACCAGAAAAAACTACTGACGCCGGAAGAAGGGGCCGTGTTTTGGGGCAAAATTGAAGATTTGGGCGGTGGAGACTTCAGGGCATCATGCGGCGCCCGTTTGGACCAAGGGAGCCACATCGACGAAGAGGTACCCGCTATACAGATGTTCAATTCCGCCAGACGGGCTCAGCGATGGATCGAAGAGCAAGCGGCACGGCGGGGCTTCGAATCGTACCGGCTGGAGTAGCGGAATGAATTCCAATCGACAGATGGTCTTGCGATGGGAACACAAAGGCATTGTATGGCGTGATGCGGCAGTTGGCCACCGAGATTAGGCCGAGACCCCAAGGCATTGCCATAGCTATCAGCCCTCAAAGATTGCTTGGCGAAATTCCTCGCCTTCGCTGACAAGTTGGAAACTTTTTGAAATCCGGATCGCTGGAGGACGGCGTGCAAACCATCTTTCTGTTAGGTCAATGTCCGCTTATGGTTCAAAGTGGACATGCGCTTCCTCAACATCGCCTAGCCCAGTGGTCTCCGCGCGACGGCTCAAACAAGCAGCGGCTTCATCAGGCAGCTGCTCGATAACCCAGGCAGCGGTTTCAGCATTGACCAGTTCGATCAGGTGAACCTGCTCATCTTGTTCGAGTTGCAGAACGGCTCGCGCACCATCGCTCGCGGACAAGTCCTCGATGACGGCTTCGGCCTGTTCCGCATCCCTATTCTCTATGGCTTGGCGCAGGATTTCCGGAGGACGCTCTTCGACCTAATTCTCGTCAAGGGCCATAAGGATTACTCCGATCGGGCTATTTATTTTGTTGCTATATACAAAAATAATATGTACAGAGCAACGGAAAT
>CAYOPW010000065.1:0-12830 GCA_964405975.1 uncultured Hyphomicrobium sp.
CCTGAAGCCGCTGCCTAAGCGTCAAGGCGGCGGTATTGCGTCTTGGGCGGACACTCGCAGCTGCAGCACTTCGTTCCGCTGCAACGGAGCGATACCGGCAAATGATCAACGCCAAAAACAGTGCCGGCGATACATAGAAACACGATGCAATTCGCGGGGTCCGCTGAGGGATCTGTGGCGCGCCAGGCACACAATTCTCCTTGATTCGATGGCGTCAAGAGTGCGGCGCCCAATTAATCGGCATCATGACGATCTGGTGTCTGAATTGTGGTCTCTGTGGCGGGAATGTGACTGACTTTATGCATGGTTATTGATTACCTGTGCATATTCCGTATCAGCAAGAGGCGGCTGAATGCGGTGATCAAAGTTTCTTTGCGTTGGAGCGTGTCATGTACCTGCGTAACGTTCTCGCCGCCTCAGTGAGCGGCATTGTTTGTCTCGGAGCGAGCATTTCAGCCGCGTCTGCCCAGGGATACAACTGGACCGGGTTTTCCTTTTACGGCGGCGTCGGTGGTCAGATCCTCGACGGGGACGTTAGTGTCAACGACAAGACCCGGTATGGCTATAAGCAGGAGTGCGAGTACACATCTAGCGGGACTCCGACCGCGCTGCTTTGCATTGATATCCCGCTTCTAAGCGTTTGAACACCAACAAGGTTTTCTCAGCACTCGACGGTGACCCAGGAGTTTTCGGGACGGTCGGCGTTGCGGGTGATGTCGAAGCTACGCCGGGAGTTGTCATTGGTGCCTTTGCCGATATTGACTTCTCAAACACCGATGCCAATTTCTCGGGAGCCAGTAGTTCAACAATCAAGTCTCTCGACATTTATGGTAAGGAGCTGTTCAATTTGAGTTCGACGACCAGTGTGAGTGGGTCGATGGAGGTTGACTACACCTACACATTCGGAGGTCGCATCGGCGTCCTGACCTTAAACCGTCAAGCTCTGCTTTACCTATTGGGCGGATATACGCGACTTGAGCTAGATGGCGCCGCGGCCACGGTTCAGAACGCTGTCGACCTAAGCATCCTAGGTGGAACAATAAGTACCGGATTCAGCGGCAACCGGATTTCCGTCAATCTGCCTGACAACTTTGACGGTTATACCGTTGGCGTTGGCACCCAAGTTAAGCTGACCCAAGGGTTTTCAGTGAAGCTAGAAGGTCGTTACTCGGGCTTCGAGTCGAAATCTGTTTCATATTCGGGCCGATCTCGAGACGTGACCAGGGATAAGACGTGGTTAGGTTGTGGTCACTGGGGAGTTAGCAAGTGCAATCGTCGAATTACTAAACTGACAGAAAGTTCGGGAACAATTAATGTAGATCCTGAGATTTGGTCCGGACGCATCCTTCTTTCGCTGGACTTCTAACCGCGGGATTTGCGAAGGTGCACCATCGGCAACGACTGGTCACATATCTAACAATCTGGTCTGCACCCTCAAGCTTGCTTGGGGGTGCTGTTTTTTTGGCATCGTGAACTCAACCTGGCGCCCTGTGCTCTTGCTGGTATCATAACCATTTCACGACGGGCGGCATCGACGACAGAATTCCTACTTCGTCTCATCGGGTGCGCGATGATAGACGTCGTCTGATCGGATGATGTCATCTTCGCCAAGATAGCTCCCAATCTGCACCTCGATAATCTGAACCGGTACCCTGCCGGGGTTCTCAAGCCGGTGCCATTGGGTCGCTTTGATGTACGTACTTTCGTTCTCGTGGACGAGGCGTTCCGCCCCCCCGATCGTCACCTTGGCGGTTCCCTGCACAACAACCCAGTGCTCGGAACGGTGATGGTGCATTTGCAGGGAGAGCTTGCCCCCTGGCTTCACGTGCAGGAGCTTGACTTGAAAGCGAGGACCGATGCTGAGCGTCTCGAAGTAGCCCCATGGTCGGTAATTTCTGAGGTGCTGCTGATACTCGGTGCGGCTTGCCTCCTTCAGCCGCGCCACAATGTGCGAGACGTCTTGTGCTTTGGCCTTGTCGGCAACGAGAAGGGCGTCGGGCGTTTGGACGATAACGAGGTCCTTGATTCCGATCGTTGATACGAGCGCGTGTTCGCTGTGCACATAACAGTCGCGTGTGTCGGTCAGGATCGCGTCGCCATGGATCGCGTTGCCGTGCTCATCCTGGGGTGAAACCTCCCAGAGAGATGACCAGGACCCCACGTCGCTCCATCCTACATCTAGCGGCAGCATCGCGGCGGCATTCGTCTTTTCCATCACCGCATAATCAATGGAGATGTTGGGCGCACTCGCAAATGCAGTGCGTTCAAGGCGCAAGAAGTCCAAGTCTTCGCTGGCGTTCGCGAGTGCCTCGTGGGCCGCCTTGAGGATACGCGGTTCAAACTGTTCGAGTTCGTCCAGAAAGGTGCGCGCATTCAGAACAAAAATGCCGCTGTTCCAGAAATAATTGCCCGCGGCTACATAGGCCTCCGCTGTCGCCAAATCGGGCTTTTCGAAGAAGGAATCCGCTTTAAAGCCATCGCTGGCGCCATTGAGCGGCGCACCTTTGCGAATGTAGCCATAGCCGGTATGGGGTTTGCTTGGGGTGATCCCGAAGAGAACGAGCTTTCCTGTTGCAGCAATGTCGGCGGCGCGTTTTAGGCTCTCAACGAAGTGCTGCGTGTCTCGAATTAAGTGATCGGACGGCATCACGGCCAGGAGAGCGTTCTCATTTGAACGAATGGCCGCCAGCGCCGCCACCGCAATAGCAGGTGCCGTATTACGCGCGACAGGTTCTAAGATAATTGCGTTTGGCACAAGTCCCGCCCGCGCCACCTCCTCGGCTACAAGGAAGCGATGATCGGTGTTGCACATGATGATCGGTGCGGCAAAGTTGTCGTCGCCGCAGAACCGCGTCAGCGTGGCCCCGAGAAGGCTCACGTCTTGCCCGTCGAAGAAGCGTATGAACTGCTTCGGATACATCGCCCGCGAGAGTGGCCACAGCCGCGTGCCGGAGCCGCCAGACAAAATGACAGGAACAATCATGGGCTATCGGTTTGAGGGATGCGTCTCCATCAAACCCTGCTAGGGGTGACACGCGCAAAGGTCAAGGATCCCGTTCGCGCACAAGGACGTGTCCAGTCGATAACACTGGTACCAGGCTTTGTTAAGCCGTGACAGTATGAGCGCGGCGCCAACGCAACGGCTACCCAATCAGCCCGGCGGGATCGCCAACCCGCATGACCTTTCGCAGGCTGAATGTGGACAGAATCGGACGCCAACACTGCCGCGGTGGAGACACGTTCTATTCTTCAGACGTTAGACGCTATTATCACGGCCATTTCACGAGAGGGGGCATGGACGACAGAATTGAGTCCACGTTTCCGCCGGTCTTTAGGCCGAACACGGTGCCCCGGTCATAGAGCAGATTGAACTCCACATAGCGTCCGCGGCGGATGAGTTGCTCCTCGCGATCTTCGTCTGTCCAAGCCAAGGCATAGTTTCCCCGAACCAGCATGGGGTAGACCTGCGCAAAAGCGCGTCCCACATCCTGGGTGAAGGCAAATGCCGCCTCCCAGCCGCCGTCTGCTTCCGATGGGGTGAGATAGTCATAGAAGATGCCGCCGATGCCACGCGGTTCCTTGCGGTGGGGCAGGTAGAAGTACTCATCACACCACTTACGAAAGTGTGCGTAGTCGGCGACGTTGTGCGCTTCGCACGCGCCATGCATCGCCGCGTGAAAGGCTAACGTATCGGCGTCGTCTTGCTTGCGACGCTTGTTGAGCACAGGCGTTAAGTCGGCGCCGCCACCAAACCACCACTTCGAAGTGACGACCATGCGCGTATTCATGTGCACGGCCGGCACATTGGGGTTTTGCGGGTGCGCGATGAGCGAGATGCCCGACGCCCAAAAGCTCGGGTTTTCTTGGGCGCCGGGGATCTCTTTGCGAAACTCCGGCGCAAATTCACCGTGAACGGTTGAGGTGTGCACGCCCACCTTCTCAAAGACGCGGCCTGTCATTTGGCTCATGAGGCCACCGCCGCCCGGCGCACCGGTGTGGTCCGTGCGCTCCCAGCGTGTGCGCTTAAAGCGACCGGGAGCTATGTCTGAAAGCGGAGCATTTTCGGGCAGGTCGTCCTCAAGCTTCTCGTACCCGGTGCAAATCTGATCGCGAAGCTCCTCAAACCACGCGCGCGAGGTTTCCTTCCATTGCGAAAGGCGAGGCTCGCCGCATGTCTTGTCTTCCAGTTGGTTCATCCTTACCTCGCCGCCTCTTATGTTGGCCGAATTCGTCCTATATATCGGAAGCAACAATGCCAAGGGGAGAAGCTGTCTCACCGTCGGCCCACTGTGCGTGGACCGCAAGCCGGTATGTTCGGTTGAGCCGCCGCCCGCCGGCCCGGACCCTCCTCAAGGTATCTGCACGATTTTGGAGCCTCCGATGATCGCCCGCATTTTCCGCTGGCTTGAGACCCGCCGCGATTCATTCCCGGCCGCGCCTCCCGGCAAGCCCCCGACCGAGTTCTTGGCGTTCATCGTCCACTATACGCGGCCATTCTGGCCACTACTTGTGGCTTCCGCCATGTTTGCCGCTGTTGTGGCGCTGATCGAGGTGTCCCTGTTCGGCTTCCTTGGCAGGCTGGTCGACTGGCTTGCCCAATCCGACCGCGCAACGTTTTGGGACGATCACGCCGCGTTCCTCATTGGCATGAGCCTTATTGTGCTCGTGCTTCTGCCCGTGCTCAAGTTTTTCTACGAGTCGGTGATCCACCAGGGAATTCTGGGCAACTTTACCATGCGCACGCGGTGGCAGGCGCATCGCTATGTTCTGCGCCAGTCGATGGCGTTCTTTCAAGATGACTATGCGGGCCGGGTTGCGGCCAAGGTGATGCAGACCTCGATCGCAGTGCGCGAAGTGGTGATGAAGATCGCCGAAGTCCTTTTGTATGTCGCGATCTACTTCACCGGTGCCGTGATCTTATTCGCGGCGACCGACACGCGGCTTTCCGCGCCCCTGATTGTATGGCTCGCTGGCTATCTGGCCGCCATGTACTACTTCGTACCCCGCCTGGGGCGCATCTCGCATGAGCAGGCCGATGCCCGCTCTATCATGACGGGGCGCGTGGTCGACACGTACACCAACATCAGTACGGTCAAGATGTTTGCCCACGCCGAACGAGAGGATGCCTATGCCCAAGACAGCATGAGCCTGTTCCTTAATGCCGTGCATCGTCAATTGCGCTTGGTAACACTGTTGACGGTTGCGTTGAATGTGCTGAACGCGTTGCTCTTGTTCTCGGTTGCGGGAATGTCGATCTGGCTTTGGTCTGTCAATGCGGTGACGACCGGCGCTATCGCGCTCTCGGTCGGCCTCGTACTGCGCCTGCAAGGCATGTCTCATTGGATCATGTGGGAAGCCGCGGGCCTTTTTGAGAACATTGGCGTGGTGCGTGACGGCTTGGAGATGATTGCACGCGAGCGCACGGTAGTGGACGATCCGGACGCCAAGCCTTTGCACGTGACAAGGGGCGAGATCCAATTCGAGAACATCCGTTTCAACTATGGCCGGGATCCCGAAACCGGTCGCGGCAGCATTGTCGAGGATCTCTCGCTGCACATCGGACCTGGAGAAAAGGTTGGGCTTGTCGGGCGGTCTGGTGCCGGCAAGTCGACACTCGTAAGCCTCTTGTTGCGCTTTTATGATCTCGACGGCGGCCGCATTCTAATAGACAGCCAGAACATCGCTGAGGTGACGCAGGACAGCCTGCGAGCCCACATCGGCATGGTCACACAGGATACCTCGCTTCTCCACCGCTCGGTGCTCGACAACATCCTCTATGGTCAACCGCAGGCGAGCGAGGCGGATGCGATCGCAGCAGCCAAGAAGGCCGCCGCCCACGATTTTATCGTCGGGCTCGAGGACCACAAGGGCCGCAGGGGCTACGAGGCGCATGTGGGCGAGCGCGGCATCAAGTTATCGGGCGGCCAGCGCCAAAGGGTTGCGATTGCGCGTGTGTTGCTGAAGGATGCGCCGATTCTCATTCTCGATGAGGCGACCAGCGCGCTCGACTCAGAGGTCGAAGCGGCGATCCAGGAGCAGCTGGTCAACCTGATGAGTGGCAAGACGGTGATCGCGATCGCGCATCGCTTGTCGACAATCGCAGCGATGGATCGCCTTGTCATCATGGACGCGGGCCGCATCGTCGAACAGGGGAGCCACGCCGAACTGTTGCGGAGTGGCGGGCTCTACGGGGAGCTGTGGGCGCGCCAATCAGGCGGTTTCCTGGCGCAGGATGCGGCCGAATGACATCGCTGAGGGGCTGAACTGTGTTGCTTGCGCGACCCTGGCCCCCAACCGACGATTTGAACGCTATGTCATGTTCGGCTAAGGCCCAGCTACGACCAAACGACACAATCAACGCGTATTATGCCTGCAAAGCGACTTCGTGCGCGCGGAGTTCACCTGAAATGCCATGCGCCAAATTGCCTCCGTACATGTGATTGCCAAGGGTTGAGGGACGCTGCGAAGAGTGTCAAAAAGCCCATGTTGATTTGCCTCGTCCCATTTGCCAAGCGAGCTGCGCATCGGCAGACTTGGGCGCTGGGGTATAGGCTGCGAGCGCCGGCAGGTTGGGTAGCCTGTCGGCGAAGCCAAATGTGGCGCTTATCGCTGCCAAGCGATCATGACGGAGGCACTTGTGACAATAGATGCGGAAGAACCAGATCGCAGGGATTTCCTCACGCTTGCTGCCGGCACGTTCGTTGCCGTTGGCGGTGCCATATCGCTCTGGCCTTTCATCGATCAGATGAATATTGACGCCGGCGCACAATCATTGGCGTCAATCGAGGTCGATATTGCTCCAATCGCTGTGGGCCAGGCGATCACGATCATGTGGCGCAACAAGCCCGTTTTCATTCGCCACCGCACGAAAGAGGAAATTGAAAAAGCGCAAGCAGTCGACGTCAAGGATCTGCCCGACGATAGCGCGCGCAACGAGGGCCTGCCGTCATCGGCACCGGCATCGGACGAAAATCGCACTAAGCCCGGGCACGAAAACTGGCTCGTCATGGTGGGGATTTGCACGCATCTGGGCTGCATTCCAAAGGGGCAAGGGCTGGGCGACAAGCGGGGCGACTTCAATGGGTGGTTTTGCCCGTGCCACGGCTCGCATTACGACACGGCCGGCCGCATTCGTAAGGGGCCCGCCCCACACAATCTTGAAGTGCCCATCTACGAATTCATCACTGACACAAAAATCAAGATCGGCTGAGGAACGCGAGGCCCAATGGCTGCTCACGAATCGACTTACGAGGCTAAGTCGCGATTTGGAAAGTGGATGGACGAGCGGCTGCCGATTGGCCGCCTCGTGCACGACCAGTTCGTCGATTTTCCCACGCCGCGCAATCTGAACTACCTTTGGACGTTTGGCGGCATCCTCTCCTTCATTCTTGTGGCGCAGATCATGACGGGCATCGTGCTTGCCATGCACTACCAGCCAAGCGCCGCCGAAGCCTTCAATTCCATCCAGCGCGTCGAACGCGACGTGAACTACGGCTGGTTGTTGCGCCCCCTGCACGCAGTAGGGGGGTCGATGTTCTTCCTCGCCGCCTACATCCACATCTTCCGCGGTCTCTATTACGGCTCCTACAAGGCGCCGCGCGAGATTCTTTGGATCATCGGCGTTCTCATCTTCGTCGCGATGATAGCGACCGCTTTCTTAGGCTACTCGCTTCCCTGGGGGCAGATGAGTTTCTGGGCTGTCACCGTCATCACCAATTTGTTCTCTTCCTTCGATGAATTGGTTTCGGGGCTCGGCACGTCCATCGTGCATTGGCTATGGGGCGGCTATTCGGTGACCGGCGTCACGCTGACCCGCTTCTTCAGCTTGCATTATCTGCTCCCCTTCGTGATTGCAGGCCTCGTGGGCATGCACATTTGGGCGCTTCACGTCGTGGGCCAGAACAGTCCGACCGGCCTCGACATTAAGACGAAATCTGACGCGGTCGCCTTTTACCCATTTGCCACATCGAAGGACGCAGTAGGGATGTTTGCTTTCCTGATCGTGTTCCTCTGGTTTGTATTCTTCTTGCCTGACTATCTCGGCCACGCTGACAACTACATCCCCGCTGACCCATTAGTGACGCCAACCCACATCGTGCCCGAGTGGTACTTCTTGCCCTTTTACGCAATCTTGCGCGCCATTCCCTCCAAGCTGCTTGGCGTCATCGCTATTTTCGGATCCCTCGGCGTCTTGCTGATCTTACCGTGGCTCGATACGAGCCTGGTGCGCTCCGCAAAATACCGGCCCATCTACAAGTGGTTTTTCTGGCTGTTCGTATTCGCTTGCCTAGCGCTTGGTTATCTGGGCTCCAAGCCGGCGGAAGGGGCCTACATCTTTTGGGCTCGCGTCTTTACAATCTACTATTTTGCCCATTTCCTGATCGTGTTGCCGGTGCTTGGTCTGATTGAGAGACCAAAAAAATTGCCAGGCTCGATTACCGAGGATGTATTAGGCTCGGAGGGCTCGGCCGGTGCGGCAGCCGCTGGAAAAAAGGGCTGAGGGGGCGCAACCTATGAAAAGACTCGTGGCGACGAGCGGTTTCGCGGCGATCATGGCGGTCGTGGCGTCCCTAACTGCTACAGGATTTGCGCATGCCGCAGATGAGCACGCCCCACAACACATTGAGCGTCTTGATTGGGCATCTGCAGGCATTGTCGGTCAATACGACAGGGCGCAACTGCAGCGCGGCTTCCAGGTGTTCCAGCAAGTCTGCACAGCCTGCCACGGCCTGAAGTACGTCCGCTTCCGGAATCTTTCCGAGCCCGGCGGACCTCAGTTTCCCGTTGAAGCCGTAAAAGCTCTTGCTGCTTCTTGGCCATATCAAATTACCGATGGTCCGAATGAAGAAGGCAAGATGATTGAGCGCTTGCCGGACTTGGCCGATCCTATTGTCGGGCCCTACAAGAACGACAAGGAAGCACGCTCGGTGCAGGGCGGGGCACTACCACCTGATCTGTCGCTTATCGTTAGAGCGCGCACGGTGGAGAATCATGCGCCCTGGTACACACACTGGTTCTGGATGCTAGCCGACATCGTAACGGGCTATCAGGAAGCCGGTGCTGATTTTGTCTACGCAGTGCTGACCGGCTATCAAGAAGCGCCGGCCGGTGTCGATATGGCTGAAGGCATGTACTATAACGCTGCCTTTCCGGGGCATCAGATTGCGATGGTGCCGCCGCTTTCGAAGGATGTCTTTATCGAATATCAGGAGGACGCCGGTGCCACGGGCTCGCTGGATCAGAACGCGAAGGATGTGACGGCATTCCTCGCCTGGGCGGCCGACCCGAACCTCAATACGCGCAAGCGGCTCGGTTGGCAGGTTCTGCTATATCTCGTGATCACGACGCTGCTTCTTTACGGGGTCAAGAAGCGCATCTGGGCGCGGACCAAGCACTAACTGCGAGCGCTCGTCGCTTCTGGCTTTTCGCTTTCCGCTGCTCGTGTGATATCGGCTCTGGCGCGCTCCCCTCAAGAAGAAGGGCGGCGAGGCAACGCGTCGAGGGAGGCCATAGTGTCCAAGTCCGTTTTGGGGATCGTTGGCGGCAGCGGCTTCTACAATCTGCCGGGGATCGCAAATCCACATTGGGAGAAGGTTTCAACGCCTTGGGGTGAACCCTCCGACGAAATCTTATTTGCTGAGGTGGATGGGTTGCCGTTCCGGTTCCTGCCGCGACACGGGCGTGGTCATCGCCTATCGCCCACGCACATCAATTTTCGCGCGAACATCGACGCGCTAAAACGCGCAGGCGTCACCGATCTTGTCTCGATATCGGCCTGTGGTTCGTTGAAGGACCAATATGCGCCTGGCCACTTTGTGCTGGTCGATCAGTTCATCGACCGCACGTTCGCGCGCGAGAAAAGCTTCTTCGGCGAGGGGTGTGTCGCGCATGTTTCAATGGCCCATCCCGTCAGCCCGCTTCTGGTTGAGGCGGTGTCGAAGGCCGCCAAGGCCGAGGACATCGACACATCGCTAGGCGGCACTTACCTCGCAATGGAGGGGCCGCAATTCTCAACGCGCGCTGAGTCCTTCCTCTACCGCAACTGGGGCTGCGACGTGATCGGAATGACCAACATGCCCGAAGCCAAGCTCGCTCGCGAGGCGGAGATCTGCTACGCGACTGTTGCCATGGTGACCGACTACGACTGCTGGCACGATGAGCACGCGCACGTCGACGTGGCCTCCGTCATAGCTGTCATGAAGGACAACACCGAAAAGGCGCAGCGACTCGTGCAGCGACTGGCCCGAGACTTCCCGCGCGAACACCCTGCCTGTCCTAACGGCTCTGACCGGGCGCTGGACGTGGCTATCATCACACCGCCCGAAGCGCGCGATCAGGCAATCATGCAAAAACTCGATGCCGTTGCCGGGCGCGTGTTGGGCTAGGGCACTAACAAATGGCCCGTGATCCCGCACCTAGGTCCTGCTGCGCCCGGCAGCGCAATTGCGAGGCGGTTGAGCGCTTCATTGCGGCAAGTGCACGAAGCCCTTTGTGCCGGCTATAGCTATCCCGTCGAATAGCGATAGGATCACCTTCAAATCGCTTGGAAATTCCCGTACGAACTGCAACACAACGCAATGCCTGAGCAACTTCCATCCGAAGCGCCAATTCGCCCATTCGATGCGCGCATGCTCGATGTCGGCAATGGCCATTGGCTCTATGTGGAGGAAGTGGGCGTGCGCGGCGGCCTCCCGGCGCTGTTCCTGCACGGCGGGCCCGGCGGCGGATGCCAGCACGCGCATCGCTCTTTGTTTGATCCCAAGCGGGATTACGCATTGCTGTTCGATCAGCGAGGTGCGGGGCGCAGCCATCCTTATTTGTCGGTTGAGGCCAACACGACAGACCATCTGATCGCCGACATTGAGCGCATTCGCGCTCACTTCGGCATCGAGAAGTGGCTGCTGGTCGGCGGGTCTTGGGGTTCGACCTTGGCGCTCGCCTATGCGCAGCGCTTCCCTGAGCGCGTTAAAGGTGTCGTTTTGCGCGCTGTCTTCCTTGGCACAAGACAGGAAACGCAGTGGGCCTTCGTGGAAGGCCCGAAGCTGTTTCGCCCCGAGCTCTTTGCCGGCTTCGTCTCCTTCCTCCCCGAAGGAGAGCGCTCCGATCCGCTTAGTTCGTATCTGCAACGTCTCGCAGATCCGGACCCTGATGTTCATCGGCCCGCGGCGTATATGTGGAATGCGTATGAGCGGGCGCTCTCGACGCTCAAACCAGGCACTATTCGATTGGATAGCGCATTGGGCTCTGAGGAACGGCTGCCACCGACGCCGTTCCTCGAAGCCCATTACATTCGCAACGATTTCTTCCTCGCCCCCGGCCAGCTCTTAGCTGAGGCAGCCCGGCTCAAGGGCATTCCCGGCGTCATCGTGCAAGGGCGCTACGATTTGTTGTGCCCGCCTAAGAACGCCTACGCGCTGGCAGAGGTTTGGACAGAGTGCCGGTTGCAGATCATGGAGAACGCCGGGCACTGCATGAGCGAACCCGGCGTCGCGGAGGCGATGGCTGAAGCCGTGCGTGCGCTGGCGCGGAGTTGACTAGCGGGCTTCATGGCAGGTGGGGCATGCACCGCACGATCCCACTCAATTCGGGAACTGGATCAGGATTTGCGTTTTGATGAGCCAGGGAAAGAGCATCTGCAACAGATCGCCTGCGAGCCACAACAGCACGCCGAGAATGAACAGCGCCGGTATGCCTGCGAACACCGCCTTGATGAAAAAGAACATCAGGTGGAGAAAGGGCACGTTGAACCGCGTTACCGCAGCCGGTACAGGATCAAGCAGAGGTGCATGTGGTTGCGCCTGCGCCTGAGCGCTAAAGCCGGGATCGGCAGCGCCAAAGCCGTGCGTCAAGGTGCTCGAGCGCGCCCGTGCCTCGCGTTCCCGGGCCTCCACCAAGCGCGCGTCGCGCTCACGCCGCAGCGTTCGCGGCAGATCATCGGGGTTCTCGTCTGCCATCAGCGAAAAATTCGTACTCATCTCGTTCTCGACCTCCTTTGGGCCGCCGTCCACAATGTCCCCGGAGCCTGCTGGGTAGGGGCCGATTGCGCCGCCGAACCGGGCGATCGAATCCGCTACCCCGCGCACACTGATATTGCTATTTTGCGCCGCGAATTTGACGTGGAGGCACATGTGAACGATTTGCGGCGGCTGGTACGCACAATTCCTGATTATCCCAAGCCTGGAATCCAATTTCGGGACGTCACAACCCTTATGAGCGACGCCGAAGGCTTCAGGGAAGCCATTGCAGGGCTGGCGAAGCCCTTCGCGGATGCGTCCATCGACGCGGTCGCTGGCATCGAAGCACGCGGCTTCATCGTCGGTGGGGCAGTGGCTGACCGTCTTGGTTGCGGCTTCATCCCCATTCGCAAGAAGGGCAAGCTGCCCTGGAAGACGATCGGCCAGGAATACACGCTGGAATACGGTGTCGATATTATCGAGATACACGAGGATGCCATTAAGGCGGGCGAGCGCATTCTTATCGTCGATGACCTGATTGCGACGGGGGGAACGGCGGAGGCGGCAGCCAAGCTCATCAGCCGTTCGGGTGGACTGGTGGCGGGTGCCGCATTCCTCGTCGACTTGCCGGAGCTGGGTGGCATAAACGTTCTGCGCCGGCATGGCATTGCGACCCATGCGCTCATGGCATTCGAAGGACATTGAGTGGGATTGAGAGAACCAACTTTGCCGAGTGCAGATCTCCCTCAGTCGCCCTAACCACCGTCTCCACTCTTTGGCTCCTCGAGCAACACCACTGCGGGCGTGCGTTCCAGCGCAGCGTCATGCCGGGTGACGCGAAGCGCACCCCTTGTCATCCCGGACGGCGCGAAGCGG
>CAYOPW010000066.1:0-12638 GCA_964405975.1 uncultured Hyphomicrobium sp.
GCAACGCCAACTTCTACGCCTGTTTGGCATTGTGGGTTTTTGAGGAAGTATTCGGGACCGGGCCGCGGCTTTACACCACGATGCCCGCACTGCCGGTCGCCTGAACTGGTCTCCACAAAATGTCGGGTTTTCAGAATGGTTGCGGCAGGAGCGCACAGATTCACTGCCGCCAAAATTCCAGTTCAAGATGTCCGCCAGATCCGTCATGGACCGCGCGAGCCGATCGATTTGGTGCAGATCAACACAATCACCCTTGCGGAGGCAGCGCAGGCATTCTTTTAGCTTCGGCCGGTCGGCCCCAGCCGCCTTGCCTTACCGTGAGCTGAAGCCTTAAAAGCGAGGGGCGCCGCTTTTCGTTTCGACCGGTGTAGGCATCGGGGATGTCCGTTTTACCCCCAAGAGCGGCCATGAAACCGGCCGTCAGGAATGTCCGCTAAGTGCAATACGCAGACATTCGAGTGTGGGTTTCGCCATGACGTGACGCAGGGAAAACCCGCCACCCGATGGACGGGACCAATCGATGGCGGAACACATAACGCTCTGCAGGCAATCCGAACGCTTAACTAAATCCTGGCAACCTGCCCAAGTTTTCCACACTTGTAGCGGTGCACTCGCCAGTTGGGATGGCTGTTCGCCCACTTGGCGATCTCGATTTGACCACGCATGGCGCAGGTATAGACAGTAAGTCCAGCTTCCGCGAACACGAGCTTCTCGTCTTTGCAATGGTGTGGTGAGGACGCAAAACATACCACCATCATCAACTCAATCATGGTGTCCCCCGATGCCGTCCCCCGACGGCTGCTGCTATGGATGTGCGCCTTCGGTTATCCGCAATAAGTATGCCAAGGCGTACCATCCGTCGTTTGCACGCTCTGCGCAGGCCGACATTCAAGGAATTCACTCGCGCTAAGAGGCGAAGCGAGCCTTCTCGTCGTTGCAATTGTCACCGCAATAGACGCGAATTGAAGTTGGCACCGGCTGGCAATTTGCTCATGTTTTGAGCGTGGTGCTTATTACTTGGGCTAATGTGTTCGGCGAGTTGGAGGCGTATGCAAATTGACTCGTGGATAACGGTATTAGGCATGAGCGGTCGCGCAATACGGAATTATGCGCCCATGCTAACAAAAACTTATCGTATGGCGTATGCGAGTAACCCTATCCGTAAGGTGAGTAATCGTCATGGCACAAAATCTGAACCAGAGTCAAAACCAGAGCACGTCCGAGCAGGCTTCTTCGATTGCGTCACGGGCATTGCAGAAGCCAAGCTCTCTTACGCCACAAGAGATACAAACACTTGCCGCGTCCGTTCTGAACGAAAATCCTGGTCGCCAATTCCGGCAGAATCAATCTCCGCAGAGGCGCTAGGCCTCCGTTCCTCTGACAAGCGCTCTATCGACATCACACAGCGAGCGGGAATCGTCATGATCCCGCTCGCTTGCGCGTTATTGGGGTTATGAAGATCTCCCACGCTCTGACAGATGACCTTGACGTCATCATTGTCCTTGAGAAGCCAGCCGACCGTCGCGCATTCGATGGGCCGGGTGCTGGGCAGGTAAAAAATAGATTTCCAAGCCAAAAGAGGTTGCACGCTGTCTCGCAAGCGAGCGGTGAGTAGAGGGGCTGCCTGCATTGCGGTTGCATTAGATTCAATGTGGGAATTCTATATGCATTGTAGGCAATTTCCGCTTCAACAGGTGCTGCGCACGAGACCCCCCATGACGACAAGGTCGATCGGTAGCAAACACGCGCACGTCCGCATTGGGTCAGAATGAGAGAGACGGATGTGTGATAGGAATGTTTGCTTTAGCCCCGTTGGCGGCATGGGGCCGCACTCGCGGGACGTGCGCTTAATGCCAAAAGCGGACATGGTGACTCTGCACGCAGCTATCATAGTAGCGACGTAGCTAAGGCCTAGCTTGCAAGGCATGTGCAAATTACGATTGAATCAAGTTATCGCCGCGAAGCAAACGTGATCAGGGGGCCCGTCGAATGAAACCATTCAGGTGCAGTTCGTGTTCGAGTGCTGTTTATTTCGAAAATCTCTCGTGCCTGAGGTGTGGCGGCATACTGGGCTTTGATTCTGAAAAACTTGAGCTGGTGACGCTTGAGCCGGATGGTGAGCAAAGTTATCTGGTCGTGGGGGGCTCTCGATCTAGTAACAAGTACTATTGCGCCAATTCGAAATACGGCGTTTGCAACTGGATCGTTGATGCGCACGAAAGCCTAGGGCTCTGCCGCGCCTGCAATCTAAATCGTATGATCCCAAATCTCGACCGGAAAGGTGCCCAAGAGGCATGGGCGTCAATTGAACGTGCCAAAAAGCGACTTATGTATTCACTGCTGCGCTTCGGGCTGCCGCTGAACGGGGGGCTTTCCGGCAAACCACCAATGACGTTTGATTTCATGGCCGATGCGGTCACTGGTCATTTTGATGGCGTCATCACAATTGACATAGACGAGGCCGACGAGGTCGAACGCACGCGTCAACGTCAGCAACTCGCGGAACCATATCGGACCGTGCTGGGGCACCTTCGCCACGAAAGCGGTCATTACTATTGGATGTTGCTTATAGATGGCAGCAATCTGATTGATGAGTTTCGGCAATTGTTTGGAGACGATCGAGAAAATTACGCGGATGCAATTCGCCGGCACCATGACCAAGGTCCAATGTTAAACTGGCAATCGGAGTTTGTCTCGGCTTACGCCAGCTCTCACCCATGGGAGGACTGGGCCGAAACATGGGCGCACTACCTCCACATGGTTGATGTGCTTGAAACTGCGCAAGCATATGGATCAGAACTTCGCTCAGCCAACTCGTCGTTTGGTGTGATTTGGCCGTCGGAGACTCTGGATGCTTACCGGGATATACGATTTGATGTCCTAATGGAGCACTGGATACCGATGACATTGGTCATGAATGGCCTAAATCGAAGCATGGGGCATGATGACTTTTATCCATTCGCCATCCCCCAAAGGGCCGTTGAAAAGCTGGAATTCATCCACAACACAATACGCAGGTCGGGCCCTTCATGAGAACTGACCCGGCTCAGACTCAGTTTTCGATCGGTTTAACATCAACATTGACGGTAACGGTGTGTTCCGATCCGCCCAACAGAATGCCCCGGATTGGTGAAACATCGTCGTAGTCGCGGCCATAGGCTATTGTAATGTGTTCGTCTTGTAGAATCGTGTTGTTGGTCGGGTCCAAATCGACCCAACCGCTTTCTGGTGACCATACAGAAACCCAGGCGTGCGTTGCGTCAGCTCCGAGCAGAGGTGCGGGACCCCCCCCTGGGGGATATGTCCGGATATAGCCACTCACGTACCGCGCGGGCACGCCCATAGCGCGGACGCAGGCCAGCAACAGGTGCGAGAAATCTTGGCAAACGCCGCGCCGGGTAGCCAGAACCTCCGCAAGCGGTGTTGAGACATCAGTTGCGTCTTTATCAAACTCGAAATCATCATGGATGCGACCTGTAAGCTCCCATGCCGCCGACAGCGTCGGTCGGCCTGGCACAAAAGACTTGCGCGCATATTCGACGATATCGCCGTCGGCTCCTGTTAGTCGCGAGGGCGCAAGGTAACGCATAACGTCAAGATCATGTGCATTGTTTGTGTCCAACAGAACGTCGCGGACTCGATCCCAGGCAAGCGTTTCCTCCAGATCAACTTTATCGGGATTTCTAACGGTGATACGCGTTTGGGCGCGAACTACGAGCGCGGAGTGCCTACTCTCGATGCTGAGCCAGGACGCGGGGTTGCCCAAATAGTCCCTCCCGTCCGCGCGAATTGTCGGTGTCGGCTCTATGAACAGGCCATGCTGCATTACTGTTTGATTGACAACGTCGCGCGGTGCCAAGTGCACGACGTGAAGTGACTGCGAAACCGGTGTCGAGTACAAATAGCTTGTCTTGTGAATGATGTCGTAGATCATTTCGTCAACTCATGACGCATCATCGCACGTTGCGGCGTATCGTCTGACAGATTGAAATATCGATGCTCGATTGCATCAGACAGACGTGGCAGGCCTTCAAGTTGTTCGCCTAAAAGCTCGTGCAACTTTCTCCGGCTTCCGGCATTAGCAAAGTTTTCGATGTCAAAGAGTTGCACCGAGCTTCGCAACGCCAGGATTAGCCTTCGCTCCTTAGGAAGCTCTGAGCCCTGTTTGGCTTGGGGCAGTGACTCGAGGTGATTAGAAATGGCCTCCAACTGAAACGCGATGCTGCGGGGGTTTGAGTCATCTAACATCAAGAGGTCCAATACGAGGTGGAGCATCGGGTCAAGACGATAGCGGGACCGGTACGTAATGAAACTGTCGGCCAATTCAAGGAGCAACAATAGTTCGCTCGTCTCCTTCTCTTCGGTGGTTTCTTGAGGGAACAGGCCAAGGATGGCGTCGCAAATGTTATATGCGCGTTCCAATCGCCGGCCCATCTCCAGAAATGACCACCCGAAGTTGCGGGTCATGTTTTCGTGCATCAGGCCGTTGAAGGCGGCGATCGTGGTTAGACCATCGTCAAGATAATCCTGGAGTGCGCTAGCCGGCGATGAACGGAAATCCTTTGTCCAAAGGTCGCCGGCGCTGAGTGCATTCAGCATTTGCCAGCCTTCAAGAGACAGCCGGTCACGTGTCAACGAAACGTTTTGATGCAGCGCTTGCATTGTATGAGGCAATCCGTAATCACTGGCGTTCTTGGACAGTAATGCCACAACGAGTTGCTTGACCGCGGTCGAATTATCGCAGCCGTATTGCGGGATGAGATCTGGTGCACCGCGCGCCAGTAAGCGGGCAAGACAGATTCGGGTGGCAAACAGACCACTGGCATCGGAATCCTCCTCTTTGGACAACCGGCGAACCGCACCCCTAAGAACGCGCATCGTCCAATCCGCACGTTCCGAATAGCGGCCAAGCCAGTATAAGTTGTCTGCAACACGGCTCTGTAGGGCGCGTTGCGAACGATCGGTCCTCGCTGTTTCCAAAGTCGGCCGCCATAGGCTCGAGTGCGTCGGCGAACGTTCATCGGTCAACACCCAAACATCACGGGTATCAGCTGAAGCGGCGCTGAGAGAAACCGCCGCAACCTCGTCGACGCTCATCGACAATCCGCCCGGCATCACGATGTAACCATCGTCAGTCAAAGTAACGAAGAAACGGACGACAGACGCTACAGGCGAAAGACTGTCATGCTTAAGCGACGGAGTAGTTGCAAAGCTCAAGTACTCCTCGGCGACTAACGTTTCGGCAAGGCCATCGATGAGATTGTTAAGTTTCTCGATCGACCATTGGCTACCGTCAATTTCAACCTCGATCCCGGCTGCAGCACTCCCAGGGGCCCCCGTACCTTCGTGCGCCGGCCGGAGAACCCACTTGGCGGGCGTATGCATAACATGTTGACGCGACTGCGGATCGCCCAGCCACCAGCGCGGCGAATCCGCCAGCATGAGTTGTTCACCCAATAAGTCCTGACATAGGGCTGGCAGATAGGAGCCCAATGCGCGATTCTCGATGATGGCGGAACCAAGACCGTTTACGACGAGGTCGGCGTTCCGCCGGCAGGCCTGCAACAATCCAACCGGGCCATCAAATCCCGAAGGATTGAGTTCCAATGGATCAGCCAAGGCCGCTTCAATGCACCTCACAATGAGGTCAATCGGTTTGAGACCAGCGAGTGTCTTCAAAAATAAGCGATCTCCGACAACCCTTAAATCTCCACCCTCAACCAACAGATGTCCTAAGTAGCGTGCCAGGTAGGCGTGGCTGAAATAATCTTGATGATGGGGACCAGGTGTAATTAGGGCTATCTGCGGGTCAGGCCTGCCAGTGCGCTCTGCTAACCCTTTTTGCATCTGCATGAAGAAGGGAGCGAGGCGCATAGCCCCACACTCAGCAAAGAGATCGTTCGCGAAGTGTGCGTGCACCATTCGGTTAGCCAAGGCAAAGCCCAGACCAGCCATTGCCTCCGCATGATTGTCGATTACTCGCCATTGCCCATTGGCATCGCGGGCAAGGTCGGCGGCAAAAAATTGCAGATAACCAAAATTGGGCGCGATACCTTGGCAGGGAGGCAAGTAGGAAGAGTCTGCATAAACAAGCAGGGGAGGGATCTTGCCCGACCGCATGAGTTTTTGATCGCCATAGATGTCGGCCAAGACCAAATTGAACAGCCGTGCGCGTTGCGTCAGTGCAGCTTCCAACCATCGCCATTCACTCGCAGAAATGACGTATGGAAGTAGATCGAGACTCCAACGCTGATCAGCTTCATTTGGGTCGGAAAAAATATCGTGCTCGATTCCAACATCTCGGACACGCCGATTAATATGATTTGCGCGGGTCCGTCGCTCATCGCGACCCATCGCGTCGATGCCTCGAATGAGCGTGTCCCAGTGGGGACGAACCCTGCCGTCGTCATCGAACAATTCGTCATAGACGCCATTTGTTCGCAGATAGATCGACAACAGGTCGGTTGCTGATTGATCCATCACGTGAGCCTTGGATGACTTCACGTCAACGCTCCATTTGGCCTTTCTGCCGCGAACCGACCGTTGCGGCCATCTACGAGAGCGCCCGGTAGCCGCGTAATCGCCGATTTCAGTAGACCCGTTGAGAATTGAGTCGCAGCACAACATACCGGAAGCGGTGCTCGCGAGGCGTTGCAAGGAAACGACAGTGTGTTCGTCGTTTTTCGCTGGACACTCAGTTGATGTAACGCAAATCCAATGTCATCGGATAATCCGGATTGTTGACGCGAGGGCCAGGAACCAGCGGACCTGGTGAGTGCCCCATGGCCTCAAAACGGGCCAGCCGGCGGCCCTCGGCCTCAAAAGCGTTGACCGGGAAGACCTCTAAATTCCTCCCGCCGGGGTGGGCCACATGATAGCGGCATCCCCCTATGGAGCGCCCAGACCAGCCATCAATGATGTCGAGCGTCAGAGGCACATGGGGGGCGATGGTAGGATGCAGACATGATGGGGGCTGCCATGCCCGATACCGAACGCCCGCTACGGCACAGCCGATCGTGCCCGTTGGGCTCAAGGGCAATCGACGGCCGTTGCATGTCACAATGTAGCGATCCCCCATCTGTCCATTGACTTTTACTTGAAGGCGCTCAAGCGAGGAATCGACGTAGCGGGCAGTGCCGCCGGCGACGTCCTCCTCGCCCATTACGTGCCAAGGCTCCAGTGCCTGACGAAGCTCGACCTCCAGACCAGCATCTTCGATCGTGCCGCATCGGGGGAAACGGAATTCAAAATGCGGATCGAACCATTCAAGCCGGACGGGCAAGCCCGATCTCTGCAAGTCGTCTACAACATCGGCAAAATCCTGCCAGACGAACTGCGGTAGCATGAAGCGATCATGCAGCGCTGTGCCCCAGCGCATCAGCTTCGACCGATAAGGCTGCTCCCAAAATCGCGCGATCAACGCTCGTAGCAGCAATTGTTGCGCTAAACTCATACGCGCATGAGGCGGCATTTCAAATGAACGGAATTCGACGAGCCCGAGGCGGCCACTAGGTCCGTCGGGTGAATACAATTTGTCGATGCAAATTTCTGCGCGGTGAGTGTTGCCGGTGACGTCGACGAGCAGATTGCGAAATAGGCGGTCGACAATCCAAGGTGGGAGGGTATCCGCGTTGGGACCGGGAACTTCATTTAGTGCTATTTCCAGTTCGTAAATGGACTCGTGGCGTGCTTCGTCCACGCGCGGCGCTTGACTCGTAGGACCTATAAAGAGACCTGAGAACAGATACGACAGCGAAGGATGGTTTTGCCAATAGGCAATCAAGCTAGCGAGGAGATCAGGACGGCGTAGAAATGGACTGTCAGCCGGAGTTAGGCCGCCCATTACAATATGGTTTCCGCCACCTGTACCTGTGTGACGACCGTCAAGCATGAACTTCTCGGTGCCTAGCCAGGATTGACGCGCGTCTTCATAAAGCCCGGTCGTGATCTCGACGGCCTCGTCCCAGTTCACTGCCGGCTGAATGTTGACTTCGATAACGCCGGGATCGGGCGTCACCTTAATCTCCTTAATGCGGCTGTCGGACTCAGGCGTATAGCCCTCAATGTGAACGGGAGTCTTGAGGCGACGGGCCGACTCCTCAATTGCCGCGGTAAGCGCCGCGTAATCCTCCGCATCCTCCAGCGGCGGCATGAACACGCAAAGCCGGCCGTCGCGAGGCTCGATAGTCAGAGCCGTGCGGATCGAACCGTATAGTTCGCTCGGTCCTGAGACCGGCGCCGGCGGGGCCTCCAGGGTCATCGTACGGCGACGTTGTATAAGCGTGTCGCGTAGGGGCAGTGCCGGCATCTCGGAAAATGGATCACGTGGCTGCACGTGCGGATATGCCGTCGGCGAAAGGTGGCCTAGTGACCCCAAAGGCAATCGGTATCCTGCCGGTGAATCACCGGGTACAAGAAACAGCTTTTCGCGGCGCAATGCCCAACGCTCCGTGACCCAACGACGGCCGCAGTCTTGCGTCTGCCAGGCTTGGATTGGCAGCACGTATCCGGCCGGTACGCTAAGGCCCCTGTCGAATACGCGAATTAGCCGCGCACGCTCGGCTTCGTCCTCCAGCATGTTGTCGGCAACCGAGGTGTTAAACGGAAGCTTTTGTTCAAGAAGCGCGAAGTGGGCGGCATCTTCATAGGCTTCTATCGCGCTGTCGCGAGGCAATCCCAGTTGCTCGCACACGAGGCCGGTGAAGTCATTCGCTGCCTCTACGCTAACGGGTGTGGCATCCGAGACTTCAGACGCGATAAGCGAAGTGTCTTCCCAAAGCGGCTCACCATCGGCACGCCAATAAACCGCAAAGGCCCAGCGGGGAAGCTGTTCGCCCGGATACCACTTTCCCTGGCCGAAATGCAAAAGACCGCCAGGAGCAAATCGCTTATGGAGGCGTCGAACAAGATCTTCCGCGTAGCGGCGTTTGTTGAGGCCAACGGCGGCAGTGGTCCATTCTGCTCCGTCCATATCGTCGACGGCAACAAACGTCGGTTCTCCGCCCATGGACAAACGTACATCAAGATCCTTTAAGCGCCTATCGATCAGGTGGCCACTATCGCTGATGTCTCTCCAGGTTTCGTCGCTGTAAGGCAAGGTGACGCGCGCAGTTTCGCGTATGCGGGTCACGCTCATTGCGAACTCAAAATCGACTTCCGCCTTTTCGTGACCACCGGTAATCGGGGCTGCACTCACTGGGTGCGGCGTCGCTGCCAGCGGAATGTGGCCTTCGCCCGCCAACAGCCCTGAGGTCGGGTCAATTCCAATCCATCCAGCGCCGGGTAGATAGACTTCGGCCCAAGCGTGCAAGTCAGTGAAATCAGCGTCCGTTCCTGCAGGTCCCTCAAGCGGCTTCACATCTGGCTTGAGTTGGATCAGATATCCGGAGACGAAGCGCGCGGCCAGTCCAAGGTTGCGGAGAATCTGTACGAGCAGCCAAGCGCTATCGCGGCAAGAACCACTGCGCTTTTCCAAGGTTTCTTCCGTCGCCTGGATCCCCGGCTCCATTCGGATCAGGTAACAAACATGCTTCTCCAGATTGCGGTTTAGATCGCAGATAAAGTCGAGCGTGACCTGTTTGGATTTGTCAATCGAACCGAGGTAGTCGCGAAGTCGTGGCCCTACAGGATCGGCAACCAGATAGGGGTGCAGCTCCTTCCCGACGCTCGCTTCATACGTGAAGGGCCATTCTGCGCTTGCGTGATCGACATAAAACTCAAACGGATTGATCACCGCCATATCGGCGACGAGGTCGACGGTGACGGACAACTTGTTGGTCTTATCGGGCAGAATTACGCGCGCGAGAAAATTTCCAAACGGGTCCTGCTGCCAGTTGATCCAGTGATCTTTGGGTTCAACTGACAGCGAATAACTAAGTATCGGCGTCCGGCAATGGGCAGCTGGCCGCAACCTGATGATTTGCGGACCTATGCTGATTGGCCGGTCGTAGCGATAGGTCGTCCTATGAGTCAGGGCAGCATGAAGCATTGCTAATGATCAAGTCGAAAGAGGCAAGGCGCGGTCGCCGTACTATTGAGGCTCATGGCTACGATAATTACGTGTGCGTACGTACTTGAGAGCTAAGCGTTCCAGGATCCCAGTCCACGGACCGCTGCTGTTAGTTTGAGGCGGCAGCAAAGAACGAGGCCGCCATTTACTTGGCGCACCTTCTACTGCCACGCTCCAATGCTCTGCGGATGGACATTGACAGAAGACACTGTGATCGTAGTTACCGGGAGTCGAGCTCCCGCCGAGGTTGAGCAACGCCGTGATCGTCGTCATTTCCCCGCTTTAGTAAGAGACTTCGTCTGTTGAGGTGTCATAGACTTTACGCATTGCAGATTTCTTAGGCAATGCCAGTTGATGTGCAACGGCCAGAATTATTGCCCATGATTTCAGCAATTCGAACGTTGCTCTGCTGGGAATGCCGCCATCTGAAATCTCTGGTGCGCTTTGAAATTAAAGGCTGGGCATTGAGCAACCGGCATGCCGGTCTGTGACCTCGTCTTGCTCTTAGACTGGCACAAGAAAATGTCCGCTAAGTGCCAATAGCGGACATTCGACCCGAAGACCATAGCTGGCTTTGACTGCCGCTTACTGAGTTGCCTTACGCGCAAGAGCGTCGCATAAGCGAGTTGCATTTGTGGTCTTACGCTTCAGCCTCATCCATAATCGGAGGACACCACTTGTCTTACGACACCCTAACGTCATGGGCGCCGCGCATGCTGAGCGTGCTCCGGATCGTTGCCGCACTCATCTTCATGGTGCATGGGACACAGAAGATCTTGGGGTTTCCTCCAATAGAGCAGCCCCCGGCAATTTCATCGCTCCCCGGCATCGCTGGGATCTTAGAGCTCTTCGGCGGCGCTCTCCTCTTACTTGGGCTGTTCACTCGCCCGGTCGCCTTTGTCCTTTCGGGCTTGATGGCGGCCGCATACTTCATCGCGCACGCGCCTCGCAGTTTCTTTCCAGTCGAGAACGGTGGCGACGCCGCGATCCTTTACTGTTTTGTTTTCCTTTATCTGGTGTTCGCAGGCCCCGGCCCCTGGAGCGTCGATGCTTTCCGAGGCGCTAACCGCCCATAATTATCCTCAGGAATCGAGCGCAATAGTCGCTTGCAGATGAACTGCTTCGGTCCCAACTACGCAGTTCGGTGCAATCCCGTCCCTGACCTCCGATTTCCGCTTTGCCCTCGAAAGCGGACATTGTGCGGGGCGCTGTTCACGTCCGCTAAGGGCCAACAGCGGACACCGACGGATTAAGCCGTTCGAGATCCTTAGGACGGCAACATGAGTTCCATACAGTCTCACGCCATCAATCTTTGCCGACCAACTGAATGGGCAGCTTGCCCGTCCGCAGGTGCAGATCGCGCTGAGGGAAGGGGATCTCGATATTGTACTTGTGCAACTTGGTCTCGATTTCCCAGTTATATGCTGCTTGCACCGCAGCGGGGCGTCTAACGGCTTCCGGCTTGAGCCAAACCACCAATTCAAAATCGAGGCTGCTGTCTCCAAAGTTCGCGAGCCAAACCTGAGGTTGACGATCTGGTGCGTCCAAGAGCGTGTGGGGTACGTCATGGGCGGCCTCAAGCGCGGCTTTTCGAACGTGTTCCTTATTGGAGCCGTATGCGACCCCAAAGGGGATACGTAGCCTCTTGTGTTCATCGCGCAGTGTCCAGTTCGTGACTCGACCGTTGATGAACTCCGAGTTGGGAACGAGGATGTCGATGTTGTCGTTGGTTGAGACCAACGTGCTGCGGATGTTGATCTCCTTCACCTCTCCGGTAACCCCACTCTGCAGATCGACAAAGTCGCCAACTTTTACGCTTCGTTCAACCAACATGATGATGCCGGACACCATATTGCTGAAGATTGCTTGCAGACCGAAGCCGATACCTACGCCTACAGCACCCGAAAACACCGCGAACGCCGTCAGATCGACGCCGATCGCGTCGAGGGCAATCATCAGCGCGGCAAAGATAAGGGCCAGCTTGACGCTCTGCCCTATCAAGACTTGGACCGAAGGAGTAAGTCGCTCTGCTCCTTCGATTCTTTTTTGGAACAGCCGAAGGAGTGCAGTACCGGCCCAGAGGAGCGCGGCTGCCAGTAAGGCTCCCTTAAGCACCGCATAGGCGGAAATACGACGGTCACCCCAGGTGATGGCCGCATCGTCGAGAAGAGAAATTATCGGCTCGAGTAGATTCAGGATACTCAACGCTGCAATGACCCAGACCGTTCCCGCGAATACCTGCGAGTAGAATGGGTCAGGGACGAAGCGGGAGATAAGACGGATTACGATCCATGCGCTTAGGAGGGTCGCGACAATCCGCACCACATCGTTACCGATCCCAAGTCGGTGGAGGATTGCTGTCGCGAACCAGAGCAGGATGACCCAAAGAGTTGGTAGAATGATGCGTTCGATTGCTTCCCAACTGCGCAGCTGGACTTTTGTATTGGGCTTGGACCATAGCCGGGCATAGAGGAGTCGCGCAGGAACCGAGACGATCAACGCGGCAAGTCCGGTGAATAGTATGGTAGAAAGCTCAGCGACGCCGGACCAAGTAAAGAACGGTTGGATCGTTGTTGAATAAAGCTCAGCAAGATAATCTTGAATGGATTGCAACGCGGATGACACGGGG
>CAYOPW010000067.1:0-12516 GCA_964405975.1 uncultured Hyphomicrobium sp.
AATGCGCCTAGATGCAATCGCGGTTGGGGAAGATCCGCCCCATGACGTCAACGTTATCATCGAGGTCCCCATCGGGGGAGAACCCATCAAATATGAGATGGATAAGGCCTCAGGGACACTGGTGGTCGATCGCTTCCTGTATACCCCGATGCGATACCCGGGAAACTACGGGTTCGTGCCTCACACACTTTCAGCAGACGGGGATCCGATCGACGTTCTCGTCTGTAATACGCGCGCCATCGTGCCTGGCGCCGTGATCAATTGCCGGCCCGTGGGAGTGCTCGTTATGGAGGATGAGCACGGCGGCGACGAGAAAGTCATAGCAGTGCCAAGTAATAAGCTGACCATGCGTTACGACAAAATAGCAAGCTACTCCGATCTGCCAGCGATATCGATTATGCAGATCGAGCACTTCTTCTCACACTACAAAGATCTCGAGCCGAAAAAGTGGGCGAAAATTGACCACTGGGGCGATGCGGCGGAGGCTCATCAGTTGATCGCTCAGGCTATTAGCCGAGCCAGTTCCAAGGCCTAAGGAACTCTTGATGCGCATCCGACGCACGATGCGATCATGCTACCTAGGCGAGAAGCCACAAACTAGAGGAGAAAATAAATCGAATGAGCCGTGATTGCTGCGGCTAAAATAGCGCCCAAGATAATCTCCGCAGCATAGGCCATATCCCTATCCTTTTTGGTGTCTTCAAAGCGCCAGGGCATGGCAAATAATACTTAAAAGGAGGCCCGCCGGAGGAAGCATTAGCGAGCCTATAGTTGGTGTGGACACAAGAGATGAGTTCGTGTCAGTTCATTTCCTTATCTGAAACCAGTCCGTGCTCGATCAGTTCCTCGCGGGTCATTACGCGGTCCTGCAACAGCCTTTCAGCGGTCGCCTTGCGCCGCGCCTTCGACTGTTCAGCAAACTTCTCAAGCTCCGCCTTGGTTGGTAGTGGCAGTCGCATCGCCATCGTCACCTCCCTCTCCAAGCCGCGAAGGTGTTCCAACGATTCTAAAGTCGCCCAAAAAGCAGCAGGCGCGTTCGATATTACGCAGTGACCTTGAGACCACTGGATACCTTCGTCGCCATCGCTGTGAGAGTGTCCGTGGTCTCTTGCACAATCTTTGCCGCTAGCTCGATTAGGCCTCTGCCTTGTTGGCCGACGATTGCAAAGTGGTCTTGCGCGAACTTTGCCTGCAGTTGTGCGACCTGATGAATTGTCTTGGCTCGCGCGAGTTCTTCTGCAGTATCGAATGCCATGTCAGTGGCTGCCTTGGCGTTACTGAGCATTCGTTCGCCGTAGGTTTCCACGCTTGAGTGGCCTAGTTGCATGATTTCCTTCATGGCACCTGCGCCGCTCTGAGCCACAGCGCTCCATGTGGCAAAGGCCGCGCGGGTGTGGGCGACGCCGTCGCGCGCAAGGGCCTGGGCGTCGGCCGGAATAACAATATTGGCTGGTTGAGCCAGAGCGGCCTGGATTTGCCGAGTGAACAGGTCGTTCATGATACTTGTCTTCCTTAAGACTTGCTGCTGGGCCTGCACGGGCAGGTCTTGATATCCAGTACCTAGATCATGACCGCATTAATTGTGCACCGCAACATATAAATTGTCGCACTGCACAATATGATGTTGCATCGCAGCATTTGGAGGGGTACTCAAGGGCCATTGGACCAGTTGGTGCCCGGAAATGATGGATTGGGCACCTCGCTTGAAGCGGGTGACACATGCCAACCAAACTTCTGATTGTGGAAGATCAGCCGCTTTTCGCTGATGCCTTGAGCTTGGTCATCCGCGATGGGATGAAATCGGCGCGTATCAAGCGGTCAGATTCGATAAGGGGGGCCAGGAGAGCGCTTTGCAGAGGCAATCGCTTTGACCTCGTCCTTCTCGACCTTGAGCTGCGTGACACGTACGGCTTTGATGGGCTGCTTCATCTACGCACGCTTTCTCAGAAGGTGCCGATTATGGTTATTTCGGCTCTTTCCGAGCCGGAGTTCGCTAGAACTGCCATCATCTGCGGGGCCAACGGTTTTATTCCAAAATCCGCCTCTAGGCACGCGGTGCTAAAGGCTATTCGCGACGTCCTTTGTGGTGGCGTTGCGCTGCCCGACGGTCTCCAACTGTCGCATATTCCGGTCGCGACCGCCGAACTCACAACTTTGGCGAAAAAGCTCAACTCGTTGACGCCGCAACAGTTCAACGTCCTCCAGTTATTGTGCCGGGGGTTGCTCAACGAGCAGATCGGGCGCGAACTTCACATTAGAGAGACGACGGTTAAGGCGCATATGACTCAAGTCTTGCGAAAACTCGGTGTTTGTTCACGCACGCACGCCGCGGCTGAGGCATCCAAGCTCAACCTGAGTAACATACGGTCATTTTACGCCCGTAAGGACGCGGCTCAGAATCGTCAAGCGTTTCACGAAACCCGAGATAGGTTACCCCATAGCGACACGAGCGGATCCTGGCGCACGCTTGGTACGATCGACGTAAAGAGTCACAATCGCGAATATGGTCCAAGCCCCGTTGAATAGAATACCAGCAACCAGCATCCACTCACCTGGGATTGGCCCCACAGCGGCGCGCTGAACAAGTTCGGCAAAGCTTGAAATGGGCATCGGGTGTATCGCTATTTTGCCGTAATAAGCGAGTGCCAGAATGCCCAGGATCCAGATGTAGTTCCGGCGCAAGCGCCGTCCGATAGCTCGCGCCAGACTAATATGATGACGCGGTTCGCAGTAGTCCTGCGCGAGTACCTGAGGCCAGCCTGTGCCTGCGCTCAAATCATTTCCACGGAGCATGGGGGCATAAAAGTGCGTCTCCATCCAACGCGCTCGGGCGCGCCAAACATTGAAGTAGCGGTAGCGTCGCGCCTCGAAGACTAAAAATACAATTATTAGGATACCAACGAGCATCAAAGGCAGAGGCGAGGCGTCGGCACTCGCGAAGGTTACCGAAACGGCAATGCCTAACGCCACGACAGCCCAGTTCGTCGTATTGTCGAGGCGCGTACGCCAGATGGTACTGCGGTAAACTTCGCCGCGGTAAAGATGTGCAAGCGCGCCGATTTCGGCGGCGCTGAACTCCTTTTGGGGCGACGCTGGCCGGGCCGACTCAACGGCCATCTTTGCCTCCAACGGACTGGATAAAGGAGCATAATAGTCCCAGTTGCACGAGAAAACCTATTATTTCCGAGCGCTGATTAAGCAGGGAGCTGGGTCGAGCCGACTAGTTTGGCCTACCTCATGAACCAATACCAATTTCTGACTGAAAGCCCCACTTTGCACGTGTCACAATCTCACTTGAAGTTAGATGTGCGCCCTTCGCTTTGGATTGGTGATAAATGATTAGAACAGGCAAGGAGATCGATATGTTCAGGCCTCTCGTCAGCACGATCGCACTTTCATGTTTTGCATTGTTCGTCATGGTCTCGGGTGCTCGCGGTGGCAGCGTAAATTGGGCGCAATTCGCTCAGTCTCCCGGTGGGCTAGCCGCGATCGCAACGGGAATTGCGACACTTGGCTCCTGCCAAACGCCCTATGAATTCAGCCAGGACAATGATGAAGATAAGATCTTCGTTTCCGTAAACTGCAATGAAGACGACGGCGAGAGTTCCGTCATCATCCAGTTTGAGCATGTCGGCCCTCATCTTATTGCCCGCCGTATCGACTTGGCAGGCTAAGCGGTCCGAGTCTCAAACTTGAGCGGAGTTCTCCAGTCGTATCGCGGTTTCGACCTTAGACTTGGAATGCGAGCAGCCCTGCGTTGCCGCTAAATCGGAATGCCAAGTGGCAAGACCCACGGAAGTTCAATGAGAGGATGATTGAGCCACGAAACCCACTGATGGCTCACGAACTGACCGACATAGATCTGCACGACGAGGCCAAACCAAATCAACCAAAGGAACAGGGTTTGCACAATGGTGCCCAACGAGAAAGAAAACGCGCCTTGTCTGCCTTGATGCGAGAGCGCTAGTGCGGCGCGAGCATGCTGGCGCGCGGCCATCCGGCGCAGCAGAACGAGCACAGCCATCAAATAGAGAGCTGATACAAAACGATAGGTGCCAGCAAAGTCTTTGATGGCGGCCGCATCACGTTCGAGGAAGCCCGGGCTCCACTGCTCAACGAACACCGGGGCACTCTTGGCCAGAAATAACGGTACGGCTGCCGTGACAAAGAGGAATGAGAGCAAAACATAGCGCCAGCCCGCCGCTCGAATCAGCTGCCGGACATGACGCCTTGAGAAAAATGCGCTCATGCGCCCTTCGGCGGCCTGATGGGCCAGTGCCATGGGCAAGCGCGCCAGCAACGGCAATGAGATAGCAACACCGAGTAGACCGACCGTCGGGCCAACCCACGCCTGTTCATATCCCTTGTTGAACGAGTTCTCCCACCCGCCCCACCAGGAAAAGAGCCACAGCAGCGTGAAGGGCAGTGTCCCCGCAGCCACCGTCACAAGCGCCGCAAGGCCGAAGCGGACATTCTCGGCGAGAGAGCCAAACCATCGCGTCAGCCCCTTTGCGGAAACCTGCGCCTCCACCAAGATCCATCGCGGGAGGCGCGCGCGCCGCATACTTGCCGCCTGATGACCTTGAAGCCGCGCCCGCGTGAGGGCCTCCTCGCGCTGCATAAGGCGCATGAGCCAACCTAAGACGAGAATCGCCGTGACTGGCGTCAGGCAGAAAAGCGCGCCGACAAGCAAGCGAATGAGAAAGACAAGTCGGCCGAGGAATGCCGAAAACCACCTCGGCGCACGCTCAGCGTTGTCGCTTGATGGTAACGCCTCGGCGGCCGTCATAGGAAAACCTCATCGAGCACGCGCCCCTCGGCGCGATACGCCCGCGCGCCCATTAACGCACCTGCTGTCGCAGCGATGCTCGTCTGATCTACCGGCTTGTCGAGTACGCGGCCTCTAACGATGCCCGATCCGAAGATGAGCGCCCAAATCTCGTGGGATGAGCGCGTGTTGAAGTGGTGCTGATAAGGGACGCTCATCAGCGGGTTAGCATCACGGCCGCAATCGGGGATGACCAGAAACACCGTATTCTCCCGATACTCTGGGTCGGCGTCGACAGCAGCGACGAGGCGTTCGAGAGCTTTGTCGATAGCGACGATGGCGCGCGTGTAGTGCGAGGCATTGCCCCAGTGCACGTAGTCGGGGTCTTGAAAATTGATCATCGCGAGCCGCGGGCGCAAGTATCTTAATGCCCATAGCGCCAGCTCCGTCAGGGCCTCGTCGCCGCGAGGGTTCTTCAGGCCGCTATCGCCATAGAAAGCTTGCCAGCGCCGCCACATGCGTTCGATTTGCGCAGCCTGACGCGCAGGGGCGTTGCGATAATCCTGGCGCTTAAGTTTTTGAAGCTCTTTGCGTGCTGCGGCGAGCTCTTCGTCCGTGCCTTTGGCGGCGGCCAGATTCGTGCGCAGCTTCCAGCGCTTGAAGCGATGGAGGCTCAGGACCTCACTGCGATAGGCAATACCATGGTGCTTATGAACACCGTAGGAGAAGAATTCTTCCTGCGGGCGGTCCTCGCCATTGATGAGTAAGGCCTGATGTGCGGGTATATTGAAGGTGCGGCGCAGGTACTCGAATAAGGTAGGCTCGATCGGCACAAGGTGCTGGGCAAAAAAGCGCGAGCCTTCATCACGATAGGAACGATAGCGTCCGGTCAGAATATTAAGCGTGCCTTCCGCGTGGCTCGTGTCGACGCCGTCGAGTTGGGCGATTGTCACATTAGGAATGAGCACGCCCCGCTTAGCCAGCACGTTGAGCAACACTGGTGCAAACGTCGTGCGCGGCTCAATGGTTTCGCGGCGGCGCACACCGCCGCCAAAGCGAACGATGATAACATTCGGGCCGCGGTAGGTTGGGGCAGCGTTCGCAGGTGCGCGCACACCAAGGCCTGCCGTCGCTGCAGCAGCCGCAATTCCGCCCACGAATTCCCGACGGTCGATCGGCACAGGCCAAGGTCTCCTGAACCGTTAGGCTCCAGCCTCACAAAAGCAACGGGACGTGACGCAAGTGAGGCTCCCGCGGGGCCGCAGTATGACGCGTTGCAATCCCATAATTCTGGCGCGCACCCATCCGTTGGCGAAGATCAATGCAACCCGAGCGCGCTCAACGTATGCTGATGCGGAATGATGAGTGAAGTTTTGCGACCTAGGGATATCACGTCCCGCACAATCGCGAGGAAACAATGATTGAAACTCTGTCGATCACGCAGATTCTTGCAGTCTTTATCGGTCTCTACCTGGTGGCTGCAGGGATTGGATTGCTCACTGATCGGAACGCTTATGCCACCGTGATCCATGACCTGCGCGAGAACGGTACGCTTGGTTATGTGACAAGCGTGTTCGTTTTTGTGCTCGGTGCAGCAATCGTTGCCGTTCACAATGAGTGGACCAGCCCACTTTCCATCGTAGTCTCGTTAATTGGCTGGGGCGCGCTTCTTGAGGGGGTACTAATGTTGGCGATCCGGCGCCCGTTTCTTAATGTCGTGGGCGTCGTCCCGTTTACGGCTGCAACGGCACTGCCCTTCGGTATCACCATCATCGTGTTTGGAGCTGTGCTCCTTTATGCCGGTTTGATGTGAGGAGGAGTGGGGCGCAAAAAAGTGGGACCCATCAGATTCGATTCAGCGGTCCCACGATCACGACATGCGGGCCACATAGGTGACCACGGCGTACACGGCAAACATGGCACCGATCACAATGGCGATCTTCCAAGGCCGGTCGAGGATGCCGCCCCAAAGAGATGGCGCGTGCTCCCGCTCATCGTTTGTTGGTCTTGTCATATTTCTAGCCCTCATCCTTGGGCTCTATGTGCGACTTGGCTGAAACAGCTCTTCCGTTGGGTGGGGGCAAGACATACTCCATATGAACTCAGGCGGCTATGAGCGCCTAGCTCGTCCCCATCAAGTCGTCACGTGGGGAACAGCTTCCTTCTTTAAAGGGCGTTACTCATGAGCAAGCGGTTAGCACGAAAGCAGTTACAAGAAGGAGCACTCACGTGGATCATACAGTCTCGGTCGGTATGGATGTCGACACCCTGAAGCAATTGGACAATCTCCGGCGAGCCCATCCGACGGTACCCTCGCGGGCGGAAGTCATTAAGCGCCTGATTTGGGATGCTCACGCAAAAATTCCCCAATAACTCTGCGGGGCTCAGGGGGAACAAGACAATCACGTGGCGGCGCGCGCGTTGAAGCCCATGCAGTGAACTTTGGCTGGGGCTACAACGTACGCGCTGCTTGCTTGTCTATTCTATGCCCTCAGGGTCGACGTGAGATACGGCACCGGGATTGGCGGCCACGGTGCATTCAGTCACGCATTCTTAGCGTTACCCGCTCACTAAACTCCCAGGAACAAAGTGACTTGGCACCTTTAAATATCGCTAACTGCGGATGAGCTAGCCTGACCAAGCTCACGTATTTTGCACTGCATTGCAATTGGGAGAATTGAGATGTCAAAGCGGTTGATGGCTGTCGTCACGATGGCAACAATGGCAGCGGTTATGCTTCCTGCGGCCTCGCATGCCACTGGCCTGCGGGGTGATCACGGCGTGCGCAAAGGCTGCGTCGTCACTAAGATGATGAACCGCACCAAGAGACTCTTTATGCGGCCGGTGACTTACAGGAAGTCGCATACGAAGTGGCGGCTGTTTGGAAATCGCCGCAAAGCGCACTAACCGGTGGAATTCAAGTTGCGGGCTGAACCGAACACTGTGACGGTTTCAGCCCCGCATCGCCCTCGTCAAGCACAGCATTACCTTTGAGATTGATGCGTGTGATTGACGCGCGGCTTAACCGACCTCGAGAACTAGTTCGCGCAGCAGCGCCCGGGCAGTCTCCTCGGCGTTGTCGCCAATTGGCGCGGTTTTTTGTGCGAAGTGACCATCGGAGCGCACGTAGCGCACGATCACGCAACCGGATTTGACTTCATATCTGCCAGCGAACGTCTCTCCATTTACCTCTGCCGATATGACCTGGTCCATGACGCCGCCTCCTCACGTCTTCGCGCCCTTTCATCTTAGGCCAAGACCGGCCAAGACGCGCAAGTCCTCTGCGTGAAGGCCTCTACTTGGCCGGCGATCCTTGGCAACTATAATTCCACGGCCAGGATTTCAGCATGACCCTTCGATCTGGCGCAGAGCCGTGAGTGGCGTGTTCGCAGTTCCGCGCAACGAAAAGGGGAGCGGATAGGGGACGTCCGGTGGTCCTAATGGGATGTAGGATCGTCAAAAATCAGGCTTAGCAGCCTGCCCGGCGCGGGTGCCAAAGTGTCGCAATGAAACGCAGCAAACCGACCCCATATGAGGGGTAGCCATCCCTCCGGGTCCCTCGCGGAGGATCGCCCTTCCCCCAGGGCGTTGGCAGTTGATGGGCGCTTGGTCTCCCCCCGGACCGGCGCCCTTTTTCGTGGTGCGAGGAGTTGAAAAGCTATCCGGTTACGATCGGCAGCTTGCAATCTCTCTTACGTTGGGATCGCTCGACCACCGGTTACCAAACAGCATGACCCCGATCTCATAAAAGTCGCTCTTGATCGCACGGTGCGCGTTGGCTTGGTAATAGTAGGTGTCGATTTTCTCGTCTTCGCGGACGTAAATCTCGACCATGTCCTCAAACGACGTATTCTTGAATACCTGTAGGAGCGTATCGCAGATCATTGGTGATCCCCTTCCCCCGTGTGTCTTCTGCTTCTTTCTCAATGGCGCCGTTCGCGTGCGCCAATAAACAGAACCGAGACGGCGGTTATGCGAACTGGCACGCGGGCAAGTGCGACAAGGAATGCAACGCTTTCCAGGCTCAGAACTAAGTGCGAGATGCAGCGCTCAACGCGTCTAATCCGCCTTAACCGGTCTCGAACTTGTCATTTGTGCAACTTCTGAAGGCTGCCGGGAAGCCGCCAATCGAGGAAGTGATTGTAGGGACGCGTGATTTTTCTCATGGTGATGCTTCAGTGCACCAATCCAAGCCGAGCACGGCTTAGATGCGCGAAACTGGGCCTGCAATCTCAGGTTTTCACAGAACGTTTGAAATGGGCGCTGTGATTCGAAAATCGTATGATGGCTTCTAATGCCGGTGCGCGAAGGCGGCGCGACAATGGCCTCACGAGGTCTACTGAGGTAGCGCCGTTGCGACACCTTCAGCCCAAATGCCGGGGCAGCAGTGCCGTCGCTAGGTGCCGGGCCGCGCAGGGTCCCAGCCTAAACCCAGACACGTTGCTAAGTCCGTTTTACAACTTGCGAGTGCGGACGAAGGTTGGGGGATAGTGCCTTCATGTCACTTTTTCTTGCCATGAGACTCTCTTAAGAAATGATGCATCGCAATATGATGCGGGGATCGATGATGTGGCTGCCAATACCGAGCATGGCTGAGCTATTGAAGTTTGCTGAGAAGGTGAGGGCTGAGCGAAAGGCAACGGCCGAGAAGCTGTTGACCGACCGCGTCATGACCCGTGAAGAGCTCATCAAGCACGGGTTCTTGTCGAAGAACGATGTGAATTGATCGAAGTGCAGGCTTCGACACGAAATATACCAACGGCCCGCCAAGGTCTCCCCCGGCGGGCCTAGTTTTTTAGCAGAACCTTCGTTGTTGCACGTTGCAAAGCGCCGGCGATGAATAAGAGCGTTTTGCCAGCCCTGCGTTGGCGGTGCGCCGCACAGTGCCAAGACGCTACCGGGCGAGATTCGAACGACCCTTCGGGCGCAAGAGATCAAAGAGATCCCCCATAATGCCGAGCGTTCGACTCGCTGACAGGAGCAGCCGCTGGAATGTGCATGGTGACATCAGGGCGGCACTGTAGAAAATTCGGTCTTCAAATCTGTACAGGACTCTTTGCATCAATCATCACCGCTTCCACGCAAACGGAGAGCTGGCGCTGATTTGGTAAAAGAAACATTAATGCAGCTTTGAATTGCGACGAGCGCCGTAAAGCCTGGCTCCGCAAGCAGATCCTTTCGCTAAACAGCTTCACGCCTCGGGAAGGATCTCAAGCACGACCTCTGACGGCCGGCACAGGCGCACGCCTTTAGGTGTCACGACGATTGGCCGGTTGATGAGGATGGGATGAGCAATCATGAAATCGATGAGCTGGTCGTCGGTCCACTTGGGATCGTCGAGACCAAGCTCGTCGTATGGAGTTCCCTTTTTGCGCAAGACGTCACGGACTGGGATGCCCATAGCCGCGATCAGTTTGACCAATTGCTCCCGCGAAAACGGCGTCTTCAAATATTCGATGATCTCAGGCTCCTCACCGCGCTGGCGGATGGCGGCGAGCGTATTGCGCGACGTTCCGCAGGCCGGGTTATGATAGATCGTGATGCTCATGGTGCTTTGCCGCTAGGAATAGTTTGACAGACTATGGAGACTTACTGCGCAAGATCGCCGATAGCATCAACTGACAATGCGTGGAGCGGCTCGGTTAAATTTGCATAACTGACACGATGCGGCGAACGACAGCCATCGGCTTGCCGCTGATGCTCACCGTTCTGCTGATTAGCTGGCTTGCGATTGAGCCCAGGACGAACGAAACCTCATGCTTGTGCGGAGCCTGCCGGTCGGGATGGGGATGCCGGGAGGCAGTGCTTGCCGGGAGCTCGCTTTCGGCATTCGATTTCGCTTGGAATGGTCGCCGGTTACGCAGGTCGGATCACGTGATTGTCCGCTGTTCAGCGCTCTTTGCGGGCCGCGCAATGTTTCAAAGTTGCATCGAGAGTTGATCGTTATCCTCATTCAATTTCATACATTTGAGAGCCAGAGCAGCTATGGTTAACGCGGGTAGACGGGGGCCGGGGAGGAAACCATGTCTTGCCCAACGGTGGACGTCGATAAAAAGAAGATCATTTTGCTGAATGGCTTCGAGAAGACGCGTTCGACGAGCAAGCCTTTTGCCATTAAGGCCAAGAAGGAGCTCGAAAAGGCAGCCAAGAGGCATCGGGATGCGGTTGCATTCGGCTATGTCTTAGGCAAGTGGGTGCCGGCTGCTTAAATCCTAGATAGGAAACGTGCACTCTTGATTTGTGCGCGCGAACGCTGTGCCGCTTCCCGGGAGAGGGGATCATCTCGGGGAGCGGACTGTGTTTTGGGCTGCAGGCTCGCGTCGTATTGCGAAGCGAAGCCCGTGGCGCGGAATTTGGTCCGCACCGCTCTAGCCCATTTCAGGTATGGCCGCAGCGGTGTTCTAGCCGCGCGAAACGAGAACGGAAGGGTGCACGCTCGCGTGTGGAGTCCTGCCGGGCGGTTTGTCGCAATGCGACAAGCAGGGTTGGCACCGCGAAACGTCCTCGCTTGATTCTGCTACGCTCCCCTCCTGCCTTTGTCGTCTTCCCGCAATCGATCAGTTCTCCATAGGCCGTAAAGCATTGGGCAGCAGCGTGCTTCGGGTGCAGGCCGCGGGCTGTTACCTAGGGAACACCTCCCGCTCTAGAGCCGGGTTATGATATACATAGGTTTCTCTATGCGGTTCACGTGACGTGCGCTTACGACTGACAGCACTGTTGAGTATCGCGCTCCTATGGAGCGGAACGCAGGCAATTGCCGCGCCAGGCGATGATATCGGTTCGGCTGTCAGGATCATCAACCTTGTCACGGCGGAATTCGAGACTGACGAGCGCCGTCTGGCAACAGGTGACGACGTTCGCCAAGACGAGCTGATCGAGGTCAGCACCGAAGGCACCGGCGAGATTAGGCTGCGCGACGATACAAAGCTGGCGCTCGGACCCGGCTCGCAGCTCTTGCTTGATGAATTCGTCTACAATCCTGAAATCTCCGGCGGTGCCATAGTCCTCAATCTCGTCAAGGGTGCCTTTCGCTTTATCACCGGCATTGCGGCCAAACCGGCCTACGTTATTCGCACGCCGACGGCGTCCATCACGGTACGCGGGACTATTTTCGACGTCTATGTTCAAGACAGCGGCATGTCCTGGCTGCTGCTCCTGGAAGGCGCCATCAACGTCTGTAACGAGCGGGATGAGTGCCGTCTGCACGACGAGCCGGGCAAACTCATTCGCATTACGCCCGACGGAATTCTCGGTGATCTCGTCAATTGGGCAAACCTTCCCGGCCGTCAAGACGCGCCTTTTGACATTGCTTTCCCGTTCGTGGTTTCGCCGCCCTTGATAGATCCCGAACCCATCTTCACACCGGGCGATTTCGTCGATGATGACGACTATGTGCCGGAGCCGCCGGTTCACGACGGCGATGGCGGCGGGCCCGTGCGACCTCCGCCACCTCTGCCAATCGAATGCTGGCCCGACTGGTTCCAAATAAGAGCCAACCAGACCAAGTCCTATATCCGAAAGGGCTACAAGGTCAGACGTCATCGCGGAGGCAAGCGGACTATATGGTGCGCGAGGAACGGTGGACGTCCACCGCCGCCTCCGCCCATCATATGTTGGAACGGCTGGTTCCAAATCAGTGCTGCCGAGACGCGGTCCTACGTCCGTAAGGGCTACAAGGTAAAACCGCAGCGTGGAGGCAAACAGAAAATCTGGTGTGCGCAGGGCGGTACGCCGCCCCCGCCCATCGC
>CAYOPW010000068.1:0-10297 GCA_964405975.1 uncultured Hyphomicrobium sp.
TATTCGCGTACATGCCGCCGATCTTGGTCACCTGCTGCATGTAGTCGTCATATGCGCGCTTGGCATAGCTGGTCTGGATTTCGACGGCCTGCTCGACCGATTTCGATGCCATAAGCTTCTCAAGGGTGGCGCTACCCTCTTCGAACGACCGCTTTGTGTAATCGCCCATCTCAGCAGCGATCGCCTGCCAATTCTTGTTCCACTCGCCGAACATGCGCATGGCGCTGTCCACGTTGGTTTGCCCGAGCTTCTGCATGTCCTCAAAATTTTTCATCATGGTGTCATCCGTGTCCTTGACAAGCTCACCGACCTTAGAACGCGAAAGCAATCCCCCGGGCCCAATTCCGAGCCTCTCCACAGCTCTTTTTATAGGCAATGCACAATTTTTCAAGCGAATTTCTGCGATGCAGCATGAGCAATGTCGACCTCTCGTTAACCGCCTTTAAGCCAACCAAGCAATAAGGTGGACCCTCATTTGGTCGTCGCTGGCACTCAGGCCCTTGCGCCCCAAAGCGGCCCAAAAACGATGCTCCCCTCGCTCGAGGCTTTGCGAGCGGGACTCGACGTTGGCACAAGGGAATGGCCCAACACCCTGTTCGGGAAGCGTTTTTTGTTCGAGCGGACGCTTCGCCGAATGCGTCATGAACGATCTGATTGAAGCACGAAGCGCGTGAGGACACCCCTTCAATTGATACGCGATCTGACTCTACGCGCAGGGATCACAGCCCTCATTTTGGCCCTCGCCGCTGGCGCCCTGACGCCCGCGCACGCCACACCGCGCCAGGCCTCCATGGCAATCGACGCCAATACCGGTGCCGTGCTGCACAATAATTCTGGTGACGCGGCCTGCTATCCCGCCTCGCTCACCAAGATGATGACGATCTATATGACCTTTGAGCTGATCGAACAGGGGCGGATGAGTTACGCCACCAAGATCAAGATGACTGAGACGGCCGCCGCCGCCCCGCCCTCAAAGCTCAAGTTGAAACCTGGCGAGCAGATCACCGTGCTTAACGCCATCAAGGCGCTTGTCACCAAGTCGGCAAACGATGTCGCGGTGGCCCTGGCCGAGCACATTGGGGGCAGCGAGGCTAACTTCGCACGCCTCATGACCAAAAGAGCGCGCGAACTTGGAATGACATCGACGGTCTTTAAGAACGCGTCGGGGCTGCCCAATGGCGAACAGAAAACGACGCCGCGCGACATACTGAAACTGGCCTTGCACCTCCAGGACCACTTCCCGCAGCACTACAAGCTGTTTTCGACCAAGTACTTCACTTACCGTGGCCGCAGGTACCGCAACCACAACGCTTTGCTGAGACGGTACAAAGGCATGGACGGCATCAAGACAGGCTACACGCGTGCTTCAGGCTTTAATCTTGTCGCCAATGTGCGCCGCGATGGTAAACACGTCGTTGCTGTCGTCTTCGGCGGCAAGTCGGCGCGCGTGCGCAACGCCAAGATGCGATCCATCCTAAACAAGGCGCTTGCGAAAGCCTCTCGGAAAAGGACGCGCAAACCAGTGCTCGTTGCACGGGCCAAATCTCCCGCTCCTCCGCGCCCCGTTCCCGCAGCGCGCAGAGCGCCCCCGCGTCCTGCGTTGCGAAAGCTCCCGCCGCCGGCGACTGCAACTGCTGCTCCCAAACTGTCACCGCGCGCACCGCAATTGCGCGGGACGACCCAACCTTCCATCATGATTGCCACGGTCCGCACAACTCCGATGGCCACCGGCACGCAACGCAATACCTCTCGGATTGAAATGGGCGACACGAACCAGGGATATCGGCCTGCTGCGGCGGCCAACCCTATCGACAACTCAGTTGCGCGGTTTGCACCTCCTACTGGCGCTCTAAATCACGGGCGACTACCCTCCACGCTTCAAACCCAGGCCGCGGAGTTGACCAACGCACGCTCGGCGACGGGGCATTTGCAAGCAGGACGGCAACGGAATGTTGCGGCTACCGCATCTGGACCGTTCCAAATCCAGGTCGGAGCCTACATCGCATCGGCAGATGCCGAGCGGCAGATGGCGCAAGCGCGCAAGCGTTCAGGCGGCCTACTCGATCGTTATCGGGCCATCGCCGTACCCGTGGAGAACGGGCGGCGTCCACTCTACCGAGCCCGTTTCCAGGGCTTCGAAAGAAAGACTGCTTATTCGACCTGCGCCAGCCTGCGGCGGTTGAAGATCGATTGCTTCGTGCTACCGATGCAGTAGATCTCATGCATTTCGTGTCGCCAGCGCCACGTCCTTTGCCTCATTGATCTTGGCCGCCAAATACGTCGAGCCGCCGCGATCAGGATGCAGCTTGAGCATCAGTTCGCGATGCGCACTACGAATTTCGTCCTCGCTCGCACCGATTGCCAAGCCTAAAATTTCAAAGGCCTCTTCCGGCGTCATGCGCCCGCCGGGCCCGCGTCCCATCTTCGATTCACCGCGTGCCACATCCTCCCGCCAAGTTGGATGGACTCGATCGAGGTAGGCCTCGATGATCTGCGCCGACTGTGGATCCGTATTGCGGCAGTCTTGCCAGAGGAGCGCCATGTCAACAGGCGTCAGGCTTTCGATGTTGCGACCTGCAAACAGTCCTTTGAGAATACGCCCGCGCATCTCGCCCGTGTCGTGGTCGAGCTCCATTTCCAAATGATCCGTCACGATGCGCGACGTCTGACCCGGCGACTTCTGCGCACTTCCACCACCCCAAGGTCCCGAAGCGCTGCCCCACAGCAACCAAGAACCCAGCATGGCAAACGGTACGGCCACAGAGGCAAGCCCGCGCAAGGCCAATGCACCTGCGGCCAACAACAAAACGATGCCACCGCCGATCGTTATGCGCCGCGCGACTTTAGCTGGGTTAGCGCCTACAAAGGCGCGTAAAACGAGCAGCCCAGCAGCCAGAGCGGCAAATCCTAAGATGAGATATATCATCGCGCCTCAGCGACCAGGTGGCTTGAGTTGCGTCAGAAGCCGACGAGCCCCTGCACCCTCACGTTTGCCACTCAAAGCCAGCAGCGCCTTGTGACCGCCCGCGGCATAGACGGCCACCGCAGTGAGAAGTTCGCGCAGCTGCCGGGCGGAGCCGCGATCAAAGCGGCAGAAGGCCCCATTGGTAAGGCGCGCAAGCTCGCGGAAAGCGCGCTCGGCACGAGCATCCTCGCCCTCCTGGAAAAGGAAAACGGGCACACCCAATAGCGCTAATTCCCCGGCATGCGCGCATAACTGATCGATGTCCTCCTCCATACAGTCGCCGACGAAGACCAGTGCGTTGACCTTTCGGCCACCACTCTCGTCAATAGCATGCTTGAGCACCTTGCCGATTTGCGTGAGCCCACCCTGACAAGCGACGCTCGTCATCAGGCGTGCCAGTGCATCCGGGTCAGATACCCACTTGGAGGCCCGGCACTCACCCATACCTCGGAAGTAGACGAGCTGCACATCGAGTCCGCCCACCTGCTTCACCGCGTGGAACATGTCTCCTTGAAGTTGGAGTGCCATGTCCCAGGTGGGCGCGCGGCTCATTGTGGCGTCCATGGCAAAGATGAGGCGCCCGCGGCCGTCGGCAGTAACGGGCGCCATCGTCTTCATTTTTTCGATGAACGCGGCAACGTCTGAATCGGATGCGCGCTCGCTAGGAAGGTTCACTTTGTCATCGCCCTCTACAGGACGTTGTCCAGCACCCACTTGCGGCGCTGAACCCTTCGATGGCTTCGTGCTGGACGGCGGACGCTTCGTCATTGGCGGGGTTCCGGGCAGGCTGCCATAACACCTTGCAAGGATGGCGTGCCACGCTGCTCCCCGCAACATCCGCGATGTGGCATCAGTTATCTTCGACCGTGGCCGTGAGCAGTTCCAGGTTCCCGCCTGTCGCCGTGATGTCGGTCGTGCGAACGCGCTCTACGGCATAAGCCCGCAACGTATTGGGCCCACCGGCCTTCGGTCCCGTACCTGAAAGGCCCTCGCCGCCAAAGGGCTGCACGCCAACGACTGCTCCAATTTGATTGCGATTGACGTAGAGATTACCCACGCGTGCATGTTCGGCAACGTAATCGGCCACCGCCTCGATGCGGCTGTGCAGGCCCAATGTAAGACCGTAGCCAGACGCGTTGACGGCCTCGATGACGTTGTCGAGATGCCCGCGCTCATAGCGGATGACGTGGAGGATCGGCCCAAACACCTCGCCCTCCAAAGTGTCCAAGCCGTCGATCTCGTATATGGCAGGCGTTACATATGTGCCAACGCGGCAATGTTCCGGCAGTAAAAGATCGACGAGCTGGCGGCCATCGCGCTGCATGCGAATCTTGTGTGCTTCAAGGCGATCTTGTGCGACTTCGTCAATCACCGGCCCAATATCTGTCGCATAGTTGAATGGATCGCCGACATCCAGTGCCTCGACCGCACCAACCAACATATCGGTCACATGGTCGGCTGCATCGTCCTGCAGAAATAACACGCGCGCAGCCGAGCAGCGCTGCCCCGCACAATCGAAGGCGGAGCGAACGCAGTCACGCACCACCTGCTCAGGCAGCGCTGTCGAGTCGGCGATCATCGCGTTGATGCCGCCGGTCTCTGCGATGAAGGGCACGATGGCATTTTGACGCTCGGCGAGAGCCTTTTGGATTGCCCAAGCCGTGACATTGGATCCGGTAAAGGCAATGCCGCCAACGCGCACATCACGCACAAGCGCCTTGCCTACGTTGGGGCTGCCGGTCAGCAGGTGCAGCACGTCCGGCGGCACGCCAGCCTCAAGCAGAAGCGTTGTTGCCAGGTATGCGGCGATAGGCGTTTGCTCGGCCGGTTTGGCGAGCACGGTATTGCCCGCCGCCAAGGCGGCCGCCACTTGCCCGGTGAAAATAGCCAATGGAAAATTCCAAGGCGAAATGCACGCAAATACGCCGCGCGCGCGCAGATCAAGCGTATTCAATTCGCCAGTCGGGCCTGGCAGCGTCACCGGCCCGCTAAATAGACGGCGTGCGTCGCAGGCATAATAGCGCAGATAGTCGACCGCTTCGCGCACATCGCCTTGTGCGCCTTCGAGCGTCTTGCCCGCTTCACGCACAAGCACAGTCATAAGGCGCGCACGGTTCCGCTCGAAAAGATCAGCGGCAACCTCCAGCACTTCTGCGCGGCTCGCACCACCACGCTGGTCCCACGCATGATGGGCGGCATTAGCACTTTCGATAGCTGCCTCAACCTGTGCAGGCGTGGCAATACGCACGGTACCAATGCGCTCGCGATTATCATGCGGACAGGTGACCAAACCGGCCGCGTCGCCGCCAATGGTCGCTTCGCCTGATACGATCGGGCCTGCTTCGAATTCCCCATCGAGGGCCGCATCCATTTCCATATAGAGCTGCGCGCGCACTGATGGATCACTCAGCGCCAAGCCGCTGCTCGCCTTGCGCGCCGGCAGGTAGATTTCGGTTGGCCGCGGCATAAGCTGCACGCTACCTCGGTCGGTGGTCCGCTCGTACTCGGCCTTCGCCACGGGATCGCGGATCATGTCGCCGACTGGCGCCTCGTCGTCCGACAGCCGGTTTACGAACGAGGTATTGGCACCGTTCTCCAGTAGACGGCGCACAAGATACGCCAGCAGATCCTCATGACCGCCAACGGGCGCATAGATGCGGCAAGGCCGGCCGAGCTTATTCTCACCGACGACCTCCTCGTAGAGGGCCTCGCCCATGCCGTGCAGGCGCTGGAATTCAAACGTTGTGGCCCCGGCCGCCACGTGAGCAGCAGCAAGTGCGTGCGCGTTATGCGTTGCAAATTGCGGGTAAAAGGCCTTTGAGTCGCTGAGCAAGAGCCGCATTCCAGCAAGGAACGACACGTCGGTGTGCAGCTTGCGCGTCAACACCGGGTAGTCGGCAAGCCCGCGTTCTTGCGCCCACTTGATCTCGCTGTCCCAATACGCGCCCTTGACGAGCCGGACGGGGATACGCTTGCCCTGGCGCTCTGCCAACCGGCGCAGCCAGCGCAAGACGGGAATGGTGCGCTTGCCGTAAGCCTGAACCGCGATACCGAGACCGTTCCAGCCATCGAGCGCCGGATTTGTAAATGTTGAAGCGAAGAAGTCGAGCGATGGCTCCAACCGGTCCTGCTCTTCTGCATCGATTGTGATAGCAAGCCCGCGTGCCCGAGCCGCGCGCGCAATGGTGACGAGCCGGGGTCCGAGCTCTGCGGCAAGCCGCTCCTTTTTGCCGGGCTCGAACCGCGGATGCAGCGCTGAGAGCTTCACCGATAATCCAGGGCGCGCATAAAGTGCGTCTAGATGCGCGCTGGTAAATGGCCCTGCTGCCAAACCAATAGCATCGACCGCGCCCATGTAGCGCTCGAAATAAATGTCGGCATCCTTCTCCGTTTTCGCCGCCTCACCCAGCATATCGTAGGAGAAGAGATAGCCCTCTTGCTCGTAGTCTTGGGCGCGCGCCAGCGCCTCCTTTATAGTGCGCCCGAGCACAAACTGATCTCCAAGGACCTTGACGGCCTGGCGCACGGCCTGGCGGATGACCGGTTCTCCTGAGCGCGCAACCAGCCGCTTGAGTGCATTGAGCGGGTTAGCACCCCGAGCTTCGCGAAGCTTGACGATGCGTCCCGTCAGCAGCAGTGCCCAGGTCGAAGCGTTAACGAACAGGTTGTCGGAATGGCCCAGATGGCGTTCCCAGTCGCCACCGGCAATCTTGTCGGCGATGAGTTCGTCAGCTGTTTCGCTGTCGGGAATTCTCAGCAGCGCCTCGGCGAGGCACATTAAGATCACGCCTTCCTCGCTCGACAGCCCGTACTCGCGCATGAAGGCGTCGACGCCAGCGTGCTTGCCTTGATTAGCGCGTGCGGAATAGACGAGTCGGCGCGCGATCTCGGCGGCGCGGCGGCGCTCATCCTCGCTGAACATGGCGCGCTCGATCAGGCGGTCAAGCAACCGCATTTCGTCTATGAGATGGTGAGCCGCAATCTCATCGCGCGGGGGCAAATCTGACGTGTCGCGCACCTCGTCTCCGAAATCCGCTCTTTTCAAAGCAACCATGTTGTCCTCGTCGCGCCCCGCCGCAAACGATTCGATTAATTGCAGTCTAGCAAATCGCCGCCTGTCGCGCTCGCCAAGCCAAATTCTTACACTCTTGACGCCTGCTTCGGCCTGATGGAGCTTCGCGCCGGTTCTATTGGGGCAAAACGCGAGGCCGAAGTGCCGCAAAATCAGCTTGATAGCGTCCGCACAGTTGCTGAGTTGCGCCAAATGACAGCTGGCTGGCGCAAGGCCGGCCAGGCCGCGGCCCTCGTTCCCACAATGGGAGCGCTACACGCCGGCCACTTGGCGCTGGTCCGGCGTGCCACAGAAATCGCCGATCGCACTTTAGTCTCCATTTTCGTTAACCCGAGCCAGTTTGCCCCGCACGAGGACTTGACCCGCTACCCGCGCGATGAGGCAGGTGATCTCGCCAAACTTGCCCAAGCCGGCGCCCATCTTGTTTGGGCGCCCACCGCACAAGACATGTACCCGGAAGGCTTTGCCACGGCCATCACTCCAGGCGGCGCTGCCCTTGGTCTCGAATCGGTGGCGCGGCCCCACTTCTTTGGCGCGGTTGCAACCGTGTGTTGCAAGCTCTTTGTTGCGGCGGCGCCCAACTTCGCGCTTTTCGGCGAGAAGGACTACCAACAGCTTTGTGTCATTCGGCAGTTGGTCCGCGACCTCAACCTGCCGCTTGAGATTGTTAACGTGCCCACGGTGCGAGAGGCGGACGGGCTAGCGATGTCCTCACGCAACGCCTACCTGTCGCCCGCCGAGCGCGCCATCGCTCCTGAGCTCCACCGCGTGATTTGCCAAGTGGCAACCGAGGCAACGCGTGCGATGCAGGCCCCAGACGGCGATGCCAGTCGCCACAAGGCCCCGCGCCCTACGCCGCTCCTGCCCGAGCCGGGATGGCCCAAGGGCGAACCTCAACTTGCCGCACTCGATGAGATTTGCGCTTCAGCGGTGCAGACGCTTGAGCGCGCCGGCTTCACCAAGATCGACTATGTCGCGGTACGAGAAGCCGGCACTCTCAAAGTGTTGAGTGCCCGCACAACTCGCCCGCTGCGGGTCCTCGCCGCCGCCCACCTCGGCAAAACGCGGCTGATTGATAACGTTCCGGCCCATATTTAAGGCCGTTGCACCCCCGCCACAGGCTTGCCAAACGGCCGGGCTCCGTGCGACGTAACGCACCGTAACCTCAAGAGATTCGCTTGAGTCGGCTCTCGTGCTCGCGTTTCGCGCTCGGCGGAAACCGCTTCGCCAAACTGGAACGCGACGCATGGCCCGACCACAACGCGACCTTTTCTCGGCACTCGAAACCTTCATGACCAAAAAGAAGGGCCGAACCCGCCCGACCGCAGACGCTTCAGATGCCTACACCGCCGCTGACATCGAGGTGTTGGAGGGCCTGGAGCCTGTGCGCCGGCGTCCGGGCATGTACATTGGCGGCACCGACGAAAAGGCGCTGCATCACCTCTTCGCCGAGGTGATCGACAATTCCATGGACGAGGCTGTCGCCGGGCACGCAACCTGGATCGAAGTGAGCCTCGATGCCGACAGCTTCCTCACTGTTGCCGACAACGGCCGCGGCATCCCCGTCGACCCGCATCCCAAATACAAAAAGCAGTCGGCGCTGGAAGTGATCATGACCACGCTGCACTCAGGCGGAAAATTCGACGGCAAGGTCTACAATACGTCGGGCGGACTCCACGGTGTGGGCGTCTCCGTCGTCAATGCCTTGTCGGAGGAAATGGAAGTCGAGGTCGCGCGCGGCCAGCAGCTCTACCGCATGGTGTTTCATTGCGGCGTGCCCCAGACCAAACTGGAAAAGCTTGGCTCGATCCGAAACCGGCGCGGTACGAAGGTGCGCTTTAAGCCGGATGCCAAGATCTTCGGACGCGGGGCCGCCTTTAAGCCGGCGCGGCTGTTCAAGATGGCGCGCTCCAAAGCCTATCTCTTCGGCGGCGTCGAGATCCGTTGGAGCTGCGATCCCTCCCTCATTTCCGATGATACTCCGGCGGAGGCGGCATTCCACTTTCCCGGTGGCCTTAAGGAATATCTCCTTTCCGAGATCAACGGGCAGATGCTCGTCACCAAGGACGTCTTCTCAGGCCGCTCCGCCAAGACGAACGGTCACGGCTCGGTGGAATGGGCGATCGCCTGGGTGGGCGACAATGACGGCTTCGTACGCTCCTACTGCAATACGGTGCCGACACCTGACGGCGGAACGCATGAAAACGGCCTGCGCCAGGCGCTCTCGAAAGGATTGAGGGCCTATGGCGAGTTGGTCAGCAATCGCCGCGCAAGCCAAATCACCGCCGAAGACGTGATGGGCACGGCGGCCGCCATGTTGTCCGTCTTCATTCGCGAGCCGGAGTTTCAGGGCCAGACCAAGGACCGCCTCGCGACGCAGGAGGCCGCCCGTGTTGTTGAGACTACCGTGCGCGACGCCTTCGATCACTGGCTCGCTGACAGCCCAGCGCAGGCAACCAAGCTGCTGGAATGGGCCATTGACCAATCTGAAATCCGCCTTAAGCGCCGGCGGGAAAAGGAGCTCGGCCGCCAGTCGGCAACGCGCAAGCTGCGCCTGCCCGGCAAGCTTGCCGACTGCACCATTCGCCAAGCCGCGGGGACCGAGATTTTCATCGTCGAGGGCGATTCAGCGGGCGGTTCGGCCAAGAGCGCGCGCATGCGCGAGACCCAAGCCGTGCTGCCCCTGCGCGGCAAAATCCTCAACGTCGCGAACGCCTCATCTGCCAAGCTCGCGCAAAACCAGCTCCTCGCCGACTTGATCCAAGCGCTTGGCGCGGGCACGGGATCGCGATACCGCGATGAAGAATTGCGCTACGAGCGCGTGATCGTCATGACAGATGCCGACGTCGACGGCGCGCACATCGCCTCGTTGCTCATCACGTTCTTCTATCAGCAGATGCCCGAGCTTATTGAAAACGGTCACCTCTATCTAGCAGTGCCCCCGCTCTACAAGCTGACACAAGGTGCCAAATCGGCCTATGCGCGCGACGAAAAACATAAAGACGACTTGATCGCGAGCGAATTCAAGGCCGACAAGAAGATTGAGATCAGCCGCTTCAAAGGCTTGGGCGAGATGAATGCTTCCCAGCTCAAAGAAACGACCATGGACCCCAAACGCCGCACTTTGCTGCGGGTTGAAATTGGAAACGGCGAGCGAAGCGCGATCTCAGATGCGGTGAATGCGCTGATGGGGTCGAAGCCGGAAGCGCGCTTCCGCTTTATTCAAGAACACGCCGCCTTCGCGCACGATTTGGATATTT
>CAYOPW010000068.1:10397-12394 GCA_964405975.1 uncultured Hyphomicrobium sp.
AAGGCGCTGGCCGCAGAATTTGTCGGTACATTCATGCTGGTGGCGTCGGTCGTCGCCGCTGCCATTTTTTCCTTCCCCAACGCGGGCGTTTTGGGCGTCGCATTCTCGATTGGCTTTACCGTCATGGCGACGCTGTTTGCCATCGGCCACTTGTCAGGAGGCCACTACAATCCCGCTGTCACACTTGGCCTGACGATCGCTAAGCGCTTCGAGGCGTCGGCAGCCGTGCCCTACATCGTGGCCCAGTGCCTAGGCGGTATCGCTGCGGCTTTCGTCTTCTATCTCATTGCGACAGGCAAGATCGCCGGCTTCCAGGCCGGCAATTTCGCCTCAAACATGTATGGCGGACCCGACGGCTATTCGATTTATGCCGTATTTCTCATCGAGGCGTTGCTCACCGCTTTTCTCGTATTCGTTATCATGGGCGTGACTTCCGAACATGCCCCCCCGGATTTTGCGCCGATCACCGTCGGCGTCACGCTGGCAGCTATTCACATCATGGCCATCCCCGTCTCGAACGCCTCGGTCAATCCCGCACGCAGTCTGGCGACGGCCGTCGTCGCTCTCGGCGAGCCCATAGCGCAAGTGTGGCTCTTCTGGGTGGCGCCCATTCTGGGCGGTCTTGCCGGTGGATTGCTGGGGCGCTGGATCTATAAGGACTGAGCCCCAGTTTGCCCTAGACGATTGTTGCGAGATTGCGCCACTACCGCGATCACGCGCCGCATCCTCATGGTTTGCCTTGCGTTTTTCACAATGCTATGTCAGCACACAAGTGGCTCGAGCGCAGGGGAAGCTATTCTATTAGTCCCTTTTCGAGACCCATTTCCTTGCTTTGCCGCATTAGGCGAATCCTCCTACCCCTGCGCTCCGTCGTCCGCTGTCGCCTCATGGCGTTGCGCGGGCCGGTATGAACGCAGACGGAGACGTTGACTTTTGGATACAAAGACCTTCGCTGAGCTTGGTCTCAGCCCCAAGGTGCAGGCGGCCATCGATACCGCCGGCTACAAGACGCCGACACCCATTCAAGCTGAAGCCATTCCTATCGCCGTAACGGGGCGTGACGTGCTCGGTATTGCCCAGACGGGCACCGGCAAGACCGCTTCATTCGTGTTGCCGATGATTACGCGGCTGGAAACAGGGCGAGCACGTGCGCGCATGCCACGATCGTTGATCTTGGCGCCGACGCGCGAACTTGCGGCCCAGGTGGCGCAGAGCTTTGAGAAGTACGGTGTCAACCACAAGCTAAACTTGGCGCTCCTGATCGGCGGCGTCTCATTCGACGATCAGTATCGCAAGCTCGACCGCGGCGTCGATGTGCTCATCGCCACTCCAGGCCGCCTTCTCGACCACTTCCAACGCGGCAAACTCATGCTGATGGGCGTAGAGATCCTCGTCATCGACGAGGCAGACCGCATGCTCGACATGGGCTTCATTCCCGACATCGAGAAGATCTGCAAGCTGCTGCCGCCGCGCCGCCAGACGCTGTTCTTCTCTGCCACCATGCCGCCGGAAATCACCCGCCTAGTCAGTCAGTTTCTCAAGAACCCTGAGCGGGTCGAAGTGGCACCGCCAGCCACCGCGGCCAAGACGATCACCCAACGTTTCCGCTTCTGCGCAAGCGGGGAGGATTGGGCTAAGCGCGAAATCCTGCGCGAACTGATTGGAAGCCAGAACGTTCGCAACGCCATCATCTTCTGCAATCGCAAGGTGGAGGTCGCAATTCTGCACAAATCGCTCGTCAAGCATGGCTTCAGTGCGGGCGCATTGCACGGCGACATGGACCAGAAGAGCCGCATGGAGACGCTCGACAAGTTCCGCTCCGGCGATCTTATGCTGCTCGCAGCAAGTGATGTTGCAGCACGCGGGCTCGACATCCCCGACGTCAGCCATATATTCAATTTCGACCTGCCCTGGCAGTCTGACGACTACGTGCACCGCATTGGGCGCACCGGGCGCGCAGGCAAAGAAGGCTTCTCTGCCTCGCTGGTGACGACCGA
>CAYOPW010000069.1:0-11608 GCA_964405975.1 uncultured Hyphomicrobium sp.
TGCCTGCCCCTTCTTTTTTGCCCGCCTTTTGCTGCTCAGAAGCAAAATGGGCAATGAGCCTCGTGTAATGGCGATGTCTGCGGCTTGCGCTTGCGCATGGAGGCGTTACCTCTTGCTGGCATGAGCGACCAGCGCCCCATTCTCATCGCAGGACCGACAGCGAGCGGAAAGTCGGGTCTCGCAATGCGCCTGGCTGAGCACTATAACGGTGTCGTCATCAACGCCGACTCCATGCAGGTCTATCGCAATTTGCGCATTCTCACTGCGCGCCCGAGCGAAGAGGACGAAGCACGAATCCAGCACACGCTTTTTGGGTTCGTCGATGGGAGCGATCCCTATTCGGTGGGACGCTATCGCACCGATGCTGAGTGGGTATTCGATAACCTGCGTGCCGACGGCGTGCGGCCCATCTTCGTCGGCGGAACAGGACTCTATTTCAAGGCGCTTCTGGAAGGCCTTTCTCCCATACCCCCAACGCCGGACGATGTTCGTGCACACTGGCGCGGAAAGGCGGAATCGCTTGGAGCAAAAGAACTGCATCGGGTTCTTGCCAGCCGCGATCCGGAGATGGCGGAGAATTTGGTGCCCAACGATACGCAACGCATTGTGCGAGCCTTAGAGGTCCTGGACGCAACTGGAATTTCACTTTTGGACTGGCAGCGCCGGCCCGGTGAGCCCTTGCTCAAGGAAGCCGACGCCGTTCGCCTGGTTGTGGCGCCTGAGCGTGAAGAACTGCACAGGCGCATTGACGCCCGCTTTGAGGCAATGATCGCGCATGGGGCCTTGGAGGAAGTGGAACGGCTGTTCGCAGCGGGACTGGATCCTTCCTTGCCCATCATGAACGCGCTTGGCGTTCGTCCGCTGATGCAACTCATGCGAGGTGAAATAGATCGCAAGGCGGCCATAGGCCAGGCGCAAGCGGAGACGCGACAGTATGCCAAAAGGCAGCTAACGTGGGTCCGAGGAAATATGATTACGTGGAATCATATATCAGAGAAACAAATGGAAACTTTGGTAGCGTCTGCCACAACATTTATTGATAGTTAGGATTGACCGCCCATTCTCCCGGCCATAGGTTGCAAGCCAACGATCAGGCCGCCGGCTGCAGCCGGATGGATCCTTTGGCATCTGGGACGCGCTTCGGCGGCATTCTTCTTGTGGGGTAAGTGATGGCACGCACAATGACGGGCGCCGAAATGGTAATCGCGGCGCTCTCCGACCAAGGTGTCGAGCACATCTTTGGCTATCCCGGCGGGGCAGTCCTGCCGATTTATGATGAACTGTTCCAGCAGGAGAAGGTGAAGCACGTGCTCGTTCGCCAGGAGGGCGGGGCCGTGCACGCAGCGGAAGGCTATGCCCGCTCGACCGGCAAGGTTGGTGTCGTGCTGGTCACGTCGGGCCCAGGCGCCACGAATTCCGTTACCGGCCTCACCGACGCGCTCATGGATTCTGTTCCAGTCGTTTGCATCTGTGGACAGGTGCCGACGCACCTGATCGGTAACGATGCTTTCCAGGAGTGCGATACGGTTGGCATTACGCGGCCATGCACAAAGCACAACTGGCTGGTGAAGGATGTCAACGACCTTGCGCGCGTGCTTCACGAGGCCTTCTACATTGCGAAGGCCGGACGCCCGGGTCCGGTCGTGGTGGACATTCCCAAAGACATCCAATTTGCGACTGGGAATTACGTCGGTCCGTCGAATATCGCGCACAAAACCTACAAGCCGCGCATGAAACCCGACCAGACGGCGGTGCGTGAAGCGGTGGACCTTTTGATCAACGCCAAGCGGCCGCTTTTCTATACGGGTGGCGGTGTGATCAATTCCGGCGCCAAGGCGAGCCAACTATTGCGCGAAATTGTGCGGTTAACCGGCTTTCCTATCACCTCCACGCTGATGGGGCTTGGCGCCTATCCCGCGTCCGACAAGCAGTGGCTGGGTATGCTAGGAATGCACGGCACATATGAAGCCAACCTCGCGATGCACGATTGCGACGTCATGGTTGCCGTTGGTGCGCGCTTCGACGATCGCATCACAGGACGCATCGACGCTTTTTCACCCGGTTCGCAAAAGATTCACATCGATATCGATCCCTCATCGATCAACAAGAACGTGCGTGTCGATATCCCAATAGTCGGCGATGTCGCCTATACGCTTGAGGACATGCTGCGCATTTGGAAGTCGAAGGCGCCGCAACTTGATAAGGCCGCCCACAAGGCCTGGTGGAAGGAGATCGACCAGTGGCGCGCCAAGAAATCGCTTTCCTACAAGAATTCGCGCGACGTGATCATGCCGCAGTATGCGGTGGAGCGGCTTTATGAGCTGGCTAAGGATCGCGATCCCTACATCACGACTGAAGTTGGCCAACATCAAATGTGGGCGGCCCAATACTTCCATTTCGAGGAACCAAACCGATGGATGACGTCAGGCGGCCTTGGCACCATGGGTTATGGGCTGCCGGCGGCTATTGGCGCTCAGCTGGCCCACCCTAAGTCGCTCGTGATCGACATTGCGGGCGATGCATCCATCCTGATGAACATGCAAGAGGCCTCCACCGCCGTGCAGTTCGACCTGCCGGTCAAGGTGTTCATCGTGAACAACCAATACATGGGCATGGTGCGCCAATGGCAGCAGCTATTGCATGGCAACCGGCTATCGCACAGCTATACCGAAAGCCTGCCAGACTTCGTCAAACTGGCAGAAGCTTATGGCTGGACGGGCATGAGCTGCGAGAACCCCGCTGATCTTGATGATGCGATCCGCGAAATGATCGACGTGAAAGGCCCCGTCATTTTCGATTGCCGCGTCGCCACTCTTGCCAACTGCTTCCCAATGATTCCGTCCGGCAAAGCACACAACGAAATGTTGCTTGGTGAAGACGTCACCGATGAGGAGGTTGAAGAGGCGATCGGCGACGAGGGCAAGGTGCTGGTATGAAATCGCGCCAGATCGTTGCAGCCCTTGCGACCGGTGTTCTCCTCGCTGGGGCGAGCCCGCCGCAGGCCCAATCGCCCCCGGAGTGGGATCAGATCGCCAATATCAAGGATGCGGCGACGCGGCTTGCCGCCTTGCAGGGCAGACGCGGCGCGAGCCGTGCGTACGAGTTCATCGACGCTTGCTATAGGACGCATATGCTTTCCGAGGCGTACACCAAGGCACTCGAGGCGTGCATCGCACAAGACTATATGGAGACGCAAGTACTTGCGCTGGTTTACTCGCGCGTGCCCGCTCAAACTTTGAAGAAGCAGGGTGCCCCAAGCCCGCGAATGCTGGCCGATGCCATGGGGCGGCGCATCACCGCGGCGTTCGCCAACTACAAGATGCCGGTGTCCTACGTCGACGACTTTAAGAAGCTCGTCGACGAGCACGGGTTCCCGCTGTTTTTCAAGACGCTCTTTCCTGAGTCAAAGGTGCCGCCCAAGGGCAAGTCGCCGCCGGCCGCAGCCAAACCGAAACAAGAGTAGTCACGACTATGCCGAATATTACTACCAATCGCTCCTCAAAGAGCCACTACGTTGGACCCGGAGTCGTGCAGGACGTTGTCTCGCGCACGCTGTCCGTGCTCGTCGACAATGAACCGGGTGTGCTGGCGCGCGTCATCGGACTTTTTTCCGGACGCGGCTACAACATCGATTCACTGACAGTGACGGAGACGGAGCACGAGAAACACCTTTCGCGCATCACAATCGTCACACGCGGTACGCCCGACGTCATCGAACAGATCAAGCATCAATTGGAAAGGCTGGTTCCTGTCCATCGTGTGCTCGACCTGACGCTTGAGGGTAGCTCGTTGGAGCGCGAGCTGGCGCTCATTAAGATCTCGGGCAAAGGTGAAAGACGCATCGAAGCGTTGCGTTTGGCCGAGATATTCCGCGCCAACGTTATCGACGCCTCGACCGAACACTTTGTCTTCGAGATTACGGGCCGCACCTCGAAGATCGAACAGTTTATCCAGATCATGACCGAGCTGGGTCTCGTCGAGGTCGCACGAACCGGTATTGCTGCAATCAGCCGCGGCCCGTCGAGCCTCTAGAGGAGCGAATGCATTGAAAATTCAGGCGAGCCGGTAGTAGGTTCGCCCGTCCTGCCACCCCGGCGACGTTTCCCAATACGGCGCCCGCAGATTCCAGAAACCGTCTTTATCAAGACCCAAGAGCCAAGAGGGAGCCATGCGCGTTTATTACGATCGTGATGCCGACATCAATCTCATCAAGACCAAAAAGGTCGCGATCGTTGGTTACGGCAGCCAAGGCCACGCGCACGCATTGAACTTGCGCGATAGTGGCGTGAAGGAAGTTACAATCGCCCTTCGCAAGGGGTCGGCGAGTGCACAAAAGGCGGAAAAGGAAGGGTTGAAGGTGATGGACGTGGCGGCGGCGGCCAAGTGGGCCGACGTCGTCATGATGCTCACCCCAGACGAGTTGCAGGCCGATATTTACAAGGACCATCTCGCAGCCAACCTCAAGAAGGGCGCGGCCTTGATGTTCGCGCACGGCCTCAATGTGCACTTCAATCTCATCGAGCCGCGCGATGACCTTGATGTCGGTATGGTGGCTCCGAAAGGGCCTGGTCATACCGTGCGCGGCGAATATCAAAAGGGCGGCGGCGTGCCATGCCTGCTTGCCATACATCAGGACAAGAGCGGCAACGCGCACGATCTCTTCTTGTCGTATGCGTCTGCCGTCGGCGGCGGGCGTTCAGGCATTATTGAAACGACATTCCAGGAGGAATGCGAGACCGACCTCTTTGGCGAGCAAGTCGTCTTGTGCGGTGGCCTGGTGGAGCTGATCCGCGCTGGGTTCGAGACCCTGGTCGAGGCCGGCTATGCGCCGGAGATGGCATACTTTGAGTGCCTGCACGAAGTGAAGCTTATTGTCGATCTCATCTATGAGGGCGGCATCGCCAATATGAACTACTCGGTGTCCAACACGGCGGAGTTTGGCGAGTATGTCAGTGGTCCGCGCATTATCAACGCGCGTACAAAGGCGGAAATGCGCAAGGTTTTGAAGGACATTCAGACCGGCGCCTTTACCTCCGAGTGGATCCGAGAGTGCAAGGCGGGACAGCCGAAGTTCAAGGCGACACGACGCATGAACGATGCTCATCCGATCGAGGAGGTGGGCCAGCGTCTGCGCGGGATGATGCCTTGGATCAAGGCTAAAGCGCTCGTGGATAAGGATCGCAACTGAGGAAGGGCCGCAACAACCGGCCGCCATAAACGCAAGGCATATTCAGCGGGTCAATGGCAGCCCTACGAGGGAGTCTCATCATGTTGCGTCTGCTTATTGGTATAGCGCTAGCAGCATCGCTTGCCGCAGCTCCGCTTCCGCTTGACTTGTCTGCATCCTTCGCTGCACAGGCGAAGAAGGGCTACAAGACCTGTCGGCACAGAAAATCGAACGGCAAGACCAAGACTTGGCGATGCCGCAAGGATCAGCCCTGCTGCTCGGCAGAGTGGATGAACTATTATACTTGCGGTTCAAAGCTGCTTGGCTGTCTGTAAAACCGCCATTTCTCATTATAAGCTTTGCGAGGATAATTCGGGGCGTGCGAGGCTTGCACGTGCGCACGCCCCATTTGCGAACATGTGCATCACGCTTGTGCGCGATCGTTTCGTTAATTTCGTTTATAGTGTCCTTCTTAATGCGTGAAACGGGAGGACGACATGATCCGAATTTTCTCAATTTTCTTGCTGGCATTAGCGATTGCATTCAGCGGCTCGGTAGTCTCCGGTACGATATCAGGTGCTGAGGCCAAGAAGGCGCCGCGCTCGGGCGTGTGCCGCAAAGCGACGGTGAGCGGCAAGGTCAAGACGTGGCGGTGCAAGAGGGGTCAATTCTGTTGTTCAGCCCCAATCTTGGGTTACTTTGGCTGTGGCAAAAAAGGCTACGGCTGCTTTGGAATGTTCTAACCCCACGGACGCGCGCGGGTGCTTTCGTTGCGAAACTTTCGCCGGAAGACCCGCGTGGTCGCTTTGGGGAGCTGACGTGTGGTTGCGACCGCGCGAGCCTTCCGTGCAGTGCTCGCCACCTGGCCATTTGAGGCCATAAGACGAGCGCGCGCGAAAGAAACGGACGGCAGAGAAGCGGGGAGCCTCCGCCGTCCGCTCCGGCGACGCCGCGATGGTTTTCGCGCCGCCAGTTCCGAAGCCAATGTGCCAGCGATTGCATGTGCCGATGCAAACGCGGCGGGTGTGGGTATGATCCCCCTGACAGTCCAGCATGGCTCAAACTCTTAAGCCGATCCCCTAGCCGGATTGCCTTTTTCTCTCCCTCGACTTAAAGCGCGTCTCGAGGCGGATGGGATGCGAACGCTGTGAGTGCATCCCGTGCGCTTGATTATGAATTTCACTCTGCGATCGTGGACAGAACGTGGTTCGTCGACGGCGAAACTATGATTTCTGTTTTTCTCGTTCTGGGTATAGGCCTTGGGCGTAGGAATTATCGCAATGTGCGTGCGCACCGTCTTCGATTGCGCTGGGGAAAAAAACGATCGAACATGACGGATAGGCTCGACAGTATCGCCGAGGGAGGCGTTGTGCGCGTGACGCGTTGTGTTCTTAGCGTCGCACCGGAAGCGTGGCCCTTTGCCGCGCGGCACGCAGAGGAGATCGCCGCGCACTGGGAGAAGCGCCGTTCCTTCAGTCCGAAACTCTATGATGGAGCCGTGCATCTTTTGCGTACGTGCACATTTGAGCACAACGTTTTCACCGCCACGCTTCTGCGCACTGACTTCAAGAGTTTTCTTTATTGGCGTGAACTGGGCTACCCCGACGCAGGCGTGCGCGATGGTTTCGGCTCGGCCGTGATCCGCTCTGCTGAAGGGCATGTGATGCTCGGCCGTCAAACGGAAGGCAATGTCAATCAAGGGCTCGCCTATCCGCCAAGCGGCTTTATCGACGAGCACGACGTGTGCGGGGAGGTGATCGATATCGATGCGGGCACCGCCCGCGAGCTGCGCGAAGAAACCGGACTGAAGCCTGAGGACCTGGCGCGTGCACCGGGCTATCTCGTCACCACATCGGGCCCACACGTCTCAATTGCTGTCGAATGGCGAAGCGCGCTGGGGAGCGATGCGCTCAAAGCTTGCATCCTCGAATACGTGCGCCAGCAGCAAGTGCCTGAACTTGCCGACGTGGTCATAGTGCGCAGCCGTAGCGATATCAGCGCACACACGATACCGGACTATGCCAAAGTATTGTTGCGCGCGCTCTTGGCCGCTTGACCCGGCGGGCGCCTGCTTCACAGTGCGCTCGCCTTACCGGGAGCCTTGCCTCATGCCGTTGCAGTTTTACACGCTCGATGTCTTCACCGATCGCCGTTTTGGCGGAAACCCGCTTGCGGTCGTGCATGAGGCGGACGTGCTGACTTCAGATCAGATGCAGCAGATCGCGCGCGAGTTAAATCTATCCGAGACGGTCTTTGTTCTGAACGCCGACAACCCGGCACATTCGGCCAAGGTGCGAATTTTCACACCCGAAAGTGAGGTGCCTTTTGCCGGTCACCCGACTATCGGGACGGCGATCCTGCTTGCTGAACTCCGCACGCCGCCTGTGAACGGCGAGAGCGATTCAATCATAGCGCTGGAGCAGGCTATTGGAATCGTGCGGGTTGGGGTGCGGTTGCGTGCCGGAGAGGTGCACTTTGCAGAATTTGACGCCCCCAAGCTGCCGGAGAAGGCCGGCACGCTAGTATCACGGGACCGCCTTGCCGACGCTATCGGCTTGCTTCCGCGCGAGATTGGCCTCGAAAACCATACGGCTTTGCGCTTCAACTCGGGCAACGCTTTCGCCTTCATTCCTGTCGCCACACTTGAAGCAATCGCCAAGGCCCGCATCAGTGGCGCGCATTGGGCGGCCGCCTTTCCCGAAAGCGAAATTGACGGTGTCTACCTTTATACGCGGGAGTGCGTGCACAAGGCGTCCGCTTTCCACGCGCGAATGTTTGCCCCAAAGTTCGGTATTCCTGAGGATCCCGCTACGGGATCGGCGACAGTGGGCTTCGCCGGCGTGATCAATGAATTCGACGATCTGCCCGATGGCGCGCATAAGCGGGTGATAGAGCAAGGCTACGAGATGGGCCGCCCCAGCACCATCGTACTGACGTTGGTCATTGAGGGGGGCGCGCTCGAAATTGTGCGAATCGGCGGGAACGCGGTGCGGGTTACCGAGGGCTGCCTGCACATCTAGGCCGCGTCTGAAGCGGTGCTAGAACCTTCAAACAGGCGCTCATAACCAACGCCGGCTTGCAATTCTTCAACCCTTTACCCTTATTCATAGCCCGTCGCACTAGCCGATCAGGTCCAAATGTATTAGTAAAAGCGCCATGCGCCAGCCGACCACCAATTTTGGCCTCATCAGGAGCCGCGCGGGAGAAGCCCGCTGCGCTCCGTCGGCGCGCGCCCATCGGCTTCTTACCCTCCTCCTTATTAGCCCCTGAGCCTCGGCGGTCTCCGGACGAACCGGGACGGGCGCTCAGGGGGTGAAAATCGAGAGAGCTGATGGATGATTGCCAGCTCCCCAAGGAGGCTGGCCGAAGGGAAAGACAGAACCGATGAGCACCAATTCCGATAAGCCCGAGGCGGAAAGGACCAATACCGATCGGGTTTTGATCTTTGATACGACTCTGCGCGATGGGGAACAGTGCCCCGGCGCGACCATGAACTTTGAAGAGAAGCTCGAAGTCGCCGACTGCCTCGACGCATTAGGTGTCGATATTATTGAGGCTGGTTTTCCAGTGGCTTCGGACGGCGACTTTGAAGCCGTAAGCGCGATCGCCAAGCGCGTGAAGAAGGCGACGGTCGCCGGTCTCGCACGTGCAATATTTGCCGACATCGATCGCGCCGGCGAGGCCGTGCGCCACGCGCAACGCGGCCGCATCCACACGTTCGTATCGACCTCGCCCATTCATCTCGCGCATCAAATGCGCAAGACGGAGGAGGAGGTCCTGGACATCATAACAGCGACGGTGATACGGGCGCGCAACCTCGTGGAGGATGTCGAGTGGTCGGCGATGGACGCGACACGTACGTCGATCGACTATCTGTGCCGTTGCGTGGAAGCCGCCATCAAGGCGGGCGCCACGACAATCAACCTGCCCGACACCGTCGGCTATGCGACGCCCGAAGAGTACGCGGGCATGTTCCGCGCCGTGCGCGCACGTGTGCCTCAATCCGACAAGGCGATCTTCTCCACGCACTGTCATAACGACTTGGGCCTTGCTGTGGCGAATTCAATCGCAGCGATGGCAGAGGGCGCCAGGCAAATCGAATGCACGATCAATGGCATCGGCGAGCGGGCCGGAAATGCGGCACTCGAAGAGGTCGTTATGGCGATGCGTACGCGCGGCGACGTACTACCGTATGAGTATGGGATTGATACCACGCTGCTGTCGCGGGCCTCAAAGCTTGTGTCGGCAGTGACCAATTTCCCTGTCCAGTACAACAAGGCCATCGTCGGCCGCAACGCGTTCGCGCATGAGAGCGGCATCCATCAAGACGGCATCCTGAAGTATCAGCAGACCTACGAGATCATGACGCCGGAATCGGTTGGCGTCAGCAAGAGTTCGCTTGTCATGGGCAAGCATTCAGGACGCAATGCGTTTCGCACCAAGTTGAAGGAGCTTGGTTACGAGGTGGGCGAGAATGCATTTGAAGATGCGTTCTTGCGCTTCAAGAGCCTCGCTGATCGCAAAAAGCAAGTTTATGATGAGGACATCGAAGCCATTGTGGATGAGGGCATCGCCCACATGCACGACCGCATGAAGGTCGTGTCGCTGACGGTCATCGCCGGTACCATGGGACCGCAATCGGCGACGCTGACACTCGACATCGAAGGTACGGAGCATACCGTGCAGGCCGTCGGCAATGGCCCAGTAGATGCAACCTTCAATGCCATAAAGACGTTGGTGCCGCATGAGGCCAAGCTCGATCTCTACCAGGTGCACGCCGTCACCGAAGGCACTGATGCCCAGGCTGAGGTCTCGGTGCGTCTGGAGGAAGGCGGCCGCATGGTAACGGGGCGCGGGGCCGACACCGATACGATGGTCGCCTCGGCACGTGCTTATGTTTCCGCGCTAACGCGCCTCATGGTTAAGCGGCAGAAAACCGCCCGGATCCAACAGGCAATCTAGTTTGTTTTGCTCAAAGGGAATGCAACGGCCGCGCTTACCTTTGGGCGTGGCGGGCGTTGCTTTTTGCTGTGCGTTGGCTTCACTCAGCAGACGGTTTAGATCTCTTAACGGTTAAGCCGGCATAAGATTTGCTCTCAGTCGTGAGAACGAGCAGGGCTGCGTCTTGAGCTGGTCTACGTGATGGGCGATGCGCCCAAGAGTACGAGCGGGCAATGCAGCTGGGTGTCACTAGCGCCTTTTCTGATGATATCGCCATAGACCTGGGCACGGCGAATACTCTCGTCCATGTGGCCGGGCGCGGGATCATCATTGATGAACCATCCGTCGTCGCCGTGCACCCATATCGCGGCGGGCGCGAGTTGCTTGCTGTTGGGCGCAAGGCCAAGCTACTGGTGCGGCGGTCGACTGAAACCATCGAGGAGGTTCATCCGCTGCGCGATGGTTTCATTGCCGACTTTGTTGCTACCGAAGAGATGCTGCGCCAGTTCATCAAGCGCGCCAAGACGATGTTAGGTTTTCGCCGCCCGCGCATACTGATCTGCGTGCCGGCGGGCGCAACTCCGGTGGAACGGCGCGCCGTTTACGACACGGCAAAGTCATTGGGTGCGCGAAAAGTGTATCTCGTCGCCGAACCCGTCGCGGCGTCTTTGGGCGTGGGGCTTTCGGTTGAAGAGGGTACGGCCTTGATGGTCGTCGACGTCGGTGGCGGTACGACAGATATTGCCGTGCTTTCGCGTGGCTCCGTCATTGCTGCGCGCACGCTACGCTGCGCTGGCAACGCCATGGACGAGGCGATCATTCGCTACGTGCGACGTACCCACAACCTGCTTATCGGCCGGGCCAATGCGGAGCGCATCAAAATTGAAGCTGGGACGGCGCTGTCCAGGATCAATGGGCGCGGTGCCGAAGTGCATATTCGCGGGCGCGACGTGCGCTCAGGCCTAGCCAAGATGGCGGTGCTGACGCCCAAGGATATTGCCGCGGCGCTTTCTGAGCCGATCAGCATGATCGCCGACTTTGTCGAGCGCTCACTAGAGGATCTGCCACCCGACGTGCTGAGCGAGATTACGCTGCGCGGGATCTATTTAACAGGCGGGGGCGCGATGCTCGACAAGCTCGACGCTGCGCTAACGCACCAGGTCGGGATCAGGGTTCGCGGCACACGAAGCCCGATGCATTGTGTTATCAAAGGGTCCGCGATGGTGCTTTCTGAGCTTGGGCAGCGTGAGCACTTGCTGTTGCGGCCTTAGGCGCAGCTTACCGTCCGGCGGGGGCTTGCCGGGGCGGTGACTAGCGCCTTGAGCGGGCTGGTGTGCTGGACAGGCTCCTGCCGGGATGATAGAGGCAATTCGTTCCTGGGGCTCGCGCGGCGGGCCCCTTTGCCGTCGTGGCGCTTAAAGCCGGGCAGCCGTCAGATACGCGGCACGGGTGTATAGCTCAGTTGGTAGAGCAGCTGACTCTTAATCAGCGGGTCCAAGG